>JBMDWN010000125.1:0-3333 GCA_048595275.1 Olivibacter sp. | reverse complement strand
GCAACCTGCTCATAAATTCCATTTTTGTCCCTGACATAGCCATGCTGAGGATAGTTCTCCAACCAGGCCCATTGATCATTGCGCTGAGGCCCGTCAACGTAATCCGGCTGGCCAGGGCGGAAGGTGAAAAAATTCCGGATGGCCTGATCTTCCGTGCCATTTCCTAAATTGTCCGGATAAGCCATAATGCAGGGCTTCCCCTTCCAAAAAAACCAAAGATCTTCATAACGACCAGGATCATAAAGTGATCGATAAAGTTGGCGGAGAGAAACCAAGGAATTGTCCATGGGACCAAAAGGCAACATAAAAGCTATTTTAGGCACCTGCACACCATCGGCTTTGGCTTGAGCCCATGTTTTTAACAGAACTTCGTAAGAATCCTCCCACGTTAAACTCCCATTAGTACAATCAAAAAAAACTACATCCACCTTCGCATCTGCTAATAACTCCGCATGCTTTCTAAGCACCCAAGGATCCGTAGTTTTGTAATAACCAAAAAGAGGCTGCTCCCAATAAAAGAACCCAGGGCGCTTTGTTCCCCATGCCGTATGGTTGTAGTCTTTCATGGCCTCCGGATGTTGCCGTATAATTTCACTGATATTACGAACCTGATATGTCGTATCATCGTCACCCTGATGCCAGGTCCAGTAAAACATAGCAACCGTTTTACCTTCTCGCTTTTCACCGGCCTCCTCAACATTTGGCAGTGTACGTCCCAAAGCATCGGTTGCAGTCCAGTGGTCACTATCCACCTGTCTTGCAATTAGCTTTTGACCATAAAGATTTAGGGCAACAATTAACATCACCTGCAAAGCTATTTCAGCTAGTCTTTTCATGGTATGTGGTTTTTTTAGTCCAGCCAACCTGGATTTTGCCAATCTTGGCCTGTCAGTTCAAAAATTTTGTTTACTTCTGTCTGATCCAGCGGATAACGCAGAAAGCGAGTGGAGGCGCTATTTCTTGAAGGTAGGCTGAACCGCTGATAAGTGAGGGATCCGTCCTCATTCTGAATCCGCATCCCGGTTAATTTCTCATCAGTTTGGCTAAGAATATTCCATCTCCTAACGTCAAAAAATCGGTGTTCTTCAAAAGCAAATTCGATCTTTCGTTCATTTCGGTAACGAGCCTCAAACGCTTCCTTTGATAGTCCCGCGGGAAGGCCGGGCATTCCGGCACGGGCGCGAACCCGGTTAACCGCCTCGCGCGCGGACAAAGATCCTGACCCTATATCAACCTGGGCATCGGGACCATAAAACTGATAAGCTGCTTCAGCGAAGTTGAGATACAATTCCGCCAATCGAAAGATCCGTGTAAACCCGTCGGCATTATTGTTCAAGCCGGATCGGTGATTATTATATTTTCTAAGGTAATATCCAGTTCGTGTGCTTCGCCTGTTGGTGGAGGAAATACCTTCCCGCCCGCCTACCCGACTTTCAACTCGATTTCCATCAGGCTGATCCAAATGTCTTAAAGCTTCGTCAAAATAGATACTAGCATAAAATCGGGGATCTCTTCCTTCGTATGGTCTCTGAGGATCGTAACCTGATGCAGGGTTCAGGATAGGCTGAAGGTGCGCGTCATCCTGATAGCCCAGAACTGGCGGCTCACCATTCGCCATTTCATAACTATCCACCATCTCCTGCGTGGGACAGGGGCCGGTCCGATCCATTCCCTCGGTGGAAGGCATTCCTGCATTTCGCCACACCTCCATCTCTCCGCCCCATCGGTAAATCGTTTCTTTATCAACTGCCCGCTGATCATTGGAATTAGTCAAGAAATAAAGCGCATAGGCATTCTGTGCAAAATCCGGCTCGGGCTGTAGGTCAAAAAGGCGGTAATCATTCATCAGGCAGGCGTTGAGTGCCTCGCCGGTTATACGAACGGCATCTTCCTGAGTATATCCTCCATCCGCCCACAATGGGCTAACTGCATACGTTATTGCCTGTGACAAGATCGCATAAACGACCGCTCTTGTCATGACTCCGAATTGGTTGTCATAAATATTCCAGGAGAAACCCGGTCTCCCGTCAGGCACCTCCAGCGCTGCCCGACAATCCTGAACGATGAAGCCGACCACCTCACTGAAAGAGGCTTTCCGGTCCTGGGAAAAATCGTGTCCGATAGGCAGAGGCTTGTCAAAAATCGGCACGTCTCCATATCGCTTGACTAATTGCAGATAATACAAAGCCCTTAAAGCATGAGCCTGCGCAATCCAGGAAGCCTTTTCATCATCCGGTGCAACCACGGTTGCAGTACCCATACCCTCCAGAAATACATTGCATTTGCGGATACCTTCATATAAGTTGCCCCATGGAATTCCGTCAACAGAGGCCGAGGCATAGTTCATCGCCGTAACGTTGCCGGCATACCAGATGGCATAGGGAGATCCCGCCGTAACGTCATCCGCATCCCATGCCTCGTCAGTATAGGATGAACGGTTCATGTGTGGTATTGGAACATATCCGTAACAAGAATTCAAATAACCCCGCGTCCGGTTATAGTCACTGAATACCTGGTCCATTGTTATGCGTCCGTCGCTTTGCAAATCAAGTTGCTTCTGACAACCCTGGGCGGTTAACAACACTGCCAGGAAAATTGGAACGATATATCTAAAAATATTATTCATGTCGTTTTTTCAAAAGGTTAGACTTGCTCCTATATTGTAGACTCTAAAAACTGGAAATCCCCCAAAGCTGCCACCTTCGGGGCCAAAATCATTTGTTTTCATTTTGTGCCACGTCAGAAGATTCTGCCCACTCAGAACAAACCGTATTTGTTTGGGCATAGATATGCGTTGATTTTCGCCAAAAGTCCAGGTGTAGGCAAGCTCAACATTTTTCAGACGAAGATATGAGCGGTTATACAAGAAGAAATCACTCACAACATGATTTACACTTTGTGCTGTTGACAAGGCGGGATAATTAATTAATGTGCCACTGGCGTAACGCTCAGGTGTCCAAGCCTGGTCATGCAGCGATCCAAATATGCCATCTAGTGAAGTTTCATACACCCCCGTACCTCCGAAAGTCGTAGAGTAGTTACCGACCCCCTGGAATAAGGCATTTAATTCAAATTGCTTATAGTGAAATCCTGTAGAAAAACTATAAATGAAGCGAGGCAGCGATCCGTTTCCTATAGGCGCTCTATCGCGATCGTCAATAATGCCGTCGCCATTAAGATCCTGATAACGAAGATCTCCGATCCGGGGATTTCCAAAGGCATAATCCAATCCACTGGATGCGAGTTCTTCTGCTGAATTGAAGAATCCATTACCGCTGCTGTAATCAACAAGGTAACCAAATTGCTGCCCGAAAGAATACCCCTCTTCCCACT
>JBMDWN010000124.1:0-5113 GCA_048595275.1 Olivibacter sp. | reverse complement strand
GATATTATGGAACGCCTGAATGACGATTCAATTGCTTATCAAACCGTTCATAGTCATTATACCCATGGGCTCGGGATAAAAGATAATCCGAAACAAGGCGGGATCGGGAAAATAGATCCGTCCGGTTACAATACCTATGCTGTTGAGCTTTATCCCGACAGCCTGGTGTTTTCTATCAATGGACAGCATACGATGACCTATCCGAAGATCAATACTGAACTGGAAGGACAATTTCCATTTGACCGCCATCACTATTATCTGCTACTGGATATGCAATTAGGGGGGAATTGGGTCGGAGAGGTTGATCCCGGTGATCTGCCCGTGGAGATGGAGATTGACTGGGTAAGGTTTTATAAGCAAGAAGAATGAAGAAAAAGATAAAAATTATAAGCTGCCTGATGGTATTGCAAGTTGCCGTTTTTCTGGAATCGAATGCCCAGCATGCCCATCCGACGGAGACGGCAAACACCCTTAAGATTGAGGGATCCGATAGCAGGGAAGCCATTATCCGGAAAGCTGCCCATGTCGTCCCTACACAAAACCAGTATGATGCGTTGAAGAATGAGTTCATTGCGTTTATACACTTCGGCCCCAATACTTTTACGGCCAAAGAGTGGGGAAGTGGAATGGAAAATCCGGAAATTTTCGATTTGAAGGCATTGGATACCGATCAATGGTGCGAGGCTTTGCAGGCCGCCGGAATGAAAATGGTGATCTTAACAGTTAAGCACCATGATGGCTTCGTGCTGTGGCAGAGCAGGTATACGCGTCACGGAATTATGTCCACCGATTTTAAAGGGGGGAAGGGCGATGTATTGCGCAGCCTTTCTGAATCTTGCCGGAAATATGGCTTGAAGTTAGGGGTGTACTTGTCGCCCGCCGATTTGTTTCAGATCGAAAATGCTAACGGACTTTACGGAAATTTAAGTCCTTATACCGAAAGAACCATTCCCCGTGCAGTCCAAGGAAGGCCTTTTGCAAACAAACGGACCTTTAACTTCCGTGTTGACGATTATAATGAGTATTTTCTTAATCAATTGTTTGAATTACTGACCGAGTACGGACCGATCCATGAAGTTTGGTTTGACGGGGCACACCCAAAAAGAAAGGGCGGGCAACGCTACAACTACGCGGCCTGGAAGGAGGTGATCAGGGAGCTTGCGCCGCAAGCCGTAATTTTCGGTCGTGAAGACGTCCGTTGGGCGGGGAATGAGGCGGGGGCAACCCGGGATACTGAATGGAATGTTATACCCTATAGTCAAAACCCGGATACGGCAAGCCATTTCCCGGATATGACGGCACAAAACATTGGTGGACGTGACCAACTTTATGACGCTCAATACCTTCATTACCAGCAGGCAGAGACGAATACGTCTATCCGGGAAGGATGGTTTTTCAGGGACGATAGCCACCAGGGCGTAAGAAGCGTGGACGATGTGTTTGACATTTACGAACGGTCTGTCGGAGGAAATTCGACCTTCCTTCTGAACGTTCCGCCAAACCGGGAGGGAAAATTTTCTGATAGAGATGTTGCTGTGCTTAAAGCCACCGGCGCGCGCATTGAAGAGACTTATGGCAATGACTTGCTGCAGAGCAAGCAGCTGACGCCAATGCCTTCGGAGGTAAACGGGGAGGTTTACGTAGTCTTGACAGGAGAGAAGAAGGAGCTGATTGTCCGGGTTCCGGAACCGGTGACCATAAATCGTTTGGTGTTGCAGGAGGCCGTCATGACACATGGTGAACGGGTTGAAGCTTTTGTCGTTTCGGCGAGTATCAATGGGAACTGGAGACCGGTTGCTGAAGGGACGAATATTGGTTACAAACGAATTGTCCGTTTCCCTGATGTAAAGACCGACAAACTTAAAATTGAGGTTACGAAATCCCGATCCGATCCTGCGATGAGCAGGGTGTCCGGGCATTATTATAAAAGCTATCCTCCGGAGCTCAAGGTCTCGAAGACAGCGGATGGCATTGTTTCGATCGATCCCGCACGGCACAGTTTCAACTGGAAGCCCCACGGAGAAGATGTCTTTGCCAACCTCAACAATGGCCCGGACATTAAGATCTATTATACCTTGGATGGCAGTGACCCGGATAGCACATCAACCCTGTATCTTCAACCATTTAAAGCCGGTGGAAATGAACTGAAAGCAGTAGCCACGCAGGGTCAGATTACCGGACCGGTTTTAAGGGAGCAATTGGGGTTAACCAAGCGTGACTGGATAGTGCGTGATACGGGAACCAAGGGGCGAAACGTGGGTGTACATGCTGCTATTGATGGAGATGCGGAGACGTTCTGGAAATCCACGGGCTCTGGAAAGCGCATGTCTTTAACGATTGATCTGTCGGGGCTCCATACGCTGAGCGGGATCTTTTACACCCCTCCGAAAGACCAGTCGGCGGGCCTTTTAGCGAAAGGAACGGTAATGACGAGTAAGGACGGAAAAAACTGGAGCAGGGCAGGCGCCTTCGAGTTTGGTAATTTAGTTAATGATCCGTCGAAACGAGTGTATCGCTTCCCGAAGCCGGTTGAGGAGGTGCGTTTTGTCCGCGTGGAAGCAGAGGAAGTTACCGGCGGCGGACAAGCGTTTGTCGTGGCAGAAATTGACTTGTTTTAATGATTTGTGGTGGTGCCGTATGTGGAAATAACAAGGTGGGAAAGCGCTGAGAGTAGCAGTGGCGGAAATTTCTGACAAAACAAAACCCGGTACGTTTGGGGATGTACCGGGTTTTTATATTAATCAACCTAAACCTATAAGTTATAGAACAAAGTCTATGCCAAAATAAATTTAGCTGATATTTTTTATTTCCTGCTCTGTTAGATCCAGTACTTTTGTAATAACTTCAATAGGTGTGCCTGCTTTCAAGAAGCCCTCGGCGGTTTTGAGTTTTTGTTGAGCTGCTTCCTCCTTTCGCTTTGCTTCAAGAGAAGCTAGGTCTTTTTCTTTCATAGCTAGTTCCTCTTTTCGCCTTGCTTCACGAGAATCTAGATCTTTTTCTCTGGTTGAAAGCACTTCCTCTCTAGCAGCTAGTTCTCTTTCTTTATCCTCCTTCTCTTTTTGATCAATAAGCATTTGCTCCTTGTACATATAGGCATCCCACTTGTTTCGCAAGCTCCGGTCGTACATATTTTTATCCTCCTTCGATAGTTTGCCGTATTCGGCCAGATCAAACAATTTAGAAAATATCGGTTTGCGTAAGTAAGCCGACAGGCGCTGCATTTTCGCCATGTTCTTGAGCACGAACAGCCAATTATCCAGTTCGTTACGCAACTCGCTTTCTTCTTTGGTAAAGTTAGCCAATTCTACGTAAATAAATCCAAGGTCTTCGTAGAAAACCTGTCCGTCCGTTCTGTCGCAAAGCCATATCGGATGGATGAACTGTTCGCTTTGATATCCGCTTCGATCGGAAGAGAATGAGAAGCCATCCATCAAAATAATCACATAGATTTCTTTAACGTTATAGTTCCATTCCTTCCTTTTGCCTCTCGGAGCCTGCTCGCTGGCAATCTTACTCGCATAATACAGCATTCTTTTTTTGAGGTTCACGTGCCTGCTGCGCTGCACTTCAATGATGAAATCATTGCCGTCCTGGTCAATGCAGGTCAGGTCGAAGATAACGCTGCCGTTGTCCGCATGGTCCCCGGTTCGCTCGGTACCCTTATAGACTAAATCCTGCACGGTTTTATAGCCGAGCAAGAGTTCGTTGAGCAGAGCGATCAGCAGGTCTTTATTGGCTTCCTTCCCAAAAAGATGCTTGAATCCAAAGTCGGATACGGGGTCAATGTATTTAGGCACTATATTACTGGTTAATGAATAAGCCCAAAGGTAAGGAGGGGATCATTTGTATCCCATCAGAAAAATACAAACAAAAACATACTGATCGGTATGTTTTACTATATTTGCTTTAAACATTAAAGCCCTCATGTACGCAAGCCTTATATTTCTGCATAATCTGACCCGGTGGCTCGTATTGGCGAGTTTGCTCGTCGCTATCTACAGGGCTTACCAGGGTTATACCTCCAAAGCACCTTTTATGAAAACCGATGATGCGGTACGGCACTGGACTGCCACGATCGCCCACATTCAACTGCTGATCGGCATGACGCTTTACTTTCAAAGTCCGATTATCCAGTACGTTTTTTCAAACTTTCGGGAGGCCATTAAGAGCCTTGACCTGTTCTTTTTTACAATTATTCATAGCCTGTTGATGTTGACAGCGGTTATCGTGATTACGGTTGGTTCTTCGATGGCCAAGCGAAAAACGGCGGACCAGGAAAAGTTCAGGGTCATGCTGATCTTGTTCGCGGTAGGTCTGGCGATCATCTTTATGGCCATTCCCTGGCCTTTTTCACCCTTAGCTAACCGCCCTTTATTCAGATAAAACCACAAATCATGAAAATAATTATCACCACATTGGTTGGGCTGCTACTGATCTATGCCGGGTACCGGGTTTATCGCTTTATGACCTTGAGCGATGGACTTGAGAATAAAATCGCGAAGGGAGCCATTATACTGGATGTCCGGACGGAAGGCGAGTACGCAACCGGTCATATTGAAGGTTCCGTAAATATGCCGCTGGGAAAGCTGAGGGAAAAGTACAGGGACCTGGATCCGGGTAAAGTATACATCACGACCTGCTCACATGGATTACGCAGCGTAAAAGCCGAATCCTTATTGAAAGAACGTGGCTTCCGGCAGGTATTCAATGGAGGCGCATGGAGCGATTTACGTAAAATACATGGCTTATGAAAAAGGCAGAAGCAACGCGTTTGAATATTTTACAGAAAGCTTTTGATCTGATCTACAGAAAGGGGTATCAGGCAACAAGTGTAGACGATATACTGGCGACGACAAAGGTGACCAAAGGAGCGTTTTATTATCATTTCAGGAATAAGGATGATATGGGCATGGCGATTATCCAGGAATTGATGAAGCCGGCAATCTCTGATGGTTTTACAGCTATGCTGCAGGGGTCAAAAAATCCGCTGGACGGGATATATGCGGTGATGCACAATCTTCTGCTGGAGAACGATTTTCTAAAGGTGGAATACGGTTGTCCGGCTGCGAATTTGACGCAGGAAATGACGCCCTGGCAGGTGGATTTCAGTGTG
>JBMDWN010000123.1:0-10454 GCA_048595275.1 Olivibacter sp. | reverse complement strand
CTTGAACAGCGTGAGGACGGAAAGATTATTCGTCCCGGTGCCAATTACACCGGACCCGAGAACAGAGACTATAAAGCGATTCAGGAACGTGAAGATTAATGAACTATAATTTATGACGCCATCCGATTCAATCCTACCCGGAAATACTGCCGACAAAGTTTTACTGGACATTGCAGAATACGCACTCTATTATAAAGGTTGGAGTGACTTATCAAAAGAAACGGCTTACCATTGTCTGCTCGACACCCTGGGCTGTGGCTTTGAAGCGTTAAGCTATCCGGCCTGTACGAAGCTTCTGGGCCCGATTGTCCCCGGAACGCTTGTGCCTAACGGTGCGAAAGTTCCGGGAACTAATTACCAGCTGGATCCCGTACAGGCTGCGTTCAATATAGGCACCGTAATCCGTTGGCTGGACTTCAACGATACCTGGCTAGCCGCAGAATGGGGACACCCTTCTGATAATCTCGGGGCTATATTGGCCGTAGCCGATTGGCTAAGCCGGTCCCAACGTGCAAAAGGTAAACCTGCTCTGAACATGGGCGATGTTCTAACCGCCATGATCGTGGCCCATGAGATTCAGGGAGTCATGGCTCTGGATAATTCATTTAATCGCGTAGGTCTGGACCATGTTGTCCTGGTGAAACTGGCAAGTACAGCTGTTGTCTGCCGGTTAATGCAGCTGACCAAGGAAGAAACGGTTAATGCACTGTCTCTCGTATTTGTAGATGGTCAGTCCCTCCGCGCCTACCGTCACGCACCGAACACGGGTAGTCGGAAATCCTGGGCAGCAGGCGACGCCACTTCCCGGGCAGTTCGATTGGCTTTGATCGCTAAAACCGGAGAAATGGGATATCCTACGGCGCTAACGGCTAAAACGTGGGGGTTCTACGATGTCCTTTTTAAGGGTAAGCCTTTTTCATTTCAGAGGCCCTACGGTTCCTATGTCATGGAAAAAGTATTGTTTAAAATCTCCTTTCCAGCAGAATTCCATGCGCAGACTGCCGTGGAAGCGGCCATGAAGATCTGGGAGCTTATGCAAGCGAAGGGTCGACGGGTTGAGGATGTCAAGGAGATTCGCATTCGTACACACGAAGCGGCAATACGTATTATTGACAAGAAAGGACCGCTAAACAATCCGGCTGACCGCGACCATTGTCTCCAGTATATGATTGCCATACCGCTTTTATACGGTCGATTGACAGCCAGGGATTACGAAGATAAAATTGCAGGTAATCCGGCAATTGATAAGTTAAGGGAAAAAATGTTCACCGTGGAAGACGAGCAATTTACGAAGGATTACCACGATCCGGATAAGCGCTCCATTGCTAATGCGCTGACCGTTGTGTTTACGGATGATACGGAGATGGATGAAGTGTTGGTAGAGTACCCCATAGGACATAAAAGACGGCGGGCTGAAGGCATTCCCCTCTTGTTGGAAAAATTTCAGCGTAATCTTGAACGGGTCTTTGCCTATAGACAAAGAGAGCTCATCAAAGACATCTGTCGAGACCGGCATCAGATGGAAAAAATGGCCGTCGATGAATTTATGGACACGATTACTTTCTAAATATTTTTTCGCTCAAAATAAGATTATTTGCTAGATTTGCATCGCAATTGCCGACGTTAAAAGCGATAATTGGTGAGTTGTCTCGGTAGCTCAGCTGGATAGAGCAACGGTTTTCTAAACCGTCGGTCACAGGTTCGAATCCTGTCCGGGGTACAAACCCGGATTGAGAGCTCGCAAGAGTTTTTAATCCGGTTTTTTTTATTTGATCGGTAATCGCCCGAAGTCGTTCATTGCCAATCCTAGTTTTGAACATTAAAACCAAAATGGATTCGCGTATCAAGCCAGCGGATACTCGCCAAGCTTCTTGTGCTACCTTTGAGACACGAATAATTCTACATCAACCAGGGATCAAATCCGTACCATCTTCGCCCCTTAAACAGGTATTTCATTCCTCAGGCCTATTTTCAAACAGGTCTTTAACAGGTTTTCATTGGTTAAAACCTGTTTTTTCATTGGTGCAGACCTGTTTCCCGGAAAAATTTGCCTCGGGTTTAGTCCGGAAATGTTCCCGCTGTTATCGGCATTTACGAATTCTTTGCAATTCAATATTTAAGGCAATATCGTATAACTGGCGGTAGTCTTTCCCGCCCCATTGCAACCAGCTATGATATAGAGATTTTTCAGTCTTCAACGAAATTCAAATCCCTGTCGAAGCTTTCTTTAAGCCGAGACAACGCCACGATAGCTACTAAACAAAGGAAAACCAACACCAGCGCTGCCGCGTAAATGATTCCAAGAAAACCGGCCAGCCATTCAAATAAAAACGTGCTCGGAATCAGAGCGCCACGAACGAAATTGGGTGCAGTAGTTGCTACTGTCGAGCGAAGGTTGGTTCCGAACTGCTCTGAAGCGATGGTCACAAAGGTAGCCCAGTAGCCAACCGATAGCCCCATAAAAAAGGCTAACCAATTAAATTGAGCACTATTAAGTCCATGACTGGTCAGATAAATTAGAGAGCTCAGCAAGATCATTATTTGAAAAGCAAATACCGCTTTCTTTCTAGAGCGTAACCATTGTGCAAGCAAGGCGGCCAGCACATCTCCCAAAGAAATGCCTAAATAAGCAAATAAAATTCCTTTCCCTGCACTAAGGGGCTCTACAGCTGATAAGGCCTGACCAAGTTCCGGAGCCTGAGTTATCAGCACCCCAACCACAAACCAGATCGGCAAACCGATAAGGAGACAATACAAGTACCGGAGTGACCGCTCGCGGTTAGCGAAAAGCAAACGCAAACTCCCTTTTCGAACATCAGCATTCCGAACCTCATGAAACATACCGGATTCGAAGGTTCCCATGCGTAAAAGCAACAACAGCAAACCCATACCACCACCGAAGAAATAAGCCTGGCGCCAATCAAACAAATTAGACACATAATAAGCTGCCACGGCGCCCAGTACCCCTACTCCCGCAATCAGCATCGTACCATAGCCTCTCTTGCTCCTGTCCATAGCTTCGCTGACCAGCGTAATTCCCGCCCCTAACTCTCCGGCCAACCCGATTCCCGCGATGAACCGAATCCAGGCATAGGAAGATACATCCTGAACAAAACCATTCGCAATATTCGCCAGAGAATACATCAGAATTGAGCCGAAAAGGACTTTAATCCTTCCGTAGCGGTCTCCAATCACACCCCAGAACAGGCCACCGAGCAACAAACCTCCCATTTGCATGTTAAGCACATACTCGCCCTCCGTCCGTATGATCGATTCCGGAACATGGATGTCCTGAAAACTCTGAACCCGAACTATGGAAAAAATAACCAGATCGTAGATGTCAACGAAGTACCCCAGAGAGGCAACCAGAACCAGCAGGCTAATGCGTTTATCAAATGTTTTCATCATATTCAGGAAGCGTGCAACGTTACGAAAAAATAACGAATGCTGACAGCTCCATGCTTTTTCCTTCAAAAATAAAACTTAAATTAGCCCTACAAGCTTCGGAATGATAGTCTCTGAAAACACACTGAAATGGGCCATGCGCTTCTACCCGCCACTCTTTTTCCAACGCATATGGATCCGGCGCTTTCATCCCGGTTTCAAGGGGGTAGACGTGACTATAAAGCCCAGTTTGCTGAATCGAAATTATAATTCTTCCATTTTCGGGGGTACTATTTATTCGGCAGCAGATCCTTTCTACGCCGTTCTTTTTGATCAGGTTTTCAGAAGGAAAGGCTATCGTACGCGAGTGTGGTTAAAGGCGGCAAGTATTGAGTACATCCGTCCGGGAAGAAGTCAGCTAAGTTTTTCGCTGACCTTGCAGGAAGATGAAATAGAACGTGCAAAGCAAGCCCTGGATATTGACGGAAAATACATCGCGCAGCACGTGATTGACATCAGAGATAAGTCCGGCGTGCAATGCGCAGCCGTAAAACATGAAGTATACCTTCGAAATCTGGATTTCAAAAAGGAGCAATCGTGAACATCAAAAGCGTAATACTACAGGGAGAAGGTGAGCGGGTTGATTTTAAAAACCGGATCAGCAGTGAAGCAAAAATTGCAAAAACGCTTGTCGCTTTCGCTAATCGGAGCGGAGGACGTCTATTGATTGGTGTCGCTGACGACGGAAACATCAAAGGGGTTAAAAACGAAGACGAGGAGCGATACCTTCTGGAGCGAGCCTCTAACCTGTATTGTAAACCGGCGGTCGACCTTCGTTTCGAAGAGGTCTTTACAGATGATAAACTCATTCTGATCGCCACGGTAGAACCAAGTGCTACAAAGCCCCATTACGCCCTAGGCGAAGATGGAAAATGGTGGGTATATGTAAGAGTGCAGGATAAGAGCATTCTTGCAGGAAAGGTTGTAGTAGACGTTCTGAAACGCCAAACGAACGGCAATGGTGTTTTCATCAATTATTCAGAAAAAGAAAAGGCTATGCTGACTTTTTTGCAGGATCACCCCCAGAGCGAAGTTCCCGAATTAGGGAAGGCTTTAAGTTTGTCCAGGAGAAAAACGCAGCAGTTGCTCGTCAACTTGATCCTTGCCGGGCTTATTAAAATTGAATGGAACGGTAAGCAGGAAAGCTATTCTTCGGCAGAGCTGTAAAATCAATGACGTTTCCCCTATAAATTTGTATTTTTACAGCTTCACAATTGAGGTAAAAATGAAACCATTTTTTATTAGTCTTTATACCCTCCTCCTGCTGTCTGCCTGCACACAGCAAAAAGCGAGTCAACAGGATGATTTAAAAGCTGAAGTTATTGCTGTTCATGACAGTATCATGCCCAAAATGGGCCATTTCGTAAGAGAGTCGAAAAACATTGATCAGCATCTTGCTAAGATGGACAGTTTGAAGCAAATTCAACCGGATCTGGATACAGCGGATCTTAAACAAAAGATGCGCTCCGTACAGCAAGAGCTCACTGCCGCAAATGATGAAATGACCAACTGGATGCATGAATTTGAGCCCGATCAGGGAGAAATGAACGATGAAGAATATAACGCTTACCTGGAAGGTGAGCTGCATCGGGTTAAAGGTATGGAACAGCAGTTTATACGTGCCGACTCCATCCTGGCGATTCTGAAAAAACAATCCTTGTAAAATTTAAAAGTCTTTTCTTTGAATAGTATTAAGCACACATTATTGTGTATCGTTTGTATTTGTGCCTTAACCTCCTGTAACAATACGGATAAAACCTTACCAATTCTCGGGCATCGTGAGGCTGTAGAACGGTCTGTTGACGGGAACATCCAAGTGGATACGGTATACCAGACAATCCCGGCATTCCGGTTGTTGAACCAGGACAGCACAGAAATCAGCAACGCAGATTTCAATGGCTCTGTCTATGTCGCCGATTTTTTCTTTACTTCCTGCCCCAGCATTTGTCCTACCATGAGCCGTAACCTGCTCAAAGTATTGGAAAAATACCAGGGAAACCAGCAAGTAAAAATACTTTCGCACAGTATTGATCCGAAATACGATACGCCAACCGTTCTAAAAAAATATGCTCAAAAACTGGGAGTAACAGGAGATCAATGGCAGTTTGCGACTGGCGATCGTGATCAGATATACGGTCTAGCGGACAAGTACATGGTATTTGCTGCTGAAGATGCCAATGCTCCGGGCGGCTATGAACATCAGGGTTGGTTTATTCTGATAGATCCCGATCGTAGGATAAGAGGCGCTTATGACGGAACCAACGACGAGCAGGTTGCGCAACTTATGGATGACATGGATGTATTGCTGAAAGAATACGCTTCCGCACGATGACACGCGCCCTTATGCTGATTGCAGCCTTTATCAGCCTGCTGGTTGGTTTCGCTTCCTGCCAGAATGAACAGGAAATTAAAAGGGCTCAGTATTATAGCAATGGAATGAAATTGTATCAGCAAAATTGCTCCAACTGCCACGGAAAAGCCGGCGAAGGATTAGGCACCTTATATCCAGCCCTGAACGATGAAGCTTCTATCAAAAGTAAGCACGATGAGCTGCCATGCCTTGTCAAGTTTGGTTCAGCGGAAGGCATGCCGGGCAACCCCACCTTAACAGACCAGGAAATTGCTTATATACTCACCTATATTTCAAATTCATTTGGCAATGAACTCGGCTTGATCGATACCCGGGAGGTACACGAAAAACTGGAAAACAGCTGCCGTTAGACGTTTTAAATATTGGGATTTTTATAGTAGGTTTGCAGGGCAAGCAAGCCGTTCTATCGCTGCGGCCACAAAGGCCGGAGAGGAAAGTCCGGGCAACATAGAGCATCTCGCTTCCTAACGGGAAGGGGTTCCCGGTTTCGGGAATTACGGAAAGTGCCACAGAAAATAAACCGCCTTCAAAGGTAAGGGTGAAAACGTGAGGTAAGAGCTTACGGCTTTGTACGGCGACGTGCATCGCGGTAAACCCCGGGAGTTGAAAGACCAAATAGGTCACGGCTAAGAGTGGCTCGCTCGACTGGTCTGCCGGGAGGCATCCAGACCGTGACGGGTAGGTCGATGGAGCCTGCGGGCGACTGCAGGCCTAGATAAATGATAGAAGCTCCTTCGGGAGTACAGAACCCGGCTTACAGGCTTGCTTCTTTTAAATTGCTAGAAGGGCATATTTACTTATGACGAAAATACTGATCATCGATGATGAACGTGCTATCCGGAGCACATTGAGGGAGATTCTGGAATACGAAGATTACGAAGTTGCGGATGTCGATAATGGCCAGCAAGGCATCGAAATCCTCAAAAAAGAAAACATCAACCTGGTACTTTGCGACATCAAGATGAGTCGCATGGATGGCATGGAGGTTCTAACAGAAGCCCAGAAGATAAAGCCGGATGTTCCTTTTATTATGATCTCTGGTCATGGTACGGTGGAGACTGCCGTGGAGGCTAGCAGGAAAGGAGCTTATGACTTTATTTCTAAACCACCTGACTTAAACCGCCTGCTTATCACCGTGCGCAATGCGCTGGAACGTGGCACTTTAGTTACCGAAACCAAAGTTCTCAAAAGACGTGTTAGCAAAACACGTGAAATATTGGGTAACTCCGATGCGATTATGCGCATAAAGGAAACCATCGAGCGCGTTGCGCCAACCGACGCCCGGGTACTGGTTACCGGTGCTAATGGTAGTGGTAAAGAGCTTGTGGCCCGCTGGTTGCATGAAAAATCCAATCGTGCCGGAGCGCCACTTGTAGAGGTCAATTGTGCAGCTATTCCATCTGAACTTATTGAAAGTGAGTTGTTCGGACATGAAAAGGGATCCTTTACATCAGCTGTCAAACAGCGGATCGGAAAATTTGAACAGGCAGACAAAGGAACGCTGTTTCTTGACGAAATCGGAGATATGAGCCTTTCGGCTCAGGCCAAAGTGCTGCGAGCGCTTCAGGAAAATAAGATTACCCGTGTGGGCGGTGATAAAGAGATTGAAGTAAACGTACGCGTTGTTGCTGCGACGAACAAAGATTTGCTGAAAGAGATCGAACAAGGAAATTTCCGGATGGACCTTTACCACCGGTTAAGCGTAATCCTCATTCATGTCCCGCCGTTGGCGGAACGCCGGGACGATATTCCCGTCATCGCCAGTCAATTTTGTGAAGAGATTTGCCAGGACTACGGCATGCCAGTCAAGAAAATATCTCCCACCGGGATGGAAGCCTTAAAATCGCTCCCCTGGACCGGGAATATCAGAGAACTCAGAAACCTGGTGGAGCGCTTGATTATCTTGAGCGACAAGTCCATAACGGATAAGGATGTTTTTGCCTATGCAAATCCTGGAGGCCCCGTCAGCCTGCCAGAGCAAAGCAAAGAGGTAATTTCTGAAAAAGCGCTGCAGCCAGAGTCTGTAAAAAGCGCAGCACATGGCTTTAATTTCGATGATTTCACTTCCTTTCAGGAATATAAAGACTTCGCGGAAAAGGAATACATAAAATATAAATTAGAGAATAACTCCTGGAATGTATCGAAAACGGCAGACGATATCGAGATCCAGCGGAGCCATCTTTACAGCAAGATCGAGAAGTACGGTCTGAAGAGGGAAAATTAATTGCTTAGTTCCACATAGGGTTCTGTGGGAACTGGGCAATATGGGCATATCGGGGTCCGAGGCTGATTACAGCCTCTTTCCACAATTCTTCCTCATCATTAGAAAAAAGCAGATCATTATGATAGGTATTGCCTACCATCCAGGTATTCTGCTTCAGTTCTTCTTCCAGCTGGCCAACCGCCCAACCTGAATAACCGATAAAGAACTTCACTTCTTTGTCATCAATCTGCCCCTCTTTAACGAGGAGCTTCAATGCCTCAAAATTGCCTCCCCAATAGAGTCCGTCACGTAGCTCTATACCACTGTTCAGTTTGTCCGGGCAAGTATGAATAAATTGAAGGCTCTCCTGCCCTACCGGTCCTCCCAGATAGGTTTTAAACTCAACGCCGTCGAAATCTTCCATAACGTCTGAGAGCAAAAGTGTGCTGAGCTGGTTCAGGACCAGTCCGATGGTACCTTCGTCATTACGTTCACAGATCAACACAACTGAACGCTGAAAATTCTGGTCCATCATGAACGGTTCGGAGAGTAAAATTCCGCCGGCTTTTGGAGTTAAATGATTGAGCATATCGAACGGTTTTTAAAGCATCAAATGCGATACCTTTGTAAATTTACGGGAAACAACTTGGGAATACCAAGTGAATATGTAAGTTTGTTGAGACAGTCCGGTGGAATTAACGGCAAAAGAGTATGAATTTAGAGGATATCAGAAGCGAATACCGGTTGAACGAATTGCATGAAGAGCAGGTATTAAACGATCCCATCAAACAATTCCAAAAATGGTTTGAAGAGGCTCTCCATTCGAAAGTTACCGAACCTAATGCGATGACACTGGCTACGGTTGACCCGAAAGGCCAGCCCGATGCACGCATAGTTTTGTTAAAGCAAGTCAACGAAAAGGGTTTTAGCTTTTTTACAAATTACCGCAGTCGGAAAGGACAACAGCTCGCCCATACAGATCAGGTTGCCCTGGTATTCTTCTGGCCAGAACTGGAGCGCCAGGTTCGCATAAAAGGGAAAGTCGAAAAGCTATCTTTTGAAGAGTCTGATGCCTACTTTCGTAAACGTCCCAAAGGAAGCCAGATTGGCGCACTTGCATCGCCTCAAAGCGAAACGATTGCCGACAGGCGTGTACTTCAGTCAGCGTTCGACGACTTAGCCATGGAATATGCTGAAGCTGAAGTTCCAACACCCGCGCATTGGGGAGGCTATCTCGTCCGTCCTCATCAGGTGGAATTCTGGCAGGGGCGTCCGAGCCGGCTACATGACCGCTTGTTATTCAAATCTGAGGCCGGGAGCAAGTGGACAATCGAGCGCCTCGCTCCCTAGGAAAATTAACGCATGGATTTTATAAAAATAAAAAACCTGCTGATCGAGCATTTTGGACAGGATGTGATCGCAAAGGAAGACCTGAACGGACAACAGGCCGCGCTGTTTATTCAGCCGGAATCCATCTTGGGAACTTGTCGCTTTTTGCACGATCATCCGGATACCTGGTTTGACTTCCTGTCCTGCCTGAGTGCTGTGGACCTTGGCCAAGGCAACGGGTTTCAGGTAGTATATCATCTTGTATCCATTCCTCATAATTTACAGCTCACCCTAAAGGTAGATCTGCCGGATAACAGATCTGATGAACAGCTCCCCACCGTAGACAGCGTATCCAGTGTTTGGCAGACGGCAGACTGGCACGAACGGGAAGCGTTCGACCTCGTTGGTATTTTTTTTAACCGTCACCCCGATTTACGCCGTATTCTACTGCCGGACGACTGGCAGGGCTATCCGTTAAGAAAAGATTACCAGGACGCTGAAACCTATCATGGAATTCCTATAAAGTAATGGACTACGATCTTCTTAAAGAACATAAACAAACCGATGTAAGTGCCGGTCTGAAAGCATACCAGGAGCGAATGAAAGACCTGGGCTCAGGCGAAATGATTCTTAACGTAGGCCCGCAGCATCCCTCAACCCATGGCGTGCTTCGCCTGGAAGTCGTTTCAGATGGAGAAGTTGTGAAAGAAGTAGTGCCCCATATGGGCTATTTGCATCGCTGTTTTGAGAAGCATGCTGAGTCTATGAACTATGGCAAAACTATCCCTTTTACGGACCGGATGGATTACCTGGCCTCCATGAACAACAGCCACGCCTACGTAATGGGCGTAGAACGAATGCTTGGGATCGAGGACAAAATACCGAAACGGGTTGAGTACATACGCGTACTGGTCTGTGAACTTAACCGGATTGCTTCTCATCTCATCGCCGTTGGCACCTACGGTATCGATATCGGAGCCTTTACCCCTTTTCTCTGGTGCTTCCGGGATCGGGAGCACATCATGAACATGCTGGAATGGGCTTCGGGATCGAGGATGTTATACAATTACATTTGGATCGGGGGGTTATTCTATGATTTACCTGTGG
>JBMDWN010000122.1:0-26343 GCA_048595275.1 Olivibacter sp. | reverse complement strand
CTGCGAGCCATGCGCACCTGGCTTTTACGGACGCAGACTGCGCGCCAGCTTCTGATCAATGGCTCCGGCTGATGGCCGCCCGTTTTTCAAACCAGCATCAAATCGTGCTGGGCTATTCACCCTATCTACGCACTGGCGGATGGCTGAACCGTTATATTCGTTACGAGACCTTTATCACCGCAGTGAATTACCTTTCCTTTGCGTTAAAAGGCGATCCTTACATGGGCGTGGGACGTAACCTGGCTTATCGCCGCGAATTGTTTTTCGAGGTAAAAGGCTTTGCTCGGCATATGCATATTCCCTCTGGAGATGATGATCTGTTCATCAATCAGGTTGCTACTTCGAAAAACACCACCATTTGCATCGTGCCTGAAGCCTTTACGTTAAGCGAGCCAAAGACTTCTTACCGGTCCTACCGAAAGCAAAAGCAGCGGCACTTCGGAGCCGGTAAGGCTTACCGAAAGCGGCATCAGTTTTCGCTCAGCATGCAGGGAGGAAGTGCCATGCTGTTCTACGGTGCTCTCATTCTGTCGCTTTCCCTTTATCCGATTTGGTGGTACCTCCCCGTTGGCGCCTGGTTGCTGAGGCTGCTGGTGCAGTTTCTGATATACGGGAAATGTACGCAAAAACTGGATGCGAAGGACTTGTTGTTAGCCATACCCATCCTTGACCTTTTGCATGCCCTGACCACCTTTGTTTGGGGGATTGAAGGGTTCTTCAGAAAAACGATTCAATGGAAATAGGACGTCAAAACAATGAAACCAGAGCCGGAATGGAACTTCTGCTTAACTATTATCCGGCGCTGACGGCTTTACAACGCGAACGCTTTGAAGCGCTGCAGGGGCTTTATGAGCACTGGAACCAGCAGATCAACGTAATTTCAAGGAAGGATATTGACCTGCTTTACGAGCGTCATATTCTGCATTCGCTGGCTATTGGCAAATTTGTGAACTTCAGATCGGGTGCGGAAATTCTGGATGTTGGAACCGGCGGTGGTTTCCCGGGTATTCCGCTGGCGATCTTGTTTCCGGAGGTTTCCTTTCATCTGGTGGACTCCATCGGAAAAAAAATAAAGGTGGTACGTGAAATTGCCCGCGAGCTGAACCTGACTAACGTGGAAGCGGATCACATACGTGCCGAACAGGTTGATGGTAAGTACGATTTTGTGGTTTCGAGGGCGGTTACCCGCTTATCGGCTTTCTATCCCTGGGTTTGCGGTAAATTCAAAAAGCAGGATCAGCATGCCTTACCCAATGGTATCATCTACCTTAAAGGCGGTGACCTGAAGGAAGAGCTTAAGGAAGCAAAATTAAAGACGCAACTGCACCCGTTATCGCATTATTTCAGCGAGCCTTTTTTTGAGACCAAATACATTGTTTATATCCCGGTTTAAAGGATGTTCAATTTGTATTTTTAGCTGTTTTTCCTATTGTCGTATTTGGATGAAAGGCCTATTTTGAACCGCTTAACAGGCCGATCAGAAAAAAGCTTATATGAGTCTTTTATACCAATTATTGCTTTCAGGGATTAAAGGAGTTGGTCCGGTGCTTACCCAACAGTTATTAAACCACTTTGGAACCGCAGAACGGGTATTGAAGGCGTCTCCCGCTGAATTGAGTAACCTGCCTGGTGTCGGACTGACCACGGCACGAGCCATAAATCAGGCGAAGCCTACGCCAGGGTTGCAAGCGGAACTCGAATTTATCAGCAAAAATCACATTGCTGTATTGCAGTGGAACAAGCCTGGTTATCCCGGCAGGCTAGCCAGGTGTGGAGATGCTCCCGGACTCTTGTTTTACCGTGGGATGATAGATCTCGATCATCCACGCATAGTCGGCATAGTGGGAACCCGAAATGCAACACATTACGGAAAGAAATGCTGCTATGAGTTGGTAGAAGCTTTGCAGGCTTTTGATGTGGTGGTGGTCAGCGGTCTGGCTTCCGGAATCGATACTCATGTCCATGAAGCTTGTCTCCACTTTGGCGTTCCTACACTGGCGGTACTGGCTCATGGCTTTGATCGAATCTATCCGCCGGTTAATCGAAAACTGGCTTCGAGGCTCTTGAGAGAAGGCGGTCTGTTAACTGAATATCCTTCCGGAACCAAGCCCGGCAAGATGAATTTTCCCGCACGCAACCGGATTATAGCGGGTCTGGCGGATGCCACAGTTGTGGTGGAAGCTTCGCTGAAAGGTGGCGCGCTGATCACGGCCGAATTGGCGAACGGGTATGACCGCGAGGTTCTGGCTTTTCCGGGAAGTGTGCACGCGCCATACTCTGAAGGCTGCAACGAGTTGATCAGAACGCATCAGGCACATTTGTTAAGGGGGATTTCCGACCTGTCCGGTCTTATGGGCTGGCTCCCCGTGAGGCTTTTTTCTTCTTCGGAAAAAGATCCTGTGACACTGACAGAAACAGAAAATAATCTGCTCCGCTACCTGAAGATAAGGGAATATGCTGGTATCGAAGATCTAATGGCCGAATTAAATGCCGGGGCAGGGGAATTGGCTTCTGTGCTGCTGGAACTGGAATTAAAAGGCTTGCTAATCGCTTTGCCCGGTAAACGCTATCGGCTGGCTGAACAACCTTAGTCTTTGGAATTTTTTAAGGTCCAGTATTTCCAGCCGAGTAACAGGCGTTGATTCTTGCTGAGTTTGGCGGGGTCTTTCCCCTTCAGGCTCGGCAGCACACTTTTATTGAGCGTTACCAACGTCTTAAAAAAAGCTTTCCGAATCTTCATATGCCTTTAGGATATAATAACATAAACAAGCCTCGCGCAAAAACGGTTTCCGTTAAGACAAAATAATTTGTTCTCCCCGTTCCGGTATCTGGGTGCTGTAGCCATTTTTTTCAAGATCCAGTCCCAGGGAAATCATGGCGGACGCTTCTCCATGTACAAGGAAAATATCCTTCAAACTTTCGGGCGACTGGGTGGTTAAAATCTGATTAAGCAGGCCATCGTGATCGGCATGTCCGCTCAGCGCATCGGTACGTTCAATGCTTGCGTAGACCGACAAAGAGCGGTTCCGGATCTTAACGACCGGATCTCCCCGGAGTAGGCGATGGCCCAGCGTACCGGGCGCACAGTAACCGATAAACAGAATCTTGCAATAGTAGTTCTGCAGGTTTTCGAAGAGGTGGTCCTGTATACGGCCCCCTTCCAGCATGCCCGCGGAAGAAATGATGATGCAGGGTTCGTAATAATCGGAGATCTCCTTGCTCTCATCCAGGTTCTCGATGTACTTGAGGTTCTCAAACTCAAACTCGTCGCCCTCCCGGTCATAAAAGGTTCTGGCTTCATCGTTTAATAAATGATGGTACTTTCTGAAGATTTCCGTCGCCCGGTTCGCGAGCGGGCTGTCCACAAAAACTTTGACTTTAGGGAGTATGCCGCTTGAGAACAGTTTGTTCAGCGTGTAAACCAATGCTTGTGTCCGGCCAACGCTGAAGGCGGGTATGATAAGCTTTCCGGGCGTTTTGATGCAGGCGTCTTCGATGGCTTTAATCAATATGGGCTCGATCAGCTGGTCCTGATGCCGACGGCCGCCGTAGGTCGACTCGCTGACCAGGTAATCAACCGGTGGGAGCGGATCGGGGTCTTTCAGGATCGGATAGCCGTAGCGCCCGACATCCCCCGTAAACGCGATGCTCTTTTCAACACCCTGCGCGTTAATCCGGAAAACGGCTGATGCCGCTCCAAGCAGGTGGCCTGCGGGGACAAAGGTCAGCTCTATCTGATCGTTCAGGTTAAAAGGCTTATTAAAAGCCAGACTTACAAAACGACCCGATGTTTCGCGCACATGAGCATGCGTGTAAAGCGGCGGCGTGTGGCGGATGAATTGTTTTCGGCCGCGACGAATCTTCTTTTTTTCTTTTCGCAGAAAAAGTTCGGCAGAATCGTATAAAAGCAGCAAACTCAATTCCGCAGTGGCGGAAGTGCATAGAATTTGACCCTCAAAACCTTGCTTTACCAGTATGGGAAGACGACCGGAATGATCGATATGGGCATGGGTCAGGACGACAACGTCTATCGACGCTGGATCAAAAGGAAAGATTTCATTTCCCTGCCCGACGCCTTCCTCATAATCCAGTCCGCAATCAACCAGAATACGGTAGTCTTCAATTTCCAGAAGATGCATGCTGCCCGTTACCTGCCGGGCAGCTCCGTGTATCGTAAGCTTCAAATTTGTCTTTTTAGTGGTTAAATCCGGCCGGCTGACTTCCTTCATGTTGTTGCAGGCTGTTCAGGTAATGATAAAGGCCTTTCTTTTGTTGAATGAGTACCTCATGGGTGCCCGTTTCAATAATCTGACCACGATCCATCACCACAATTTTGTCTGCATTGCGTATGGTGGATAAACGGTGTGCAATAATGATAGAAGTACGGCCTTTCATTAATTCCTCCAGCGCAACCTGAACAAGTCGCTCTGACTCGGAATCCAGTGAAGAGGTTGCTTCATCAAGAATAAGAATCGACGGGTTTTTCAGCAGTGCCCGGGCAATGGCAATTCGCTGCCGCTGTCCGCCGGAAAGTTTTACCCCCCGTTCCCCAACCACCGTTTGATAGCCTTCAGGAAATCCCTCGATAAAGTCATGTGCGTTCGCCCGTTTTGCCGCTTCCCAAACCTCGGCTTCAGAAGCGTCTAATTTACCGTACCGGATGTTATCCATTATGCTGCCGCCGAAGAGCAGTACATCCTGCGGAACAATGGCGACTTGGTGACGAATATCGGTTAAGCGAAAGGTCATCGCGTCTTTACCGTCAAATAAAATGTCCCCTTGTTCCGGATCGTAGAAACGCAGGATGAGTGAAGCAAGGGTAGACTTACCGGTACCGCTTGGGCCCACAATGGCAATTTTCTGTCCTGCCTCGGCTTGAAAGGAGATGTCCCTGAGTACCTGGATGTCTTTCCGCGAGGGATACGAAAACGATACATTACGGAATTCGAGCGCCCCATGAAGCGGCTCTCTAACCACGTTATCACCAGCTTTAATGGAAATTTCCTCATTCTTTTCTTCCAGAATCTCAATGGTACGTTCGGTAGCCCCAACCGCTTTCTGTACACTCGCGTAAAGTTCCGGAAAACTTCCCATGGAGCCCGCCACGAAAAGAGAAGCGATGATGTACGTTGTCAGATCACCTACGGTAAGCTCGCCCTGTGCAATCAGGGAAGATCCATACCAGATAACACTTACGATAGCGCCGAATATGCAGAACAAAATAAAAGAGGCGAATAAGCCGCGGTAATTGGCACCCTTCATGGCTAGTCTCACCACTTCGCGCAGCGAATTTTCGTAACGGGAGGCTTCATAAGTCTCGTTTACAAAAGCCTTGACGTTGCTGATGCCCTGTAACGTTTCCTGGACAATGGTATTGGAAGAGGCCAGCTGATCCTGTGCGCGACGTGAAAGTTTACGAATGAAACGGCCGAAGAAGACCGCAATAACAACGATAATGGGCAGTATGGATAAATTAAGTAAGGTCAGCTTAACCGAGACGAACAGGAGGAAACCTATGCCACCAACCAGTAAAATAACCTGGCGGATCATTTCCGCAAAAGTGGTGGTCATGGTGTCTTGTATCTGAGATAGATCGGCAGAAAGGCGGCTGTTCAGTTCGCCCACACGACGGTTGGAAAAAAAATCCATCGGAAGGGTGATTAGCTTGAAGTAGGTGTCTTTCCGGACGTCAGCAAGGGTTTTTTCAGCCACTTCCACGAAAAGCCGGATGCGGAAAAAAGAAACGATAGATTGTAGTAATAATATAATAAACGCAGCGGTACCGATTCCCTTTATGCTGGCCGGCACCAGGGCCATATGCTGTTGTCCCTGCGCGGCGTCCACCATGCTGCCGAGCAGGGCCGGAAAGCTTAATAAAAGAATACTGGATAAAAAGATGAACACCAGGCCCAGCGCAAATTTACCGCGGTAAGGGTGGAGGTATCTCAGTAACTTCAATACATTGACCAACGAACTTCGGGTAAGTCTGATTTTGGGAAGTTCGTCCTGATTTGCATTTCCGCTGTTTAGTCGGGCGCGTGCCATGTATATGCTGTTGGTTTAAAAAAAGACAAAATTAGCTACAAAAGAAAGAGTGCTTATCACGTCAGCGTCACTTTAACGCCTGCTGGTTTTCGTTCTGCGTTTTCTTTTGCTTTTGACGAGGTAAAAAACTAATGATAAGGCGATCAGCGCAAAACGATCGCGGAAATCAAATAACGGTTGTTCTTTCGTTCGGATTTTTCAAGTTCCGCCTGAAGTGTATCCTGAAACGACTGCAACTTACTGATCGTCCGGATATAGCCATCAATGCGTTCGCTGGACTGTTCCGCACGATCGTTCAGAGAGGCCTGTTCGATGTCTTTAAACTCGAGTAATGCTTTCGTTTCTTTAAATAACTGATTGTCACTCAATACAACGTCCCTCAGGATATTTATCGAAGCCTGCATGTCCTTTTTGGTCTTAAGGCCGAAGATTCCTGTCTTTGCGTTAAGGCTCTCCTCGAAGCGGGCGAACTTGGCACTGCGCTCCTGCAGCAAACTATTCACTCTTTTCCGCTGCGCCTCATACGCACTGGAGTCACTTTGAGCGAACAGAACGGGAATCGAAATGAAAGTGAAAATGAAGCTTGAAAATAACGCTTTGTGAAGATTTTTGCTTATAACCATGTCCATGTGTGCTGGTTTAATCCATGAATTCGATTCGGACGATTTCTCCGATGTTAAGTCCCAGAAGTCCGCTTGCATTTCCTTTATTGATAGCGATCTCAAGGAAGTTACTTATGCCGAAGAGACAAAGCTTTTCGCCTTCGGGAACTTCGTTATAATGCCAGCTTAACTGGTTGATGGATTCACTGCGCCGGAATGAAAGTTCAAATTTACGGTTGTTCTGAACCTGGTTGAAGAGTTCCTTGCTAATGTTGGTTATGGCGTTCTGGAAAGAGTCGATGTAAACCACGCTTCCCCGGATGCTGTTGCGGTCAGTTATCGGCTGGATCATCACTCGTTTGACAATATTCTCCACCGGATCTCCAATCTGATCCAGGCGCCCGCCCTGGGCCAGGTGACTGGCCGCCTTTGCAAAAATGTCTGTTAGCGGAAAATGGAGGAATTTCAGATCCTGGATGATATTGAGTTCTACAATTTCCTCTGGATCTTCATCAAAAATCAGCGAAAAGATGCCGTTGTCTGCTCCTACGAAATAATGGCCTTTATAACGCATGGCCAGGTAGCGTATGTTCCGGTTGTAAACAGAGTCGATACCCACCAGGTGTACACTGTCCTTCGGGAAGTAGGTATACGCATTTCGCAGAATAAAAGCAGCCTGCTGTATGTTAAAGGAGGGAATTTCATGAGATATATCAACCAGCCGAACGGTCGGATACAAACTGATCAGGCTGCCCTTCAAAGCGGCCTGATAAAAATCCTTATGCCCCAAGTCCGTCGTTAACGTAATGATCCCCATGTGCTCGTGCTGCTTCCTTTTTTATAAAGCGAACGTCCCTTTTTTATATGCTACTTTATTAGTAATCTTGCGTTGATGATTTGGATGCAAACCTAGCATGATTTTAGGGTAAAGGCAATAAAAATTAACAATTAAAATTTGAACGAATTAGTCATTACATTGGAGCAGATCGATCCCGTTATGCTTTGGGGCGCCCAGAACGAACACTTCGATCTAATAAAAAAATATTTTCCGAAGCTGAAGCTGGTAGCAAGAGGTCATGAACTGAAGGTGCTGGGGGACGCAGAGGAGAGTAACCTGTTTAAGGGAAAGTTTGAATCGATTATCCGTCATCTCGAGCGATTTAACGTGCTAAATTATAACGATATCGAAACCATACTGGGGGCCACGCCTGCAGTAAATCAGGTAGCTGAGAGTACGGCGGACAAGTCAGCAGCGGGTTTCAAAGGTGAACCGATCGTCTTCGGACCTAATGGCATTGTTGTCAAAGCCCGAACGGCCAACCAGCGGAAAATGGTATCAAGTATTCTCCAGAACGATATCCTCTTCGCGATCGGGCCGGCTGGTACGGGTAAGACCTACACGGCGGTAGCATTGGCTGTGCGCGCGCTGCGAAACCGGGAGATTAAGCGGATTATCCTTACCCGTCCGGCGGTAGAGGCCGGGGAGAACCTGGGGTTTCTGCCCGGAGACCTGAAAGAGAAGGTGGATCCCTACCTCCGTCCATTATACGACGCGCTGGACGATATGATTCCTCCAGAGAAGCTGAAAATGTACCTTGAGAATCGCACGATCGAAGTGGCGCCCCTGGCTTTCATGAGGGGACGTACACTGGATAATTGCTTCGTGATCCTGGATGAAGCGCAGAACGCTACGGACATGCAATTGAAAATGTTCCTGACACGCATGGGACCAACAGCGAAGTTCATCGTGACGGGCGACGTGACGCAGATCGACCTGCCCAAGAAACAGCAATCCGGTCTTCACAATGCCTTGCGATTGCTGGATCATATCGGAGGGATCGACATCATTCATCTGAGCGGAGAAGATGTGGTACGACATAAACTGGTAAAAAGGATTTTAGAAGCATACGGAGATATTTAACGGATGAATGCATTAAAAGAAACCCGGTTTGAGTTTCCCGGGCAGACGGCTTATTATAAAGGGAAAGTTCGTGATGTCTACACGATTGGCGATACCTACCTGGCCATGGTGGTATCCGATCGTATATCCGCGTTTGATGTCGTATTACCGCGTGCGATACCCTATAAAGGACAAGTGTTGAACCAGATAGCAGCTAAGTTTCTCAAAGCTACGGAAGACATTCTGCCTAACTGGGTAGTGGACGTTCCGGACCCGACAGCAACCATCGGCAAGATGGCTGAACCTTTTAAAGTTGAAATGGTGATCCGCGGTTACTTGGCTGGTCATGCCTGGCGTGAGTATGCAAGCGGAAAGAGATCCGTTTGCGGGGTCGCTTTGCCTGAAGGCCTCCGGGAGAATGACCCCCTCCCGGAACCGATCATTACACCGACGACGAAAGCATCGGAAGGACATGATGAGGATATCTCCCGAGAAGAAATCATTCAGCAGGGCATCGTATCGGAAGAGGATTATCGGCTTCTTGAAAAATACACCCGTTTGCTCTACCAGCGTGGCACCGAAATTGCTCTCAAACAAAAACTAGTATTAGTAGATACCAAATATGAATTCGGAAAGATTGACGACCAGATCATTTTAATCGACGAAATACATACTCCGGATTCTTCCCGCTACTTTTATTTGGACGGATATCAGGAATTACAGGATAAAAATTTACCTCAGCGGCAGTTATCGAAGGAATTTGTAAGGAAATGGCTTATCGATAATGGGTTTCAGGGGAAAGATGGACAGCAGATACCGGAGATGGATGATGAGTTGATTCTGTCTATTTCGGATCGGTATATTGAATTATTTGAGCATATTACGGGCGAAAGCTTTGTTAAGCATAACGTCGAAAACCTGGAAGCCAGAGTTGAAGAAAACATACTCCGGTCTTTGGAGCGTTTGAACTAACAGTTTATAAGAGAAAGAGATTATGAAGTTTACGATTGATAAACACGAGCGTTATGTGGTCATCACGCCACATGAAAAAATGCTGGATGGCATTACCGCTCCAAAGATTAAATCCGAGTTTGTTATGGTCAACACGGACGGACAGCGGAATATTGTATTAAACCTTTCCAAAGTAAAAAGTGCAGACGCGTCCGGTCTCCGGTGTGGATTAACTGCCCACCGTCTTTGCCAGGCGGCCGGAGGGGTATTCGTGATTTGCTGTGCAAATCAGGAGATTAAAGAAATGATTTCCTTGTCCAACCTGGACGAGGTACTGATCAACGTGCCAACGCAAAATGAAGCGGAAGATCTCATATTCATGGAGGAACTGGAGAAACAGTTCCGAGGTCAGGCAGTGGATGAATAATGAAGTTTGAAGTTACAGTCTTGGGTAGTAATTCCGCTACTGCCCTATACGGCCGTCATCATACCGCTCAGGTACTCAATCATAACGATTCACTTTTCCTGATCGATTGCGGGGAAGGGACCCAGATGCAACTGCAACGTTATGCAATACGGGCAGCGCGTATCAGGCATATATTTATCTCCCACCTTCATGGCGACCATTACCTCGGACTGGTTGGCCTGATTTCATCGATGCACCTGAACGGCAGAAAAGACCCTTTGTATATTTACGGACAGTCTGTTCTCCTGGAGATTATTGATATTCAGCTCAAAGCTTCGGAGACGGATCTGCGCTACAAACTGGTCTTTCAGGCCATAGATGCTGAAGTCAGGACGCTGCTGATGGAAAATGAGTTCCTGGAGGTTTACAGTTTCCCTTTAAGCCATCGCATACCCTGCTGCGGTTTTTTATTTATCGAGAAGCCTAGATTGCCGAAAATCAATGATGATCTGGCAGCGTCTTACAACATTCCGAAATCCTTTTATAAACTTCTGAAACGCGGGATAGCTTTTGAAATGCCTGACGGTAAAAAAATTGAAGCAGAGGAAATTACGATTCCGGCAGCTAAACCAAGAAGGTATGCCTTTTGTTCGGATACAGCACCTACCGATGCTTACATGAAGGACATTAAAGGAGCTGATCTGCTGTATCATGAAGCGACATTCTTACACGAGCTGGCTGAACGGGCTGTTGAGACTTTTCACACCACCGCCTTACAGGCAGGACAAATTGCGATCAGAGCTGAAGTTGGACAATTGTTAATCGGGCATTTTTCTGCCCGTTACAAAGATCTCAATCCGCTGCTAACAGAAAGTTGTTCCGTTTTTCCGAATACCTTACTCGCCATAGAAGGACAGACCTTCCCGATCGGATAGATCGCTTAGTCGTTCTTTTTACCGAAAATGGAGAACTGTACGTATCTGCCTGGATTCTTCTTCAGGTCAATCATTAATTCGTCCAGGTTTTTGGAGGCATCTGCTAAATTATAATAAAGCTCTTCATCATTTAAAAGAAGACCCAAAGAACCTTTCCCCTCGTTAACCCGATCAGCAACGGCCTGGAAATCGGCCACCGCTTTATTTGCACTTTGAAGGGTAGTTTCAAAATCAGCTCGGGCCAACTGGCCGCTGAATTGATTCATATTGGCAAATACGGCATTTATGTGCTCACTATTGTTTTTGATGTTGGCTGTGATGGCTTCTACGTTTTGAAGGATCCCGGCCAGGCGTGTACGCTGCGTTCCTACAATAGCGTCAACCTGGGTAGTGGTATGCTCAAGCGTATTTAACGTATTGGCAATACTGGCAATACTCCGGTTGAAATTTCGCTGGAAATCTGCATTAATCGTATTGTTGATGGATCCCAAAACGGAATCCAGCACAGCGACCACGGCCTCCGCTTTTTTCTGAACGGGTTCTACCTGCTCAAGAATGTTGCGTTCGATATTGGCTTGAAGCGTATCACCATCGTTAGCGTACATCTGGCTGTCGCCCAGCTCAAAGACAATTGCCTTGCCACCAAGTAAATCCGTGCTCGCGATACGCGCGATGCTGTTCGCGGGCACTGCATAGTCTTTTTTAATCTTAAACTCTGTGACGATTTGTCCATTGGCCTGAAGTTTCATTTTCGAAACCCTGCCAATCTGATAGCCATTAACCATCACCGGTTTGGAAACACTGAGACCATCTACCCGATCGTATGAGGCATAATAAGTGTTGTCGCTGGAGAACACGTCGTTGCCTTTTAGAAAGCTATATCCGATAATGAGTATCGCGATGGCAACGGTAGCCAGAATGCCGACTTTGGTTTCGTTTGATATTTTCATCTTCTCGTTAATTCTTTGCGCATTCACCAGATACGCTGATCCGGTTATGTCTGCAAACAAGCAGTGATCAATAATGTTTAGTTCTCCACCTGGTTTTTAAAATTCTTAATGGCTGTCAGCAGATTCTGTACCACCTCTGTCTGGCCCTTATCAGAAAGCAGGTGCTGTTCTTCCTGAGGGTTGCTGATGAAGCCGATTTCCGTTAACACCGCCGGCATACCAGCCGCTGCGAGAACGGCAAGTCCCTGCTCTTTTACGCCCCGGCTGAGACGACCACTTTTTTTATACTCATTTTCGATAAAGGTAGCTAATTTAATGCTTTGCTCTCTAAACTGATTTTTCATCAGGGAAAATATGATATAACTCTCCGGATCATTAGGATCGAAGCCCTGGTAGTTCTCTTCATAGTTGTCTTCGAGTAACATCGATGCATTTTCCCGCACGGCTACGTCCTGTTCTCCCAGGCGATGAAAGCCTGATACGAAGGTCTCGGTGCCGCGTGTCGTCTGATTGGGGACACTTGATGTTTTGTAGATCGGGACCCGCTTCCCGGCTTTGTTCTTTCGGTAACCGGATACTACCCGTTTCCGGATATGAGGCATAGAATTTGCGTGGATGGAAATAAACAGATCCGCTTTTTTTTCATTCGCCAAGCCGATGCGTTTATACAAATCGATGAATACATCTGTTGTCCGCGTGTAAATAATATTAACATCCTTCATATCCTGCTGAAGTGCTTTCCCCAACTTCAGTGCAATCTGAAGGGTAAGATCTTTTTCTTGTATTCTCGAACCTTTGGTGCCTCCATCATGTGCGCCGTGACCGGCATCGATAACGATAGTCTTTACGCGATAAGGGTGTTGGGCGAACAGGCTCTCTGGAGACATGAGGCCGAATAATAATCCTAGAAATGCAAAAATGTACAAGGTTTTCCTCAATGAAATCATATCAATCAATACAGAATCGAATGTAGCTTCTTTGTATAAAATACGTTCTACCTAATCAAAAATGATGCAAAGCAGCCAAATTTAATGTATATTTTTTGCAATGCCTTTTATTTCAGCCGCTTTTAATTCTTTATCCGAACAGGATACTTTAATTACATTCAGGCCGTTGGTACAGTTAGTTAATGGACACACCTTTTCGCTTTAAGCAAAATTTTTGGAAACTTGCCTGACGAATGAACGTATTGATTGGAAATCATTAATTTTGCCGCGTGCTGCCTGAATCAGTCATTTCTACTTTTTCCGGATTGAATGCTGTCAAAGCAATTATAAAGTATGTTAGCTTTATACTGCTGATAGGGCTGTCTTCTTCGCTGAGCGCACAACAATTGATTCTTCAGGATACGACTCAAGCTCAAACGAGTGTAATGGATTCTGTTCCGCCTGCTGACAGCACCGCCCGCCGCAATCAGGATGGTTCGGGCGGATTGAGTTCGGTGGTGGTCAGTAATGCCGCCGATTCCAGCTGGACCGATCGTAAAAACAACCTCATGCATTTATTTGGCAATGCTAAAATCAAGTATGAGGACATGGAGTTAACAGCCGATTACATTCGCATCGATAACAATCGACAATTGATGTTTGCCAGCGGACTGATGGACCATAACGGCAAATATCGCGGCCGCCCCATCTTTAAGTCTGGAAATGAACCTCCGATTACCGTGGACTCTCTGTTGTATAATTTTGATACCAAAAGAGGAAAGACTTTCGGCCTGATTACGGAAATGGACGGGGCAACTATGCAGGCCAGAGAGGTGAAGAAAAATGAATACAATGAACAGTCGATAAAGAATGGATTTTACAGTACCTGTAACCTGCCTTTCCCACATACGCATTTCGGTTTTCAACTTTCCCGGGCAATCGTAACTGAAAACCAGGTGGTTGCAGGCCCGGCGTACCTCGTGGTGGAGGAAGTTCCTTTGCCTTTCGTCGCTATTCCCTTCGGATTTTTTCCGAAAACCAATAAGCGTCAATCCGGGATTCTTTTCCCTTCTTTCGGAGAGGATTTTACCCGTGGTTTTTTCATGCGGGATGCGGGGTACTACATTGGATTGAACGATTATTGGGATGCCGAACTCCGCGCTAACATCTTCTCAAAAGGATCCTGGGAAACGAATACCCGCGTCCGTTATAAGCGTAATTATAAATACGACGGGGGCTTTGCCCTCCGTTACGCTTCGACAATCACCGGGGTGGAGGGAACGGAAAATTATGGTCGAAACAACGACTTCAATATTACCTGGAACCACAGCCAGCGGCAGGAAGCCAATCCGGGAACGACCTTTAGCGCTTCCGTTAACTTCGGTACCAGCTCGTTCTTCCAAAATACGGCAGCCAGCGGTTCATACGATTACAATCAGCTGACCAGAAACAATATGTCTTCCAGTATAGCCTACGGTAAGACCTTTGCCGATGGTAAAATGAACCTGACCACCAACTTATCCCATCGCCAGGATATCTCCACGGGTCAGGTCAACCTGGAGCTTCCGAGCTTTACGTTCAACGTGACTTCTTTCAACCCTTTTGATTCAAAAGACCGTATCGGAGATCAGAAGTGGTACCAGCGGATTGTAGTGGGTTACAGTGCTCAGGGAAGAAATACCTTAAATAGCAATGAAGGGCAGCTGTTTTCCAGCGAAACCCTGAGCAAGTTTCAGAACGGTATCCAGCATCAGATCCCGGTAAACTTATCCCTGAATGTCTTGCGGTATTTTCAGTTCAACACCAGTGTGAACTACACCGAGCGCTGGTATTTTCAATCGATCCGCCAACACCTGGAAAATACCCTGGGCGGTTATGTCTTGAGTCGGGATACGGTACAAGGGTTTAACCGGGCTTACGACTACTCCGTGAGCAGCGGATTTGCAACGAAAGTTTATGGGACCATGCAGTTTAAGAAAGGTAAGGTCGCAGCGGTGAGGCACATGATCACGCCTTCCATGAACCTGAATTACCGCCCGGATTTCGGGAACCCCAGTTACGGATATTACCGGGATTTTACCAACCCTTCTGGCGTGCAGAACCGTTATTCAATCTTTGAAGGGGCAATATTTGGCAGCCCGGCGCAAGGTCGCTCTATGGGTGTCGGTTTTTCGGTGGACAATACTATAGAAGCGAAAGTTCGTAGCACGCAGGACTCTACTGGTGATGGTTTTAAGAAGATTCCGATCTTGCAGGGTCTTACATTCAGCGGGAATTACAATTTCGTGGCGGATTCGTTCAACCTTTCCAACATCTCCTTCTCCGGTCGTACGGCTTTGTTTGATCAGAAAATGGGGATCAACTTTCAGGGAACTTTCGACCCTTATAAAGTAGAATCGTACGAAACACAGACCGGTGCGCAGGCCTTTAGAAGAGTTAACCAGTTTGCCATTCAAGGCGGGACGCTTGCGCGTCTGGTGAACTTCGGATTATCGATGGACTTCAGTTTTAATCCGGCGGCAGCGAAAAGCCGGAACAACAACATCGATGCGGCAAATCAGAACCGGGGAAACATGACGCCGGAACAACTTCAGGAACTAAACCGGCTGACGTCCGACCCAAATGCCTTCGTAGACTTTAATATCCCCTGGAATGTGGCCGCCTCCTTTGCGCTTCAATATTCCCGACCACTTAATGACGCGACTATCACCAGTACACTTAACCTGCATGGGGATTTCTCCGTGACACCCAAGTGGAAGATTCAGTACAATACAGGCTACGACTTCCGGCTGAATAAGTTCGCGATGACACAATTGAATATTTACCGGGATCTGCATTGCTTCGATATGTCTTTCGGATGGATCCCCTTTGGACTCTACCGGAGTTATACGTTCAACCTCCGTGTGAAGGCATCTATTCTTCAGGATCTGAAGCTGAACAAACGGAACGACTATTACAACAGCTTCTAAAACAGTCTTTCTATTAAATACTGTTGTTACTTACACCAAAATTCGGGATACTTGCAATTATAGTAAGGAATGTTAGCTGAAATCATCACTATAGGCGACGAAATTCTGATCGGTCAGATTGTGGATACGAACTCCGCCTGGATTGCCACACAGTTGAACCAGGTTGGTATTCGGGTAGAGCGCATTACATCCATCAGTGACAGCTTACCCGTAATTGTGGCGAGCTTGAAGGAAGCCTCGCAACGTAGCGAATTAATTCTGATAACCGGCGGGCTTGGTCCAACCAGGGATGATGTCACTAAAAGAGCGCTTGCGGATTATTTCGGTGTCGGGCTGAAAAGAAACGACTCGGTACTGGCCCACGTGGAAGGTATTTTCCGACGGATGAACAGACCGATCCTGGACATTAACCGTGCTCAGGCCGACGTGCTGGAAAACGCCGCGGTGCTGCATAATGAAACCGGAACGGCTCCCGGAATGTGGATGGAAAAAGAAGGGGTTGTGTTTGTATCCATGCCGGGTGTTCCGGCGGAAATGATGTATCTGGTCAGTCATGAGCTTTTGCCCCGTCTGGAAAAGCTGCCGGGAAGGCAGGCCATTGTTCACCAAACCATTCTCACCGCCGGTATTGGAGAATCTTTTTTAGCGGAACGGATCAAAGAGGTCGAAGACCGTCTACCGGAACACTTGCATTTAGCCTATTTGCCGAGCTACGGACAAGTGCGGCTAAGGCTTTCTTCCGAAGGCGAGGACCGCGATAAATTGCTTCAGGAGGAGAAGATATACCTGAATGAAATCGCAAAGCTGGTTCCTGAGTTTCTGGTGGCAGAAGAGGACATCAGTCTTGAGCGCTTAGTGCTACTTAGACTGGTTGCGCAGGGTCAGACACTTGGAACGGCCGAAAGTTGTACAGGTGGTTACCTGGCACATCGTTTTACGGCAATTCCGGGAGCCAGTCAAGCCTATCTCGGAAGTGTGGTTGCTTATAGCAATCAACTGAAGGAATCGTTATTAGGGGTTTCAGAGCAAACACTTTCTCGTTTCGGAGCGGTTAGTGAGGAGACGGTAAAAGAAATGGCTTTAGGCTTGCAAAAGCGTTTGTTGGTTGATTACGCTGTTGCTACAAGTGGGATAGCGGGTCCGGATGGAGGTTCGGAAGAAAAGCCGGTGGGTACGGTTTGGATTGCTGTTGCAGGAAAAAAAAATTGCGTCGCGAAACGTCTTCAGTTGGGGAAGATCCGCTCACAAATTATCGAGCGTGCATCAGCTATGGCTATTCTCGAACTACACAATTTGATAAAGATGGAAGAAACTGTTGATCAATAAGGAGCTTAAGAAAATGGATTATCAACTGTTACTCCCTCGTATGGGAGAAGGAATATCAGAAGCAACCATTGTTAAATGGTTGAAACAACCGGGGGATCAGGTTGATCAGGATGAAATTATTATAGAGATAGCAACGGATAAGGTCGATTCTGAAATCCCTTCTCCGGTTTCGGGTAAACTGTTGGAGCATCGCTTTTCCGCTGATCAGGTTGCACAGGTTGGAGATGTACTGGCCGTCATTGTGACGGAGGCTTCTGAAGCTTCCGAACCGGATAAGGGAACCGTTGCAGGTCCGGCGTCGGTTGACGAATCGACCGCTGAACGTGAACCTGAGAGAAAAGTGGAAGAAAGAACTCAGGCGGAAACAATACCGGGTATGGATCAGCTAAGTCACGAACCTGTCCGGTCCGGTCTTGACTTATCTGGAACCGACCGGTTTTATTCGCCTCTGATTAAAAGTATTGCTGCCGAGGAGGGTGTTTCGGTCGAAGAACTGGAATCGATAAGCGGTACAGGTTCTGAAGGTCGTCTGACGAAACAGGATCTTCTTCAGTACCTGGAAAACCGGGCTAACGGACGAAGCGATGAAACGGTGGCCGAGAATAACGAATCGAAGGCAAAACAGGAAAAATCTAACGTTCGTGAGGAATCCTTCAGTATAACCTCCGGGCAGGATGAAATTATTGAAATGGACCGCATGCGGCGACTGATTGCTGATCATATGGTTCACAGCGTCCAGACGTCTCCCCACGTATGCTCTTTTGTAGAAGCAGATGTAACGAATATTGTGAACTGGCGCAATAAAGTAAAAAAGAGCTTTGAGTCCAGGGAGGGTGAAAAGCTGACCTTCACGCCGGTTTTTATTGAGGCGGTTGCTAAAGCCATTAAAGATTTTCCGCTGATTAACATATCGGTGAGCGGAACGCAGATCATCAAAAAGCGCGCGATCAATATCGGAATGGCCGCTGCGTTGCCGAACGGAAACCTGATCGTTCCTGTAATCAAAAATGCCGATCAGCTGAATCTCGTCGGCCTTACCCGGAAAGTCAACGATCTCGCCGGCAGAGCCAGGGAGAGCAGGCTGAAGCCGGAGGAAACCCAGGGCGGAACCTTCACCCTTACGAACATCGGTTCTTTCGGAAATATCATGGGCATGCCCATAATTAATCAGCCCCAGGTTGCTATTATGGCCGTCGGTACGATCAAGAAGAAACCGGCAGTTATAGAAACCGAATACGGCGATGTTATCGCCATCCGGCATATGATGTATTTATCCATGTCTTACGATCATCGGGTAGTCGACGGTGCACTCGGTGGGATGTTCATCCGGCGGGTTGCCGACTACCTGGAAGCATGGGATGGAGAACGGGAATTATAGGGCAATCCTTCTGAATTTATTCCGATAGCGGATATATAACAGTACAGAGGACGTCATCAGACCGAAGGTCAGGCCATACCAGATACCCTGAACGCCCATGCCGTAGTGTATACCGGTAACATACGCGACCGGCAAACCGATAATCCAATAAGCAACGAAAGCGAAGACTGTCGGGGCATTGACATCGCCGATGCCCCGTAAAATTCCGAGTCCGACTACCTGAGTTCCGTCAAAAAGCTGAAATAATCCCGCGATAATAAGGAGCTGCGAGGCGATATACACCACAGAAAGATCGCTCGTAAAAATGTAGGGCAGGTAACTGCTGAAGCATACGAAGATTAAGGCTGTCAGCAGCATGAATACCAGAACGATGTGGTAGCTGACAGTGGCAAAGCTTTCCAGCCGATGCGTTTTCCCGCTTCCATAACTGTTACCGACCTTAATGGTTGCTGCGGCAGAAATACCGCTTGCGGCCATATAGGTTGTCGAGGCGAGCTGAATAGCAACCTGATGGGCAGCTTGCTCTACGGCACCAATAGTTCCTGCCAATATTGCCGCTCCGGCGAAGGCACTGATCTCGAAGACATATTGCATGGCAACGGGTGCGCCAAGTTTTAATATCTTTTTGGTTCTTTCCCACCCCACCTGAACCAAATGAAAGCCATTTAGATAACGCGTAAACAGCGATGATCGAAATACATAATAGCCCATAACTGAAGCCATAAGAATACGATCAATGAGCGTACTGTAACCGACACCCCGAACGCCCATGGGCTCAATTCCGAAAAGCCCTTTTACAAATACCACTGCAAGAATGATGTTCAATACGTTTCCCCAGATGGTGATCATCATAGCTTGCTTAGTGAAGCCCAGTCCTTCTGCAAATTGTTTGAATGAACTGAAAATCATAAGAGGTACCAGGGATATGCTCATAATGAGCAGGTAAGGTTTGGCCTCCGTTACCACCCGGGGATCCTGATTGAGGTGGTCAAGCGCGGCCATAGAACCGAAAAAAACGACGCAAAAAAGTGCGATACCTGACGCAAGGTTAATGGAAAGGCTGTGTGAAAGCAGTCGGGCACATTCGCTATAATTTTTTCTCCCGTTTTCCTGCGCGACCAGCGGAGTAATACCGTAAGCGATCCCCAAACCCACAACCATAACAATATTAAAGACACTGTTGACCAGCGAAACTGCAGCCAGGGGGATGGTGCCGGCAAAATGTCCCACAATAACGCTATCCGCCGTATGAACCAGCGTATGTCCAAGCTGTGAAATCATGACCGGTCCGGCCAGGCTCAGCATACTCCAATAATAGACCTTTTTTCTTTTTACAGATAAGCCCATAGCGCTCCAGTTTAATCAGGTCGACAAAGGTACGAATTGGAAAGCCTATCAGGCTCCGGGACATTAGATTTTTATAATCGTTACAGCAAGTCAAATAAAATTAATAGCTTTGTTTTTATAAATAAGACAAATGATTGCAAGTATCTTATTGTTTTTGAATATAGGCGGGCCGGAGATGATGCTTATCCTCGTAGCGGCTTTGCTGCTTTTCGGCGGGAAAAAGCTTCCGGAACTGGCTCGTGGTCTGGGTCGCGGTATACGGGAATTTAAAGACGCTTCGGACTCCATTAAAAAGGATATTAACGATCAGATCAACAACTTCAATAAAGACCTGGATGTCTCCGATTCTGCAGTGGATAAATACAAGCAGGAACGGGATAAAAAAGACAATTCTGCATCGGACGATTATAATGACGGAGGGCATCGCCAGCCTGATTATTATGGATCATCCTCCGGCGACGGTGTTGAAAATGCCGGTAATGAACCTGCAGAAGCGGAGGAAGAGTCAAAGGTTCAGGAAAAGCCTGCTATGAGCGCAGACAAGACGGAGCCAGTTGAAACCGTACCCTCCGGTAACCAGCACGAAGGCTCGAAAAACGCGTAATTATTCCCATCAATGGTTTTTAATTCCTGCTGCTCCCGTAGTGGGTTATTCATTCTATGTCAAACGAAACGAAAATAGCGCAGAGCCTTTCTGTTAAAGAAGCACAGGTGAAAGCGGTAATTCAGCTTCTTGATGAAGGAGCAACCATCCCTTTCATTTCCCGCTACAGAAAAGAGGTGACGGGAAGTCTGGATGAGGTTCAGGTAGCAGCTATAAAAGAATTGGTCAACCAGCACCGCGAGCTGGATAAACGCAGGCTCGCTATCGAAAAGTCGTTGTCCGAATTGGGAAAGCTGGATCAGGCGTTAATGCAGGCACTGGCCGGAGCTGAGACAATGGCAGCGTTGGAAGATGTTTACCTGCCTCATCGACCTAAACGGAAAACGAGAGCTTCGCAAGCTAAAGAGAGGGGGCTTGAGCCATTGGCCGATCGTTTAATGGAGCAGAATGATATTAGTCTCGAGGAGCTTGCCACCCCATTTCTCAGTGGATCGTCAGACCTGAACTCCGTAGAGGACGCCCTTGCCGGTGCCCGGGATATTCTCGCGGAAAGATTCGCGGAAGACGCTGAAATCCGAAATATTATGCGGGATTATTTTATGCGTACCGGGGCTTTCAGTAGTCGGGTAGTACCGGGCAAGGAGGAAGCTGCGCTGAAATATAAAGATTATTACGAATGGTCGGAACCGGTATCCAAGGCACCTTCGCATAGGGTTTTGGCTATGCGTAGGGGGGAAAAGGAGCAATTTCTGTATCTCGACATCAATGTTCCGGAAGACGCTGCGTACCTCCTGATGGAAAAGAAATGGGTAAAAGGTCGCTCAATTAGTGCACAGCAGGTTGTTCTAGCCATCAGGGATAGTTTCAAAAGATTGCTTAAGCCGGGTATGGAGACGGAGTTGCGCTTACTGAGCAGGAAGAAAGCGGATGATGAAGCGATTCGTGTATTTGCCGATAACGTTCGGGAGCTTTTGCTTGCAGCACCGATGGGCAGTAAACGTGTCCTTGCGATAGATCCGGGCTTTCGGACCGGTTGTAAGCTGGTTTGTCTGAACGAGCAGGGTAGTTTGCTTGAAAACACGACGATATACCCACATAATGGAGCGCAAAAAGCATCACAGGCCGGCGATGTAGTTACTTCTTTAGTTAAGAAGCATAAGATACAGGCCATAGCAATAGGTAATGGGACAGCCGGCCGGGAAACCGAAAGTTTTTTGCGTAACCTTTCCTTGGGTGAGGTGCTTGTTGTAATGGTGAATGAAAGTGGGGCGTCCATTTATTCCGCTTCTGATGTTGCCCGGGAGGAGTTCGCTGACCTCGACCTTACCGTTCGTGGGGCAGTATCCATCGGCCGTCGCCTGATGGATCCGTTGGCCGAACTTGTGAAGATCGATCCAAAATCGATTGGTGTCGGTCAGTATCAGCACGATGTAGACCAGTCTAAACTGCAAGCAGCGCTTTCGGATACCGTTATTTCTTGCGTAAATGCCGTTGGTGTTGAGTTAAATACGGCGTCTAAACAACTTTTGGCCTACGTGTCCGGTTTGGGTCCTGCATTGGCACAAAGTATTGTCAGCTATCGGGAGGAGCATGGGCCTTTTAAGCGCCGGTCAGAACTGAAGAAGGTTCCACGTCTCGGTGAAAAAGCCTTTGAGCAGGCTGCTGGTTTTCTGCGTATACGCGGAGCAGAAAATCCGCTCGATGCAAGCGCTGTGCATCCGGAACGTTATGCGCTGGTAGAGCAAATGGCGAAAGATGCAGGTGCTAAACTGAATGAACTAATGCAGGACGATAAGCTGCGCAAAAATATCCGCTTAGATCGTTACCTTTCTGAAGATGTCGGATTGCCTACGTTGAAAGATATTGTTGCGGAACTGGCTAAGCCAGGACGGGATCCTCGGGAGCGCTTTGAGGCTTTTTCCTTTATGGAAGGCGTTAACAACATAGAGGATTTAAAAGTCGGTATGCGCTTGCCGGGCATTGTGACGAATGTAACCAAATTCGGGGCTTTCGTAGACATTGGCGTGCATCAGGACGGTCTGGTGCATTTGAGCAGGATCTCAAAGCGTTTCGTTCAGGATCCCTCGGAATTGGTGAAAGTCCAGCAACGGGTGGAGGTTGAGGTCACTGAAGTTGATGTTGCCAGGAAACGAATTTCGCTATCGATGCAGCTGGATGCCCCCAACGCGTCCCCTGAGCGGAGACCAAAAAACAGCAATCAAAGAAAGGAAAATCCGCAGGCTAAAGATACGAACGACTTTGCCAGCAAGCTTGCCGCATTAAAAGGAAGGTTTTCCTCTTAGCTTATAAAAAAAAAGCTATTTTCGTTTTCTATGCGAAACTCGCCTTCCTCATTTCTATCCAATTACCAGGGAATCATACTCCTGTTGACGGGGATAGCAATTGGTAGCGTATTCGGTTTGTTCATGCCGGAAAGGGTTAGCTATCTGAAGCCCGTTGGAGATCTTTTCCTGAATCTGCTCTTTACCGCCGTAATACCCCTTGTTTTCTTTGCCATATCCAGTGCTGTAGCTACGATCCAGGAGGGCAGGCAGCTTGGGCGTATCCTCCGCGCAATGTCCGGAGTTTTCCTGATTACCGTGTTGCTTGCTGCGATAAGTACCATTGTCGTCCTTTATTTTTTTCCACTGGATGTTAGTTCAGTCAGAGAAGGCGCTACGGCTGAAGAATTTCGATCCGGAGACGAGTTGAATTGGGGAGATCGCTTTGTGTCTTTTTTTAGTGTGGGAGAGTTTAATCAGCTCCTTTCCCGGGAGCACATGCTCGCCTTTATCCTTTTCTCTTTTCTTATCGGGTTCTCGGCCCTGAAAACCGGGGAAAAGGCCGATGTCTTTACCCGGTTCCTGGTTTCGGGAAATGAAGTGATGAAAAGCCTGCTGGTGTTGATTATGAAAGCGGCACCTTTAGGTTTGGGCGCGTATTTCGCTGTTCAGGTGGGATCCGTAGGTCCTGAATTGTTCGGGATATACGCCAAGCCGCTCGGTGTGTATTACGTTTACGGCTTCATTTATTTTATTGTGTTCTTCAGCCTTTATGCATGCTGGGCGAATGGGATCGCAGGTGTCAAAAGCTTCTGGAGGCATAACATCACGCCAACGCTGACTGCCGTTAGTACCTGCAGCAGCATGGCGGTAATACCGGCTAATTTAGAAGCCGCCAGAAAAATCGGGGTAAGCGATTCCGTTTCCAGCGTTGTTATCCCGTTGGGTGCTTCACTACATAAAGACGGGTCGTCCATCTCCTCTGTGATAAAAATCGCGGTAGCCTTCGCTTTGATCGGCCGGGATTTTTTCGAGCCTCAGACATTATTGGTTGCGGTGGGTATTACCGTATTGGTCAGTATAGTGGCAGGAGGAATTCCAAACGGAGGGTATATAGGGGAGATGCTCATGGTTTCAGCCTATGGGCTTCCTATAGAAGCCGTACCTGCCGTTATGATAATCGGAACGTTGGTTGACCCCATGGCAACCGTACTAAACGCCACCGGCGATACCGTTGCAGCGATGTTGACGGACCGCTTTGTAAAAAACAAGCCTTAATATTTCTGATCCGGTCTTCCGGAACTTATCTTCGTTGCTGACCAATAGCTACTATGTTCGATTATCGGGAAGAGTTGCTCTGCTTTATCTGGCAGCACCAGCTTTATCACAAAGGCGATTTAAAAACAGTCCGGGGAGAGCTTGTTGATATTTTAAAGCCAGGCCTGCGAAATACCAATGCCGGGCCGGATTTTCTTCAGGGCGGTATCCGTGTTAATGGCCTGGAATGGTGGGGTGCCATCGAAATACATCAGCGTTCCTCTACCTGGAAACAGCATAAGCACCAGAATGATCCGAAATATAATGCGGTGGTCCTGCACGTGGTCTTTAAGTATGATGAGCCTGCTACCTGTCAGGATGGGTCTTCACCCGTAACGATTGAGCTTGCCGACCGGATTTCGTTTCATTTATTGAAAGACTATGAAGTACTGATGCAAAAAGAGCATACGTTGCCCTGTGCAAGCTACCTCAATCGCGTCTCCGCAATTCATCGTTTTAGCTGGCTGGACCGGATGTTTGTAGCCCGTATGGAACAGAAGTATACGGATCTTCTGGCTTTGCTAAAGGAATCGAATGGTGATTGGCAGCAGGTGCTGTATCTTCAGACAGCCAGAAGTTTTGGGTTTCATATTAATCGACCTGGTTTCGAACAGCTGGCCCGGAGTCTTCCCTATAAATTACTGATAAACTACAGACAAGAACCGAAGAAAATTGATGCGCTAATCTTCGGGCAGTCTGGCTTGTTGGGATCTGCCGCATCATCCGATCCTTATCAAATGGAGTTGCATCGTCTCTACAAGCAAATGCAAAATACTTACGGGCTAAAGTCGATTGATGCCTGCGTATGGAACACTTTTCGGACGCGACCATCAAATTTCCCTGCGGTGCGCCTGGCCCAATTCGCTGCTTTTTGTAAAGAACCAGGGGGTTTTGCCGCACAAGCCGACATTTTCGAGCCTTCGTTTGAGTCTGTCGGAACTATTATGAAAGCCTTAAGGAGTGAAAACATTAATGAATACTGGCTGAATCATTACCAGTTTGGTCAGCCCATTAAGCACCGGCGTGACCCGGCAATGAGCTTAAGGTCGGCTAAGATGCTGTTTTTCAATATACATGTCGTCATTTTATACAGCTATGGTCGCTTTGTGAAAAAAGACCAGTATATTTGTCAGGCTGTACGTTTGGTGGAAGATATTCCGCGGGAAAGGAACCGTATTAGTGCTATGTATCAGGATCTTGGCTTCGAAGTTCCAAATATGGCTACCTCACAGGGTTTGATGCATATGAAACAATATTATTGTGACCAAAAGAAATGCTTGTCATGTGGCATCGGATTGCAAATACTATCCCGAAATCGGACCGTTTAATTCAGCGGATCCTTGTCTTTTTTGAACAAAAGTCCTTTGGAGTTTGCGCTTACATCGCGGAAAAATTCGATGTCTCTCTTTCTAAGATACGTCTTTTTTTTATTTACTCGTCCTTTCTGGCCGTTGGTTTCCCGATAATATTCTATTTACTCGCCGGAATTGTTCTGGATGTCCGGAACTTCGTAAAGAAAATCAGGCATCAGGTATGGGATATCTAGGCCAAAATATCAGCAATCTCTTTAAAACCTTTTTCGGCTGCAAGGTCTGCGGGTTTCTTCCCGAATTCATTTTGCACATTGGTATGAGCGCCACTCTCCAGCAATAAGATCAGTAACTCGATGTTCCCATTCTGGGCAGCAAGGTGCAGCGGTGTCATCCCGGATGCCTGGGCAACGTTCACAGCCGCGCCGGCTTCCACTAACATCTTCGAAATTTCTTCATAATCTGCTCCTATAGCCGTATGAAGGGGGTATACTGCATAGCCATTCCTGGAAGAAAGATTCGTGTCTGCACCTTTCCTAAGCAGGTAGCGGACAACATCTGTATTGCCGAAATGTACCGCTAATCCAAGAATGGTAAAACCGTGATCTGAATAACTGTCGATGGTCGACGGTTCTTCTTCAATCAATTCGGTGACGACATCCGCAAGTCCCGCGGCCGCGGCTTCAAAAACGGAAATGGATTGGGTATGTTTTAAAATAACCTTTACAATCTGATGCTTATTGTAGTAACAGGCAAGCAGTAGTGGGGAGATATCGTGACTGGTTTTGTCCTGACAAAGCGTTGGATTGTTTTCCAGAAGCCGGTCAATGGCAGATGCGTCGCCGATTTCAATATATTCCTCTAACTGCGATAAATTCATCCGTATTTGCTGATGGTTTGTTATGCAAACTTAAACAAAAATGTCAAAAACAAGAGGCTGCTCTATAAACAGCAGCCTCTTGAGGCTTCCTACCAGCCCGGATTTTGTCCCAGGCTGCCATTCAACACCAGTTCGTTGGCAGGGACAGGCCATAAATAGTCTCTGCCCGGGTTAAAACGACGCTGTTCAATTAATACATGCCGATTAAAATCATC
>JBMDWN010000121.1:0-3803 GCA_048595275.1 Olivibacter sp. | reverse complement strand
ATGATGTCCTTATTCGCCAGACCGGCGTAAACCATCGTAACCACTTTTAAGCTTTCTTCGTCAGTCACTCGTCTGCCTTCCACCATGGTGACCTTAATATCTAGCCTCGCGGCAAGTTGTGTGGCCATCTTTCCACCGCCGTGCACCAGGATCTTCAAGCCCGGCAAAGCGGAAAAATCTCGTAAAAAGGCATGGAGTGCCGATGGATTATCTACAATATTTCCACCGATCTTAATAAGGGTTAATTTCGATTTTTCCATCATTCAATTCTTTTAAGTCAATTGCTCCAAAATCCTTTTCAGAACGGCTTGCGCTGCCCATACGCGGTTTCCGGCTTCCTCCACAACAATGGATTGTTCGCTATCCAGCACTTCCGAAGCCAGTTCCAGATCACGCCTTACCGGGAGGCAGTGCATAACTTTAGCCGCATTGCTGAGCTTTAACTTTTTAAGGTCCAGCATCCAGTCGTTGCCGTTCACGAGAACTTTGCCATACTCATTATAGCTTGACCAGTTTTTAACATAAATAAAATCGGCGTCCTTCAAGGCTTTAGCCTGATGACATTCGATGGTTGCGCCCTCGGTAAATTCTTCAGCGAGCTCATAGCCCTCAGGATGGGTAATGGTGAAGTCGACGAGCCCCTCTTGTTGCGCACGGCACATCCACTCCGAAAAGGAATTCGGAACGGCTTGGGGAAGGGCTTTGACATGCGGTGCCCAGGTCAGCACAACTTTTGGTTTTTTGCCTTCTTTGGCTTTCGCTTCCCAGCGCTCGGTAATGGTAATCAGATCCGTAAGGCTTTGCAGCGGATGCCGCGTAGCGCTTTCCAGGCTGATGACCGGCCGGTTGCAGAAACTTACGAACTTATTGAATAAGTCCTCACTATAATCTTCTTTCCGATCGTGCAGTTTGGGGAAGGAGCGAATGCCCAGGATGTCGCAATACTGTCCCATCACGGCAGCAGCTTCCCGTATATGTTCAACGGTAGTCCCGTCCATAACGACTCCGTCGCGCGTTTCCAAGGCCCAGCCTTCTTTATCCATATTCATCACCATGACATTCATGCCCAGGTTCATGGCCGCCTTTTGCGTGCTCAGGCGGGTTCGCAGACTTGGATTGAGAAAAATAAGGCCAAGCGTTTTATTTTCGCCGATGGATTTGTATTGATAAGGACTGCCTTTCAGATGACGGGCTTCGGCTACCAGCGGTGCCAATTCCTGAACATCGTTAACAGAAAAGAAATGCTTCATAAGGGGTGTTTTTCTGATGTATATTGACCTAAGCCTGATCCAGTCTTTCTTTTAGCGCCTCCAGGAAACGGTCCGCCTGTTCGCGCTGAAGATTCAACGCCGGAAGCAAACGAATAACGTTCGGCCTGGCTTCACCGGTAAAAATGCGGTTTTTAAACAACAAATCTTTCTTCACCTGTGCCAGCTCTTCCGGAAGATCGATGCCGATCATCAGTCCCCGGCCCCGGAGTTCGCGGATTTTGTCGAATCCGCGCAGTTCAGAAAATAGGTAATCGCCTATCCGTTGCGCATTTTCCATAAGCTGATCTTCTTTAATTACTTCAAGTACGGCCAGGGCTGCGGCACAGGCCAGGTGGTTGCCGCCGAAGGTTGTACCCAGCTCGCCAAACCAAGGCTGTATACGGGGGTGGATAGCGATGCCGGCAACCGGGAAACCATTGCCCATCCCTTTGGCCATGCTGTAAATATCGGCTTCCACACCGGCAAAGTCATGCGAAAAGAACTTACCGGAGCGGCCATAACCGCATTGTACTGAGTCCGCAATGAACAGGCTGTCGTATTGCGTGCATAAGCCACGGATTTTCTGAAGAAAAGCTTCCTCCGCGACGCGGATGCCGCCGACGCCCTGAATACCTTCGACGATCACGGCTGCCGTGTCTTCTCCCTGTTCGAGGAAGTACTTCTCCAGCGCTTCTTCGTCGTTCAGCGGCAGGAAGGTGACCTGATCATTTTCATTGATGGGGGCGACAATCTTCGGATTATCCGTAACCGATACAGCCAGTGATGTTCGTCCGTGAAAGGCTCCTTTGAAAGCGACAATTTTCTTCCTCTTGTTATAAAAAGACGCGAGTTTAAGCGCATTTTCGTTTGCCTCGGCACCGGAGTTGCAAAGGAAGAGCTGAAAATCTTCTTTGCCCGATACCTTGCCCAATAATAAAGCCAGCTGACTTTGAAGCGGAATCTCGACCGAGTTGGAATAGAAGCCGATTTTATGAAGCTGATCGGTCAAGCGCTGTACATAGCGGGGGTGGGTATGGCCTATGGAAATTACGGCATGACCGCCGTACAGATCCAGATATTCATTCCCCTGGGCGTCCCAAACCAGGCTGCCCTGCCCCCTTTCGATCTCAATCGGGTTCAGCGGATATACATTAAATGGGATCATATTTTATGTGTTAACCTAAAAGGCAGTCGCCTTCAGCCGCAAACCGGCTGTTTCCTCCAGATCAAACAGAAGGTTCATGTTCTGAACAGCCTGTCCGCTGGCGCCTTTCAGTAGATTGTCAATAATGCTGGTGATCAGCAGTTTTTTTCCGTGCTTTTCAATATGGAGAAAGCATTTATTGGTGTTGACGACCTGTTTCAGATCGATGGCGGAACGGCTGACCTGCGTAAATGGATGGCCGGTATAATACGCTTCGTACAGCTCGATGGCACTTTCTTCCGGAAGGTCGCATTCCAGGTAGCTCGCTGAAAATATTCCTCGGGAGAAGTCGCCCCGCTGAGGCAAAAAGTTGATCATGCCTTCACTGCCCGGGTAAGCCGGTGGAAAATCCGGCTGAAGCTGCGTTAGACTTTCACCGATCTCCTTCAGATGCTGATGTTCAAAAGCCTTGTAAATGGATAAATTATCGTTCCGCCAGCTGAAATGGGTCGTTGCACCAGGTTTCTGACCGGCTCCGGTGGAACCGGTGGTGGCATTGACCTGGATCTCATGCTTCAGCAGGTTTTTATCCGCCAGCGGAAGGAGAGCAAGCTGGATGTTGGTGGCAAAGCATCCGGGATTGGCGATGGCCTGCGCACTCCGGATCGCATCGCGCTGCAATTCCGGAAGCCCGTATACAAAAGCATGTGTCGGATAATTCCTGCTGGCTGATAAGCGGAAATCCTGACTAAGGTCAATAATCTTCACCTCTTTGGGAATAGCGTGTTGCTGTAAAAATTGTTGCGCGTCACCATGCCCCACGCACAGGAAAAGTACATCAATCTTTTCAGCCAAATCGCTTGCATTATCGGGCTTCAGCTCATCGCTAAACAGAACATCCGTATCCCCCAATAAATCTTTATGTATCGAGTAAACCGGCTTGCCTGATTGGCTTCCGCTATTCGCAAAAACAATATCGACGTTTGGATGATGGATAAGAAGGCGAATCAATTCGCCTCCGGTATAGCCTGCAGCACCAACAATGCCTGCTCTTATTTTCGTCATGCTTTTCTTTCGTCTGGTTCCGTTTATTTCTTATTTACTTTATGCCAGATCATCACCTGGTTTCCGAAAATCTTGGAAAAGCCTTTTACGTCCTCACCTGTCCAGGCATTGTTCATTTCGCCATAGCTTCCGAATTGACTGGACATCAAATCATTTTCAGACTCCACGCCAATAACCTGGAATCGGTAAGGATTAAGCTCTACGATAACTTCACCGTTTACGGTTTCCTGAGAACTCAGCAAAAAGGCTTCAATGTCTCGCATAACCGGGTCGTGAAATTGTCCCTCATGCAGCCAATTACCGTAGAATCCGGCCAGCTGATCCTTCCAGCTTAATTGCCACTT
>JBMDWN010000120.1:0-3756 GCA_048595275.1 Olivibacter sp. | reverse complement strand
CTGATCGACCTGACAGCCGGCCTATAAATTTACGAAGCAAAAAACGTGTGGACCTTCGTCCGTTTTGAACACGACTCCCTGATTACCGGATATCGGCAGACAAGTGGTTGGGCGCGTACACGTACCGTGTATTTCGCTATTTCTTTATCCAAACCGGTTAAAAGTTACGGCAGCAAAAACGAAGAAGAGGCCGTTCCTTACCGGGGTTTCTGGGGACGCTTCAACCAAAACGAGAATTTCCCGGAGCGCGCCGGCAGATCCCTGAAACTTTTTCTGAATTACGACATGGAGAAAGACGAGCAACTGGAAATGAAGGTAGCACTGTCGCCCGTAAGCACCGCCGGTGCCATAGCAAATCTCAAAGCGGAGGCGTCTGGCTTGAATTTCGAACAGGCGAAGTTGAAGGGCCAGCAGAAATGGGAGAAAGAATTGGGAAAGATTAAGGCAGACATGATGACTGAAGAAGACTTAACAAACTTCTATACAGCCATGTATCATACATTTATTAACCCAACACTCTATATGGACAGCGACGGCTCATATAAAGGTTTGGATCAAAACGTTCACAAAGCAGAAGGCTTCAACAATTACACAACCTTTTCCCTGTGGGACACCTATCGCGCATTGCACCCCTTCTTCAATCTGATACAGCCTAAACGGAATGCGGACATGGTTAAGTCTATGCTGGCTCATTACGATCAAAGCGTACATAAGGCATTACCTATTTGGTCACATTACGCCAACGAAAACTGGTGTATGATTGGTTACCATGCGGTATCGCTTATTGCTGACGCAGCCATTAAAGGCAACGATTCGTTTGATAAGGAAAAAGCGCTGGAAGCTTGCATCAACTCTTCAAATCTTCATTACTACGATGGCATAGACGATTACATTAAACTTGGCTATGTTCCGGAAGATAAAAGCGGCGCATCGGTATCGAAAACGCTTGAATACGCTTATGACGACTGGTGCATCGCCCAATTAGCAAAACAGCTTGGTAAAGAAGACATTTACAATACGTATATCGAGCGGTCTAAGAATTACCGAAATGTATTTGACCGCAGTACAGGGTTTATGCGACCTAAGATGAGCGACGGTACCTTTAAGAAAGAATTCGATCCATTGGATACTCATGGACAAGGCTTTATCGAAGGCAATGCCTGGAATTACAGCCTCTATGTTCCGCACGATCCGGAAGCACTGGTGGAACTCAACGGCGGAGCCAGGCAGTTTACTCAACACCTGGATTCTCTGTTTACCATGCATCTCCCGGATAAGTACTTTGAAAATACGGAAGACATTACCCGGGATGGGATCATTGGAAATTATGTACATGGAAACGAACCATCGCACCATGTCGCCTATTTATACAACTGGACCGGAACACCCTGGAAGGCACAGGAACGTATCCGCATGATCATCGATGCCATGTACAATACCGGTTCAGCCGGGTTGGGAGGAAATGACGATACGGGACAGATGAGTGCCTGGTACCTATTTAGCGCGCTGGGCTTTTACCCCGTTAGCCCAGGAAGTCCGGAATACAGTCTGGGAAGCCCGCTAGTCAGGTCAGCCGAGCTCCAGCTTGAAAACGGAAAAAAACTGAAAGTCGTTGCGGAAAAGCAAAGCAAGAAAAATGTATACGTCAGCAAAGTTGAATGGAATGGTGAGCTTATAAAAGGCCTGAGCATCCGACACGATCAGCTTATGCAGGGAGGCGAACTGCGTTTCTTTATGAGCAGTAAACCGAAGCGCCGTAATTAGAAGGAATTCGTTAATTTCGCGTGTATATGGAAACTGTTGTCAGTGGTATCCGGAGTACCGGAAAACTACATCTGGGAAATTACTATGGTGCTATTAAGCATTTCCTGCGCATGCAGGACGATTTTAACTGTTATTTTTTTATTGCGGACCTGCACTCTTTAACTACGCACCCTACGCCGGAAAACCTTAAGGATAACGTCAAGCGGGTATTAGTGGAATACCTCGCTGCAGGAATCGATCCGGAAAAAGCGACTATTTATGTGCAGTCTGATGTTCCGGAGGTCACTGAGCTTTATCTCTACCTGAACATGAACGCCTATATGGGTGAACTGGAACGGGCAACTTCTTTCAAGGATAAGGTTCGTGCTAATCCGGATAATGTTAATGCCGGTCTGCTGACGTACCCTGTTCTCATGGCAGCCGATATTCTGCTGCACCGGGCAACTAAGGTTCCCGTTGGCAAGGACCAGGAGCAGCATCTTGAAATGGCCAGAACATTCGGTAATCGCTTCAACCGGCTTTATAAAGCTGAGTATTTTCCCGAACCTTACGCTTTTAGTTATACCGAGAAGCTCATCAAGATCCCCGGACTGGATGGTAAAGGAAAAATGGGAAAATCCGAGGGCGACGCAAACTGCATCTACCTGTCGGACACCCCAAAGGATATCCGTAAAAAAGTCATGAAGGCAGTCACCGACAGCGGACCCACGGAAGAAAACCAACAGAAGCCGACGGAAATTCAGAATTTGTTCGACCTGATGGCCGTGGTTTCTACACCGGATACTATACAGCATTTTGACGACCTTTATAATTCTTGCCAGATTCGCTACGGCGACCTCAAAAAACAATTGGCAGAAGATATGATCGGCGCCACAGAAGATATACGGGAGCGAATTGAAGAGCTGTATAAGGATGTCGAGTACCTGTCAACGGTTGCCCGTAACGGAGCAGAAAAAGCCCGCGAAAGTGCTCGCGAAACCATCAGCGAAGTAAGAAGACTGATCGGCTTTCCGAAGTTCGGAGGCTGAATTGATTTTTTAACCACACATACAACAGAAGGAACGATATGCACATTGCCGTTGTTGGAAACATTGGAGCAGGAAAAACAACCCTGACCAGCCTTTTGGCGAAACATCTGGGCTGGGAGCCTCAGTTCGAAGCCGTAGAAGACAATCCTTACCTGGAGGATTTCTACAGCGACATGAAACGATGGTCTTTCAACCTGCAGATCTTTTTCCTGAACAGCCGCTTCCGTCACATGCTGGAACTTCAGCGTACAGAAGCAAACATAATCCAGGACCGGACCATCTACGAAGACGCCTATATATTCGCTGAAAACCTGCACGATATGGGGCTTATGAGTACGCGGGATTTCAAAAATTACAGCGATATCTTTGAAAGTATCATTGCTTTTATCAGCCCCCCCGACCTCCTGATTTACCTCCGGGCTTCCGTTCCGACGCTGGTCAACAACATTCAGCTTAGAGGCCGTGAATATGAAGTTGGGATACGGTTGGATTATCTCTCGAAACTGAACGATAAATACAAAAAATGGATCGATAACTATAAAGATGGTAAGTTGTTAATCCTGGACAAGGACCGGCTCGATTTCGCCAATAAGCCGGAGGATCTTGGTTTTGTTATCGAAGAGATCGAAAAGAATTTGCACGGCTTGTTTTAAAAATTTCATGCAGCACGGAAAAACCTCTTCCTTCCCGCCGAAGGCGCTTGGTGTGATACCGGCACGATATGCGTCTACCCGCTTTCCGGGAAAGCCTCTCGCTATGATCGACGGCCTGAGCATGATCGAACGGGTATACCGGCAGGCCACGCAATGCAGATCGCTCTCGGACGTTGTAGTGGCTACGGACGATCTACGGATATTCGAACATGTCAAAGGATTCGGAGGTGAAGTTGAAATGTCTTCGGAACTGCATAATAGCGGAACCGACCGTTGCGGGGAGGTGGCGAGGATGCGGGCCGGATCCCCGG
>JBMDWN010000119.1:0-10441 GCA_048595275.1 Olivibacter sp. | reverse complement strand
GGGGAGGAGATGAAATAGTTATTTGGCATTTGCTTTGCTTTTCCTGATAAAAAAACAAATATGAAACTGACAAAAAACATAGGCATTTTAGGGCTGGCGGCAGCAATAGCCGTAGCCGGAACCGGCTGCGGAACGGTGCGCAATATGAACAATCAGGAAAAAGGCATTGGCATCGGCGGAGCGGCCGGCGCGACCATTGGCGGACTGATTGGTAATAAAGCCGGAAATACGGCTGTGGGAGCTATTATCGGCGGTGCGCTGGGTGGTGTAGCCGGTGGCGTGATCGGGAACCGCATGGACAAACAGGCGGCGGAAATCGAAAGAACAGTTGATGGAGCAGAAGTCATCAAAGCCGGTGAAGGGATCATTGTGAAATTCGACAGCGGTATCCTCTTTGGTTTCGACCAGACGGCGCTGAAAGCAGATGCCAAACAAAACATTGAGAAGCTCGTAGCTTCTCTGAACGAGAATCCCGATACCGATATCCTCGTCATCGGGCATACCGACAATAAGGGTACCGAACAGTATAACCAGGGTCTTTCTCTGCGGAGGGCTGACGCCGTTAAAAATTATGCCGTTAGTAAGGGCTTAAAAGGCAGCCGGGTGAAGACAGAAGGAAAGAGCTACAACGAACCCATTGCCAGCAACGATACCGAAGACGGGCGTGCACAGAACCGGCGTGTGGAGATCGTCATCGTGGCCAACGACAAGATGAAGGCAGAAGCCAAAAGCCAGGCTGATTAGCCATAATACCCATATCGAGGGGAGTTCCCTACGGAGCTTCCCTCTTTTTCTACAACCTGAACATGTTCCTGAGAATTCTCCTTTTAAGCCTGTTGCTTTCTTTTAATTTTTCCGCCAAGGCCCAGAAAAAAGCCAAAGCCGCGGATCCGGAAGTCTTGGTATACGGAAACGGGCTGAAAGCTTTTGCCGCTGCCATGCAGTCGGCACAGTCAGGCGTGGAAACCCTCTGGCTGCTAAGCGGTCCGGAGCCGGAGGAATTGCTGCTGAGCAAACCCATCAGTACGATTGCCTCTGCTAGAAATACGGAAAGCGGGGCATGGCGATTTTTATTGGACAAGCTCCGGGAACAGGACACGGTACGTTTTAAGCGTCTGGACGACGTCCGCCCAGCAATAAGCAGACTATCCGTTTTGAGAATCGTAAAGGCGACTGCGGACACGATGAGGCGCCTGACGCTAAGACCTAACAGCGCTGTTCAATCCATCAGCCGCAGTGGAAAATACTGGGAACTGGAGCTTTCTTCAAAAGAAAAAATCAAAGTAAGATCAATTGTTGACGCTACTGACAAGCCCCTCTTCTTTCAGGATGCCCTTCAGGCCTCGGCGGGAAAGAAAGGTAACAAAATGGACGCCGGAAGAAAATGGGCGCCGGCAGACATCAGACTGGACTATGGAAGCCCACTCTATCGTACCGCTGTCGTTGTAGAAAACCGGGAAGGCCAGCCGTTTTTTATTCCTTTGCAAGCCGTCCTGCCCGACAGTGCGACCCATTTCTTTTCGCCGCAGTCTTTTAACTTATACACTTCCTTTCATTCCGGTACGGAAAGAGACATTCCTTTCCAGATGCATTATTTCCAGGCTCTGGGGGCAGCGGCGGCTTATGCTGCTTTTTTTAAGACGGCCACAGACGAGGTACCCGTGCGTACCTTACAGGGGGAGCTTATTGCATTTGGCAATCCGCTCATTCCGTTTGCTGACGTCAGTCGTTCAGACCGCCATTGGGACGCCATACAACGGGTTGGTGCCTGCGGCCTGCTTCCGGGGATTCTCCGGCAGGAAGACCAGGAAGAAGTATTAGTGTTTTCCGCTGACGATTCCGTACGACTGTCTGCCCTGCGGGATCCGGTCAATGCTTTCTACAACAGAAGCCAGATCTGGTTTCTGAAACAGGAACCGGACGGGCTGGACGACCTCCTTAAGTTGAACACCCTGATCAGCCTGGTCCAGTTCATCGGAAACCGCGGCCCGGAGCTCCCGAAGGAGATTTCCACAGGCTGGACAAAGCGCTTCGGCTTTGAGGGCGAATACGACGGGGAGCGTGTGTTAAACAGAAGGCAGATAGCCGTCTTGCTGGACACCTACCTTAGTCCCTTTCACCACCGGGTCCGACTGGACGGCAGCCTTCAGTTTTAAAAGGTCCTGCAATAGAAAAAGGCATTGCTTTTAGTTGAAGCAATGCCTTTTATATGTCCGCCTTTTTTGCAGATCTTAGAACTTCCAGCGAATAAACGCTTCGATGGCTTCATAATCCGCCAGCCCGAGGCGGTCATAATGTTGCGCGGTTTCACTGGTCCGGTCTTCCGCGCGGACCCAGAATTCGCGGGCATCATCTCCCGGGAATACCGGAAGGTCCTTCTGAGACTGGTGCTTAAAGATGGCGTGACGCTTGCGGACCACCTCCTTCGGAGAAAGCGGGACGGCCATTTCAATCTCGTGGATCTCGAACTCATGCCAGGCGCCGCGATACAGCCACAGCCAGCAATCCTGCACCCAGTCTTCCGTTTCTTTCAGTCGCTTCAGAGCCGTCAGAATAATGTCGAAGCAAATCTTGTGCGTGCCATGGGGGTCGGCGAAGTCTCCCGCAGCAAATACCTGGTGAGGCTTTACCTGCCGAAGCAACTCCATGGTCTGCTGAATATCTTCTTCGTAATCCAATTCTTTGCTAAACTTACCCCTGTCGTAAAAAGGCAGGTCCATCATGTGGATGTTTTCGTCCGGCAAGCCGGCAAAACGTGCACCGGCAATGGCTTCTCCCTTACGGATCAGTCCTTTGATGGTCCGGATTTCCGGGATATCGATCTGATTTGGTTTCTTGTTAGCGATGAAAGAACGTGCAGATTCGTACAGGCTTTCCAGCTCAGTCACGTTCTGATTCATGGATTGGCCGAAGTCGATTGCGAATTCAATATAACGCAGTACATCATCGTCCCAAACGGCCGTGTTCCCCGAGGTCTGATAGGCCACGTGGACGTGATGCCCCTGGTCCGCCAGCCGGATAAAGGTTCCGCCCATGGAGATGACATCGTCATCCGGGTGGGGCGAGAAAATGATGCTGTTCTTTACCGCCGGCTCAGCACGCTCCGGCCGTTGGCTGTCGTCGGCATTTGGTTTCCCCCCAGGCCAGCCCGTAATGGTATGCTGAAGTTTATTGAAAATATCGATGTTGATGTTGTAAACCGGTCCCCTTTCGGTCGCCAGCTGCGCCATCCCGTGATTGTTGTAATCGTCTTCCGTTAACTTCAGAATAGGCTTTTTCACTGTACTGGCCAACCAGATCACCGCCTTCTTGATCATCATCGGAGACCAGTCGCAGTCTTTCACTAACCACGGCGTATCAAAACGGGTCAGCTCACTCGCTGCCGCTTTGTCCAGTACAAACTCCACGTTGTCAGATAGCTGAAGAAATGTAGCCGGTACTTCGGAAGAGATCTCACCCTCTACTGCTTTCCGGACAATTTCGGCTTTCACCTCGCTCCAGGCCATGAGAATAATTTCCCGGGCCTTGAAGATGGTTCCGATACCCATGGTAATGGCTTTTGTCGGCACGTTTTCCTTACCACCAAAATCCCTTGACGCATCCCGCCGGGTTAAGTCGTCCAGCGTGACCAGGCGCGTTCCGGAATTAGGTGCCGAACCGGGTTCATTGAACCCGATGTGTCCGGTACGCCCGATCCCCAGCAGCTGGAAGTCTAAACCACCGAGATCAGTGATCTTTTTCTCGTAACGGAGGCAATAGGCTTGAATATCCTCCTGTTTTAACGTGCCGTCCGGAATGTGGACGTTGGCCTGGTCGATGTCGACCTGTTCAAACAGGTGCCGGTTCATGAAGGTGACGTAGCTTTGTACGGCATCGGGTTGCATCGGATAATATTCATCCAGGTTGAACGTGATAACGTTTTTAAAGCTCAACCCTTCTTCTTTATGAAGGCGGACCAGTTCGGCGTAAACTTTAATCGGCGTAGCACCTGTTGCCAGTCCCAGAATGGCTGGCTCACCCTTTTCCTGTTTAGCCCGGATAAGTTTTGCAATTCGGTTTGCCACGGATATCGACGCAGCACTTGATGACTCAAAGACGCTTACGGGAAGTTTCTCAAAACGCGTTTCTTCAAGTAGATTTAATCTAGCCATTTTTGCTGATTTTTGCATTAGGTGAGAAGCAAAAATATATATTTTTTAATTTTATTGCGTAGAAATACAACAGCAATCGTGTGCGTAAAAAAACCTTTGGATGAATTCTAATCTCGAACAACTTTTTTCGGTAGCCCAAAAAAAACGAAAGCTTATCCTCGGGCTCATGTCGGGCACATCGCTCGACGGACTGGATCTGGCTTTGTGCGCGCTGGAAGGAAGCGGTACTGACACGCACCTGGAGGTGCTCAGTTTCCGCTCAGCGGAGTACGACAGCGCCTGGGTGGAGCAGGTTCAGCGCGTTTTTGCGCAGGAACAGGTGTCGCTTTACGAACTTTCTGCCCTGAACGTGCTGACAGCGGATTTACATGCGTCCATTGTGCTCGATACACTCAAAGGCTGGAAGCTGAAGCCTGAAGATGTAGATGTGCTGGCCAGCCATGGTCAGACGGTCTTTCACGGACCACAGAAGACTTTCCACCGCTTTCCGAACAACACGCTTCAATTGGGCGACGGTGACCATCTGGCGGTTAAAACCGGTATGCTAACGCTATCGGATTTCCGGCAGAAGCACCTTGCCGCCGGTGGAGAGGGTGCTCCGCTGGTCAGTTACGGCGACTATTTTTTGTTCCGCGATCCGAAAGAACGCCGGATGCTGCTCAACATCGGCGGCATTTCCAACCTGACCTTTTTACCAGCCGGAGCGGATCACACGGCAATACAATCCACTGACATCGGCCCCGGCAATACCCTCATGAACCAATACGCGGCGCGCTACCTGAATCGCCCTTACGATGAAGACGGCAAAATTGCAGCAGAAGGCCTGGTGAGCCTGGAACTCTTACAGGCGTTGACTGTCCACCCTTTCTTTCAGCAGCCTTTTCCGAAAACAACCGGCCCGGAGCTGTTTAACCTCGCTTTGCTGAAAGAAGTGCAAAAGCAGTCCAAGACGGATTTTCTGGGACATGAAGATGTCATGGCGACCCTGAATGCTTTCACCTGCTACGCCGTCAGCCATGCGGTTGAAGCGGTCAGCGGCGGAAAAGCGGACACGGTCATTTACATCAGTGGTGGCGGCGTCTATAACAATACGCTGATTAACCGCCTGCGACGCGAACTCTCGCGCTACCCGCTCTTGCCTTTTAATGCGCTGGGCATTCCGCCGGAAGCGAAAGAGGCTGCTTTATTTGCACTCCTGGCCAATGAGACCCTGAGCGGTAATCCAGACCTCATTCCGGACATTCCCGGGGCGCCGAAAGTTTCCATGGGAAAAGTCAGTTTTCCCCGCTAATCCCGAAGGGCTTTTACAAAGTTTTGAATTGAGGAGGCTGGATCGGTGGCGCTCATAAAATTTTCTCCGATCAGAAAACCGCTGAAACCGGCATCTCTAAGCTCGCGGATGCTCTCCGGCCGGCTGATTCCGCTTTCCGACACTTTTATGTAGCGATTAGGTATAGCGTCTGCCAGCTTCAGAGATCGTTCCATAGACACGCTGAAGTCTTTCAGGTTGCGGTTATTCACACCAATCGCATCCACTTCATCAAGACAGTTTGGTTTGAGCTCCTCCAGGGTATGCACTTCCAGCAGAACATTAAGACCGAGGCTTTTGGCATAAACGGCCATTTCCGCCAAGCGGGGGGGCTCCAGGGCGGCCGCGATAAGCAGGATAATGTCTGCACCATACGCTTTTGCTTCCGCAATCTGATAGTTATCGATCATAAAGTCCTTACGCAGTAAGGGTATCTTTACCACCGCTCTGGCCGCCCGAAGATCCTCCAGGCTCCCTTTAAAAAACTCGGCGTCCGTCAACACCGAGATAGCGGATACTCCTGCATCTTCGTAGGCCTTCACGACCGATTGTATCTCTGAATGCGGGTTGATGACGCCTTTCGACGGAGAAGCTCTTTTGAATTCGGCGATGATCCCGTTACGGCCCGGCGATTGAAAGGCTTCCTTGAGCGAATAGCAGGTTCTGCCAAAATCCGGCATGGCTTCCAGCTCCTGCAAAGACACTCTCGCTTTTGCTTCTCTTACTTCTATCTTTTTACGTTCTATAATTTCATCTAAAATCGTCATCCTGCTTAATTGCTTAACCAATTTGAAATAAGTTGTCTGCCGTATTCACTCAGTACAGATTCCGGATGAAACTGAAACCCTTTCACATCGTACTCCCGGTGGCGCAACGACATAATCACCCCCTCATCGTCCAGCCCAGTCACCTCCAATGCGGAAGGGAGGGATTCCGGGCTCACCGCCCAGGAATGGTAACGCCCGACCTGGAAGCGCTCCGGCAATCCGGAAAAAAGCGGCTCATCCGGAGTGCTGACCTGCATTGGAGTGGCGATACCATGAAAAGGATCTTTGAGGTTGAATAAGGCTCCCCCATAAACTTCGGCGATGGCTTGTTGTCCCAGGCATATGCCCAGGATGCTCTTATGCGCGCCATAGGTCCGGATAACATCCATTAGAAGTCCGGCTTCGCGGGGTATCCCGGGGCCGGGAGACAATAAAATCTTATCGTACTGCTCTACTTCCGAAAGCTCGAATTTATCGTTTCGGATAACGGTACAATCCTTTCCGCATTCCTGCAGCAGGTGTACCAGGTTATAGGTAAAAGAGTCGTAGTTGTCGACCACCAAAATCCTTGGTTCGGTCGACAGACCGCTGTTGCTGTTCATATTATTATCCAAAAATCATTTACTGTACTCAGATCACTTCTGCGATTTCCAGCGCCTTTCTCAGGGCGGCGATCTTGTTGTTCACTTCATTTAATTCATCCTCCGCTTTAGACGCCGCTACTACGCCGCCCCCGGCCTGGTAGTGCAGCACCTGGTTCTTGCTGAGAAAGGTCCGGATCATGATGGCGTGGTTGAAGTCGCCGTTGAACCCCATAAAGCCGATTGCTCCGCTGTAGAAGCCGCGTTGCTGCTGTTCGTACTGATCGATCAGCTGCATGGCCCGATGCTTCGGGGCTCCGCTCAGCGTTCCTGCCGGGAACGTGTCGCCAACGATATCGAACGAACGCGCATCCGATTTGATGGTTCCGGTCACTTTGGACACCAGGTGTATGACGTGAGAATAAAACTGCGCTTCCTTAAAGGACTTCACCTCTACCTGTTCGCAATGCCTGCTCAGGTCGTTGCGCGCCAAATCCACCAGCATGACATGCTCAGCGCTTTCTTTGGCATCGGCCTTCAGGCGTTCGGCAATCTCCATGTCCTGCTGCAGGTTCCCGGTTCTTTTAAATGTCCCGGCTATCGGGTAAATGGCCGCCTCCTTGTTCTTTATGGTTAGTTGCGCCTCCGGCGAAGAGCCGAACAGACGGAAGTTGCCATAGTCAAAGTAAAAAAGATACGGAGAAGGATTTACGGAACGCAATGCCCGGTAAACGTTGAACTCATCGCCGCGAAAGCGCTGGCTGAACGCCCTCGAGGGGACGATCTGAAAGACATCGCCCCGGAAAATATGCTTCTTCACCCGCTCCACCAGCGAAAGGTATTCTTCGTCGGTTTTATTGGTCTCCTCTCCCTCCACCGCTTCAAAGGAATACTCCGGAAAGTCCTTATTCTGAATAAGGTATTGGATTTTATCCAGTCCTTCCGTGCCTTTCTCTTCCAGTGAGTGCTGAAAAATGTACAGCTCGTTCCGGAAATGATCGATGGCGATGACGTATTCGTATACGTGGTACTGCAGGTAAGGGATATCTCTGGCCGGATCCGGAGCTGCCGTCAGTTCGATATCTTCGAAATGCCGGATGGTGTCAAAGGTAAAATAGCCGAAAAGGCCTCCGGCAATAAACCGAAAAGGCTGTTCCTCGTCAAAACGGAAACTATCGGCAAAATCGGCCACTTCCGCCCGCAAATCAATGGAAGCCGCCTCTTTTTCCGTCTTTGTGCCATCGGGATATGTGGCTGTAAGGCGCTCGGCATCCAGCTTTATGCCCGCAATGGAGTTGAAGCATACATAGCTCATGTTGTTCTCCCGGCTTTGATAGTCCGAACTTTCCAGCATAATGCAGTTCTGGAAGGTATCGCGTAGGCGCAGGTAAATGCTGACAGGCGTGGTGGTGTCTGCCAGCAGCTTTCTGTATTGTGTCTTAAGGGTGTATAAACTCATATACCGGATGATCTTGAACCTTATGAATGATGTGTAATCTTTTTATATAAAAAAACCCGACGAAATTTCATGCGCCGGGTTCTAGTTTCAGTGGTTTGGTTGATAATCAATATCGTACATGCCAGTCCCGTTGCCTCGAAAACTCGTGGCGCCACCAGGATGCAAATTGTAGATTTTCAGCGATCATCGTCACAAACCTAATACTATTTTTTTATTTTTCAAATGAATGTAAAGATTAAAAACTCCAGAAGTTTATGTAGCCTTTGCCAACTGCCATCATGATGCCTGTCAGGATGAAGGCCAGCCCCAGTGTATAGAATATGGCAATCGATTTGAACTTCGCGGCGGCATTAATGGCTTTTTTAGACTTGGAGTGGCCCACGGTGATTAATACGATCGCAATGAGCATCAGCGCTACATGCTCGACCGTCCAATACCGGGTAGCACCATCTTTCATGGCCGCCCCCATATCAGATGTCATTACCCTGGTGCTGACCACGTAAAGACCAAGGCCGATAAGCAACTGAATATGGACGGAGATCAGGGCAAACAGGTTCAGTTTCCGGTTCCCTTCCGTATAATTTTTCTTTCCAATCAGTCCGTTAAAAGCAGCGATGACAGCGATCAGCAATAGCACGAGCACAACGTAACGCCATCCCGAATGCAAGTGTTGTAGTCCAGTATACATTTTGTTCAGTTTTTTATCGAACCAAAAATACGACTATTTACTACATTTGACCTTCATCACCCCGGAATTCATCTTCCTGGTCACGGTCTTGCTGAGGCGCCCGTGTTCCGAAACGGTAGGAAAACGTCAGCATCCATACCGGTCCGCGCATCCAGCGTCTTTCGAAAGATCTTTCCAGGAAAGGAGTGCTTTGTGAACCCCCAAAGCGTCTCTGGTTGAGCAGGTCTCTTACGTTCAGCAAAAAGCTGCCTCTGTTTTTGAGGACATCAGCTTTTATTCCGGCATCCAGCATAAACATAGCGATGGAACGACCCTGCGCCATGACCCGCGGGGCCATATAGTTGGCCCGAACCTGTGCCGTGACATTTTTGATCAGCCTCTTGTTACCCGTCAAGTTCGCATCCCAGTTAAACCCGCTGTTATCGGCAATGTTATACAACTCGCTGCCCTGAAACGAAAGGTAATTCCCATTAAAATTCGCCATCAGGTCAAACCCGGAGCCAAGCGTGACCTGGGATATGATTTCAACACCGGATGCCTGGTTGCGGCTAAGGTTTTGAAAGCGCGAAAACGTTGCGTTTGTTTCCGTGTTGGCGGAATCGACGATCATTTCAATGACGTCGTTGGTAAGCCGGTGATACAGCGAAGTTGTCAGGTTAACCTTGCCCCATTGCTTCGTATAGGCCAGTTCAAACGAATGGATGTCTTCCGGAAGCAGGTTTGGATTTCCCTGACGCAGGTTCATGGGGTCGGAAACGTTGACGAATGGGTTGACCTGCCAGCCTCTCGGGCGGTTAACACGCCGGGTATAACTCAGCTGAAGGGTTTGCTCGTTGGCGAATTCTTTCGTCAGGTAAACACTGGGGTAGACCCGGAAATAATCCAACCGTCCTTCAGCCGTCTGTTCACCGGCAGGAATGGCCGGATCCAGCCCGATGTATTCCGTATTGAGATAGGCCTGTTCGGCACGCAGGCCGACCTGATAGCCGAAGGTCTCCGAGAACTTATCCTGGTAATTGGCGTATAAGGCATGCACGATGTCATCCAGGTTGAAGTTATTGCTGATGGCATAGTCGCGGATGTAGCCTGTTCCGCCTGCATTCAGGGTGTCGGAAAGCTGTTGCTCATCTCCGTAACGCAGCAGCGAACGATAGCCCGCTTCCAGCTTACGCTTTTCCGTGAACGGAAGGGTATAGTCGATCTGCAGGTTGATGGTCTGCCCATCTTCGTAGGTATCGTTTATCCGATCCCGGTCAATCGGAATCTGCGCATTGGTAGCCGTTTGGTTAAACGTCTGCAATCCGTCTTCCTTACTGCGCCCGTATGAGAAATTTGCCTGCAGCACTTCACCCTCGCGGGAGAAATCACGTTTAAAATCCAGGCTGGCATCGTAAGCAAAATCGTCTTCGTTCTGATTGGTGAAACGATCACTGGTGCCCAGGATAGAACCGCCGGGCTGGAAATACGTATAGTAAAGATCTTCGCT
>JBMDWN010000118.1:0-6788 GCA_048595275.1 Olivibacter sp. | reverse complement strand
GAGAGTATGTTGCCCAGCATGTTTTTGGGGACCAGCAGATTAACGCCAATGATCACCAAAAACACCGGCCAGTACCGCCATATACCCCACCAGTGGAACTGAATAACGCCAAGGTTACTCAGCAACCACACCATTCCGATGAACAGGACAATCAGTCCCCAGTTTAATCTTTCCCGATTCATAAATTATTGTTCCTTTCATCCTGTGCTCCCGGTCCACTGCCTCCTCCGGCAGGTTTACCGAAGGCGGTAGCCACGTGAAATAATCCTAAGACAATCAACAAAGCCGGCCAATATAAGTAAAGGTCTGCCCAGTTGAAAAAACCAAACTGTAGAAAAAGCAGAAAAGCACCGATGATCAGTAAAATGATCCCAAAAGTTCTCCGGTCATTACTGCTGCGCGGTTGTTCTTCCATCGCTTCCTGATCAGCCGATGAACCCTGGTAATCCATTCGGTACCGGTCTGCCGGTATAGCGATCCACAAAATAACGTAAGCGACCGGTCCGAAAAGACCTATGCCTGTGAAACCAAAAAAGAACGCGATCAGAAAGGCAAGTCTCACCCAGGTTTTATCGGTCGACCAATAGTCGGCCAGCCCGGCACAGACGCCACCGATCATCCCGTCACGCTCATTTCTCCTTAATTTTCCTCGCATGAAATTAGACCTGAAAGTTCTACAATATCCTTCAGACATCACCCAATCTTGGTCGAATCACCAATTCATCCAGATTTGCTCCCGGACTAAGTGATAATGCATAAACCAACCCGGCGGCGACATCCTCGGGCTGAACAAATCGACCGGCAGGCAAATCTACACCCTCCCAGGACGATGTTAAGGTACTTCCCGGCACAATTTCCGTGACACATAATCCGTGCGGTGCCAGTTCCAACCTTAATATATTGGTAAGACCCCTCACGGCGTGTTTTGTTACACTATACCATGGCGCTTTTAAAAAGGGTGTCCGTCCGGCTACAGACCCGATATTGAAGATATGACCCCGCCCGGCAAGTTTCATCTGTTGACCGAATCGGGCAGTTAAATATTGCATGGAGACGAGGTTGACCTGCAGCTGTTCCATCAGCAAAACCGTATCGGTTTCCAACACTTTGCCGGGCATAAAATTTCCAACATTATTGACCAGTACATCCAGAGCCGGAAAGCGGCCGATAACCGCATCTGCCAGGTCGGACAGCTCTTCGGGGAGACGAAAGTCGCACCGCTTCGTGACCACTTCCACCGGGAATCGGCTCCCCAGTTCAGAAGCGACACGCCGCAGTCCATCGTGACTCCGGGCTGTTAAAAAAAGGTTATAACCCTGAGTCGCCAGGGCTTTAGCTACGGCATAGCCGATTCCTTTTGTCGCCCCGCTAATGAAGGCTGTTTTATTTTCGTTTTTAGTCATAGGTACTGAGCAGCCGGAGTTTCGGCGAATTTACGCAAAAGGGCCGCCAAAACAATATAGAGCTGCAGGTGTTAAGCTGATCATAAAGCTCCGGAATAAAAGCTTATCTTTGGTTCCGGCACCTGCGGAATATCGCAAACATAACGAACACTATGATTTTTACTAGTTTTGGAAAATACCTGCTCCTGTTGAAGGCTGTATTCCGGAAGCCGGAGAAGTTCAACATTTATTTCCGGGAGATCATGCATGAGATGAACAGCATCGGGGTCGGATCGCTTCTGCTGGTAGGTATCATCTCCACCTTCATCGGTGCGGTAATGACTATGCAGATCGCTTTCCAGCTGGTTTCTGATCTGATCCCGAATTCCATTATCGGACAAATCAACCGGGATTCCAGTATTTTGGAATTAAGCCCGACGATCACTGGTCTCGTTCTCGCCGGTAAAGTAGGCTCCTCGATTTCCTCACAAATCGGGACCATGCGGGTAACCGAACAGATCGATGCCCTGGAAATTATGGGCATTAATGCGCCGGGGTACCTGATCCTTCCTAAAATTTTGGCAGGCATAACCATGATTCCGCTATTGGTGGTCATCTCCATTTTTCTGGCCCTTACCGGTGGTTTGCTCGGTGGATCTATATCTGGAGCCGTTACGCCTGCAGATTATATCTCGGGAATTACGGGTGATTTCAATGGCTATACCGTCGCCGTTTCGCTCGTAAAGGCCTTCTTTTTTGGTTTTATCATCACCTCTGTTGCTGCCTATCAGGGCTTTTATGTACGCGGGGGTGCGCTTGAAGTGGGACAGGCCAGCACACAAGGCGTGATGATCAGTTGTATCAGTATTTTGTTTGCAGATTATGTGATTACAGCGCTCATGCTCTAGACCTTCATAAAAATGATCGAAATAGAAGAAATCCATAAATCGTTCGGTGACAACCATGTATTGCGAGGCATTTCAGCTTCCTTCGAACCTGGAAAAATAAGCCTGATTATAGGTGGGTCCGGATCCGGTAAAAGTACACTGCTAAAATGTATTGTTGGTTTGCATGAGCCGTCAAAGGGAAAGGTTCTGTATAACCAGGAAAATTTCACCCGGATGAATTTCGAAGAGCGAATCCCTATTAGAAAGGAGATAGGCATGCTGTTTCAGAATTCCGCCTTATTTGATTCCATGACCGTCGAAGAAAACCTGACCTTTACCCTGGAAATGTTCAGCGATATGTCCAGGAGTGAACGGGTAGACCGTGCGAATTTCTGCCTGGAACGGGTAGACCTTAAAGGCCGGAACAAGCTTTACCCGGCGGAACTCTCCGGCGGCATGAAAAAGCGTGTAGGGATTGCCAGGGCTATTGCGATGAAACCGAAATACCTGTTCTGCGATGAACCGAATTCCGGGCTGGATCCGCAAACCTCCATCCTGATCGACGAGCTGATCAAAGACATTACCGAGGAATACAAGACGACCACGGTGGTGGTAACACACGACATGAATTCAGTCATGGGTATTGGGGAATACATTTTATTCCTGTACAAGGGTGAAAAACGATGGGAAGGCTCAAACCAGGACATCAGCCACAGCGATGTTCAGGAACTCAACGACTTCGTCTTTGCCAGCCCTTTCATGAAAATCGCGCGCGATAAAATGTAGCTTTGCTTATCTTTGCGGCAAAAAGTTTTGACGACTCCCAAGAACTCCATACAACTTCTCTCTCCGGCAAACTGGAAAGATTACGAACTTATTGACTGCGGTGACTTTGAAAAGCTGGAACGTTTTGGTGAATGGATACTCATCCGGCCGGAGCCGCAGGCGGTTTGGCCAAAAGCGCTGAGCGAGTCGGAATGGTCTAAACGGCACCATATCCGCTTCAAAGGGCGTTCTGCTACTTCGGGCGACTGGATCCGCAAGAACCCCTCTATTCCGGACCGTTGGAACATCCAGTACCGCAACGAGGAAATCAATATTCGTTTCCGTCTTGGGCTGACTTCTTTTAAACATGTCGGCCTTTTCCCGGAGCAGGCGGTAAACTGGGACTACATTAGTTCTACGGTCAGATCGTTCAAAAATCCGAAGCCTAAGGTACTTAATCTATTTGCCTACACCGGGGGCGCCTCCCTCGCAGCAAGGGCCGCGGGAGCAGATACTACCCATGTTGATTCCATCAAACAAGTGGTGACCTGGGCCAACGAAAACCAGGAGCTTTCGGGCCTGCGGGATATCCGCTGGGTCGTGGAAGACGCGCTGAAGTTCGTAAAAAGAGAGCTGAAGAGGGGTAACAAGTACCAGGGAATTATTCTGGACCCGCCGGCTTATGGACATGGCCCTAAGGGTGAAAAGTGGAAACTGGAGGACCATATTACCGAGATGATGCGAGACGTGGTGCAACTACTGGACCCTCAGGAACATTTTCTTATCCTGAATACCTACTCGCTTGGCTTTTCTTCGGTTATTGTGGAGAACCTGATCCGTTCGGCTCTGCCTTCGGTAAAGAATCTTGAGTGCGGCGAGCTTTTTTTACCCACCAGCTCCGGCCTCAAACTTCCGCTTGGCGTTTTTGGTAAGTTCAGAACGTAAAGGTGTATTTTAACACCGCCATCCTTCCCTGTAGCCGGTAACGGCTTTCCCAAAAGGTATTCTCAGAAAGGCGAAAGGTTTCGTAGCGGCGGATATTCGCCAGGTTTTTTAGGTTCAGTTCCAGCTCAGAGCCCCGGGCGGGCAGTCGCCACCGGGCACTGGCATCCAGAAACCAATACGAAATGGTGCCTGATGATGCTTCCCGCGTAAGCTGCTGGGAGGCGGAAAAGGACAGAAAGATTCGTTTTCGCAGAAAGGAGGTAGCGGTCAGGCTGTGATCCAATTGATAGACGCGTTGCGTTGCTATTCGCTGGCGGTCTTCGGTCCGGACCGGCAGACTGGAGAAGAAACTGTTTAATGCCTGGTAAGAAAACTGCACAGCAGACCCGAAAGCCCGTTCCACGGAAGGCTTTAGCGTCCATATTCGCTGTTGGTAAGGCAGCAGATCACCATTGATCAGCTGATTGAGCTGACTGAATCTTGCGGACGCGCGTAGGGCTACAGTTGTTCTCAGGCCGTTTATATACTGGCTCCAGCTTCCTTCCAGGCCTGCATTTTTTATGTCGTTCATTATTGGTACCAGGTAACTTTGGGTACCATCTTCCGTGATCTCCACGGCCTGCAAAGCATTCTGGCGATTATGGGAGGCGCTCAGCTGAACGTAAACAAAAAGAAAGCGCAGCGAACGTTCCAGGTGAAAACTCAAATCGGCCTGCTGCGTACGTTGTTCCTGAATCCCCGATCGGTTAGACTGCAGGGTGCGGTAATTGATCAGGATCGGCTCCTGATAGATCTGCTCCATCGTCCCAAAGCGGTTCCGTCGCTGATAAGATAAACGCAGGTAGTCTTCTACTCCGATGTTGCGCCGGACGTTCAGGGTGGGATTTAAGAAACGATAGACACGCCGCCCGCTAAGGTCTGAGGATTCATCTTCATAGCGAATGGATTGCAGAGCCAAAGGGAGGCCCAGTTTTACAAGCCAGCCTCCGGCGGCGTAATCGTATTGCGCCTGCGCGTACCAGCGCTGCTGATTCCAGCGCAAATGGTTCTGAAAAACGTCTCCGCCTTCCAATGCACTACCGGATACGGAATCCATCGCAAGATACGAGTTGAGCCGCTGCGATTCCTGATGCATGCCCAATCCATAAGCCTGTTTTATCTTGCCCGAGCGGGGTAGGTAAGAGAGCTCCGCTGCCTGCTGCCATGCAGGCCTGTCCAGGCGCTGAAACGCTGTAGCGTAGGAAAGTCCGCCCCGCTGTGCCGATTCGCTTTCCGGGCTTATAACCCCCAGCTGTTCGCTTCTGAGTTCTGCCTGCAACGACCATTTAAGGCGTAAGAGCTTTCCCCGACCTAATGTCGGCACAAATTCAAGAGCGTTGGAAATCGTTAGCGGGCGGTCCGCAAGCTGCTGCTCAAGCATCCTTTCGTTGGTCAGCATGGCGACTTCTCCATCATCGCGACGAAAACGAAGCTGACTTTCATTACGGATAAAGCGCTTCTCCTTATTTGATTCCAGCACCAGGTTGGTTTGTACGGCGAAAGGATGGTTGCGATAGCGCTGGAATTCAGAATAACGCACTGTATCTTCCGGCAGATACAGCTCCTGGACACCGCTGAATTCCATCTCCGTTCGGTCTAGTGCTGCACGGATGGCCAGGGTTATCTGCAGATCGCTTTTCGTCCTGAAGAAGTTGTTGGTATTAATCGCCCCGGCCCGGTTAAATAAGTATCGGTCCGTTCTGAGTCCGGGGGGCGATACTGTTCCGGGTGAGATCCAGGAATCGGACACATTCAGCGCGGCGCTATTTTTGGTCAGCGCCTTCCAGTCGGAAAAGATGTCGCGTCCGATGTTGTTTCCTTCCAGTACATGCAGCATCTTAAACCGCTTATTGAAGAGCATGGAGTTGATTTCGGAATCGTATTGATGCGGGAGTCCGGCACCCAGTTTTGCCTCCCCCATAAGTTTCAGGCGGGCCTCTTCCCGAATAACCAGGTTGAGTGCGGTTTCATCGCTGGCGATACGTCCTTCCAGTACCTTGACGGGCTGGTGGCGCTGCAATACTTCCACCTTATTTACCATCCCCTTCGGAATCACACGCGTACCCAGGGCGTAACGTCCGTTTAAGAGATCATCTCCGTCGATATACAGGTGGCTGATTGCTTTGCCGTTGTATTTGATTGAGCCGTCTTCCGCGACCTCGACGCCGGGCAGGCGACGAATGACCTCTCCAATGCTTCGGTCCATTGCCTGCGCAAAAGAAGCGACATCGTAAGACAGCGTGTCGCCCCGCCGGTCTATCTGTGGACGGCTTTTTACAGTAATGTCAGATAAGTCAATCGTTTGCTCCTCTAGGGTTAGCACGTAATCTGTTCTGCCCGCTTCGAGCTTAACCTGAAGAGTACGAAAGCCCAGGTGACGGATTTCCAGTTGCTGAGCCTTGGTACGTATAGAGTCCGGAATGCTCAGCGCAAAGCGCCCGTCGCCGTTGCTGGTGGTATAAGCCAGTACTTTTCCTTCCGTCACACCCTGAACGAGGATATAGGCGTTGATCAGCGGGGCGCCGTCCGCGCGGAGCAGTTTCCCCTTGAGGAAAGGCTCTTGGGCCTGCGCACTGAACAATGGCCAACATGAAATGAAGATCCAGAGACAGGCCCTCAAAAATTACTTTAATTCTATAGGGTTGTTGGTTATCGTACTTTGTCCTTCCGGCGCAGCTTTAAGAACATTAACACTTTTAATTCTCGAGGGATCCATGCCTGAATTATCCTGGAAGCTGTTCCCGCTTAAAATCGGCTGAGGCGTCTCGGA
>JBMDWN010000117.1:0-14501 GCA_048595275.1 Olivibacter sp. | reverse complement strand
AGTTTTATAGAAACAGCTAAACTTATACCTGGTCAGAATATAGAGGCTGCTTATCTTACACCAGCTATTTTTACGAACGGTGGCGGGGGGCAGGTTAACCTTTTTTTGCTTGATCCGATAACCAATAACCGATTGGTAAATCCGGCTACGGGTGAATACCTTTCTGCGAACTTCAACTTGCTTGAGGGCTTGGGAACAGGTGCGGGATTTACGCCTTTCGTAATGCCACAGATCAGCGTTGGGCTGGGGCTTGGGACAGAGATATCTGTACGGCTTTTACCTTTCAATATCGGCATAGATCAGGGTCGTTTACATGTAAACGCCTGGGGGGGAGCCTTGCGTCATAGTTTATCACGCTGGTTTAATAAAAATATGGATGCTCCTCTACACCTGAATTTTCTGGTTTCTTACCTGAATAATACCTTGGATTACAATCCGGCAGGCGTCCGTTTTCTGGAGTTCGAGAACGAATATTTTAATACGATTGGGACAACGATTCGTTTGCAACATCGTACTCACACTACGCAGGCGTTGCTGTCTGCCGTATTTAAAATGCCTAAATTCCTAGATCTTTTCGTACAAGCCGGGGGTATAACTCAAACAACCGTGTTTGGAAGCAGCGGAGCGTTCAGGTTGAATTTCGTTAGTGATTACCTGACGGAGCTAAGCGAAGGAGGGGCTGTAGTGGTAGATGATTTGTTTGAAAGGAATTATCATAGATCCGTGCCCGTTTTCGGAGCTGGGCTTATCATCGGGAGAGGCTTTCTACAAACGGAACTGCAGTACAATTATGCCAATACCCATATTGGTTCCGTTGCTTTCAAAATAAATCCTTTTCGGGGAAGACACATTGGTGCTGATAAATAATTTTTTCGGATTATTTGATAAATTTACTATATTTGTCGTCCTTAAAAGAAAGGGGGTATTTAGAATATGATTATCGTAAATGTTAAAGATGGTGAGTCGTTAGATAAAGCGCTGAAACGCTTTAAGAAGAAATTCGAAAAGACTGGTGTATTAAGAGAATTGCGTTCTCGTCAAGCTTACGAGAAGAAATCTGTTACCCGCCGGACTCAGATAAAAAAAGCTATTTATAAGCAATCCCTGAATCAGGATACGCTTTAAGCTTTCGAAATATTCAGTAAGAGCCGCCGTACTTATTGTACGGCGGCTTTTTTATTAACTGATTTTTAATGCCGGTAGTTTTTTGACAACGTAGAGGATTGCAGGTTCCCTTAGCTCATCTTCGTTATTATGTTTCTTGTTAACAAGGATATCGCTTATCAACAATCGCTGTGTTATATCGGCTGAGTATTTTGCGCTAACTAGAAAACACAGCTCAATCATTTTTTCCAGAATCTCAATAGCATAGAGGTAAAAACCGGCATCCTCCAAGGCGGATGTAGAATAAGCATAGCCGAGTAGGTCGTCCAGAACCTCGTGCCACATGGAAAGATCATTCGATTTAAATACCCGAATAAGAAAATCACAAGGCTCATTCATTTCATCATTTCCGAGCTTCCTGAAGAAAAATACGGAACTTTTAATCCTGTTCTCAATGTCGAGGACATGTTTAAACGGAGATTTACGCTGATAGAAAGGATCGGTTTCTGTAAGCTTGAAATGCAGCTCAGGATGTAATGATAATGCAAATAATGCTTCTATCAGGTAGGTAAGTTGCCGGTGTGTACTGACAAACTGATGTCCATAATGGATACGCCAGCTTCCTTCAGGTATCTCATTCCAGTCGGTTAGGGAAGCCCTGGCGAGATCGTGTAGATCCAAACGAAACAGTTCGATGGTGGTTAATGAGCTACATACTTCTTCCAGGTAGCTTAGCGGATTTTTCAATTGATCCTCCGATAAATACCGATAACGGGGAGTGGGAATTTTAAAATCATTTTTAGTTTCCATAATGGTAAGATTTTAGATATATAGTCGCCAGGAATAACTATCTTATCCTGTATGTATCAAATGTATATCATTTGATATTTTAATCCAAATTTTTTGATATTTATGGATGAAAGATTGAGGCGCGAAATGGGGTTGAAATTACGGGAGGTTCGAACCAGGCTAAACAAAACGCAAAAAGAGTTTTATGGTCCTATCAGTCCCTTCGTAAATAACTTTTCTGCGATTGAAAACGGGAACCGGGTGATCGGAAACCGCCTGGCGAAGGATATTATGGAGGTTTACAATTTAAACGAAAATTGGCTTTCTGGCAAAAGCTCTTTGATGTTTAATCTCGAAGGTGGTCAAACGCCGGAGCTTAGGTCTAACGCGCCACTCCGTGACAATCCAACGGGTGTTCCGTTCTTTGATTCAACAAGCGGCGAACTTCAAAAGGACATATCGCATATTTTGAGAGAGGCACCAGCGTATTACGTCGATTTTAAACCATTCAACGATTGCGATGCTTATTTGCCGGTACTGGGGGATAGTATGCTGCCGAAATTTACTCCGGGAGATGTGATTGCTGTAAAGAGATGCGTGAATCTGGATGTGATCTTGTGGGGAGAGACTTACCTGGTAGAAACGGACGCTCAGGCGAATAATCTTTTTGCCCTGAGGATTGTTCGCCCGGGAGCAGATGCCAACGCGATTGTTCTGCAAGCGCTTAACCCGGAATTTTCAGGTGAACTGGTCATTCCTAAAAATGCGATCCGCAACTTATATCTGGTTAAGGGAAAGATCACGCGTAGTCAGTTTTGATGATATGAACTATATTGAACGTTTTTCCAGTTATTTGCTTCATGAACGCAGGCGTTCATTACATACTATTAAGGCGTATGAGACAGATCTCCTGTCGTTCTTTTCATCTTCCTTTGTTAATGCCGAAGAGCCCGGTCAGGTTCGGGTGAAAGATGTAAGGCGTTTCGCTGCAGGACTGACCGCTGAAGGAAAAAGCGCAACAACTATAAATCGACATTTATCGTCGCTTCGTTCTTTCTTCACATTTATGATGAAAGAGGGGCTAACGGATAAAAATCCCGCGGCACTTGTTAAGGCTGTAAAGTCGCCTAAAAAATTACCCGTAACGGTTTCTGAATCGGCAGTAAGCCATTTACTGGATGAGGAAGCTGTTTTTCAGGAGAATTTCGAGGGACAGCGTAGTCGCCTCATTTTGGAATTGTTGTTTGGTACCGGTATTCGGTTAAGTGAACTATTGGGATTAAAAATCTCAGATATTGATTTTTTCCGTGAAGAAGTAAGAGTATTGGGAAAAGGGAATAAAGAACGTATATTGCCTCTGCATAAGGGGCTTATTCAACAGCTTAATAAATATTTGTTGATAAAAAAAACACATTTTTCGAATAACAATTCTCAAAATCTGATCGTTACAAATAAAGGCGGAGCGGCTTACGCGGGGCTAGTATACCTGACCGTAAAGAATTATCTGGCTTTGATTACCAGTCAGGAAAAAAGGAGTCCACACGTATTAAGACACAGTTTTGCAACGGCCTTACTGGAGAAAGGTGCAGACCTGAATGCGATCAAGGAGTTACTGGGGCACGCCAGTTTATCAGCGACTCAGCTATATACGCATAATTCAGTTGAACGTTTAAAGTCGGTTTATAAACAAGCCCATCCAAAGGCTTAAAAAAGGAGGAAAATTATGAATATCATCACGCAGTCTATTCAGTTTAAAGCGGATCAGAAGTTAATTGGTTTCGTACAGCGCAAAGTAGATAAGCTAGACCAATTTTTCGACCAGATTGTCTCAGGCGAATGTTACCTCAGACTGGAAAATGTTGACGACGAATCCAATAAAATCGTTGAACTCAAACTGAATATTCCAGGTAGCCAGCTTTTTGCCAAAGCACAGGCTAAAACCTTCGAGGAGGCGACGGATATCAGTACCGAATCATTAAGGAGGCAAATCAATAAGCACAAAACTAAAATCAGACAAAAGCTGGGTCGTCGTAAGTCTATATTGCTTGATGTTGCCGAGCAGCCAGACTGATTCCGAGTTTTTCGGGGGAACGTTCAGGTTCTCCCGAACACCCACGTTGATACGCTGTTGATTCACAGCTCATTTGTTTTCAAGGGCCTTTTCGGATCCAAAATATTTTCACTTTTTTTTTGAATTAATAGTTTGTTGTCTATCTTTGCAGTCCCAAAGGGAACACAGGTATTCTCAGTAGATTGCCGGATGAATTTTGGGGAAAGTTCTTTGATGAGAGGCCTCCTTAGCTCAGCTGGTAGAGCAACTGACTTGTAATCAGTAGGTCGCTGGTTCGATCCCGGCAGGGGGCTCAGATTTCCGGATTAATCGAGTTTTAATCTGTTTTGATCCGGTAGTCGGTTGAGGGGGGATTCCAGAGCGGTCAAATGGGACGGACTGTAAATCCGTTGCTTCGGCTTCGAAGGTTCGAATCCTTCTCCCCCCACACAAATCAAATTTGTTGAAGAATTTGATTTCATCTTAAGGTAAAGATGAATACAGAAGCGGAAGTAGCTCAATTGGTAGAGCGATAGCCTTCCAAGCTATAGGTTGCGGGTTCGAGGCCCGTCTTCCGCTCGAATTCAAAAAGTTAAAACCTTTAATGGCTTTAGCTTTTTGTTGTTCAAAGTAGCCGATGTAGCTCAGCGGTAGAGCACTTCCTTGGTAAGGAAGAGGTCATGGGTTCAAGTCCCATCATTGGCTCGTAAGGGTAAATATTTGAAAACCAAAAAATAAAAGTTCACTTACTAATTCGCATACAAAATGGCAAAAGAGAAATTTGACCGCAGTAAACCACACTTGAATATTGGTACAATCGGTCACGTTGACCACGGTAAAACGACTACCACAGCTGCTATTACAAAGGTTTTAGCTGAAAAAGGTCTTTCTGAGGCGCGTTCATTCGACTCGATTGATTCAGCTCCTGAGGAAAAGGAACGTGGTATTACAATTAATACAGCGCACGTAGAATACTCTACTGCAAACCGTCACTACGCTCACGTTGACTGTCCGGGACACGCTGACTATGTGAAAAACATGGTTACTGGTGCTGCTCAGATGGATGGAGCAATTATCGTTGTAGCAGCTACAGACGGACCGATGCCTCAAACCCGTGAGCACATTCTTTTGGCTCGTCAGGTAGGTGTTCCTGCATTGGTTGTTTTTATGAACAAAACTGACTTGGTTGACGATCCGGAATTATTGGATTTAGTTGAAATGGAAGTACGTGAATTGCTTTCATTCTACGAATACCCAGGTGATGATATTCCAGTTATTCGCGGCTCTGCGCTGGGTGCTTTGAACAATGAGCCTCAGTGGGTTGACAAATTGATGGAGTTGATGGATGCAGTAGATAATTACATCCCTATTCCTCCTCGTTTGACAGATCTTCCATTCTTGATGCCTATTGAAGACGTATTTTCGATTACAGGTCGTGGTACGGTTGCAACAGGTCGTATCGAGCGTGGTGTTATCAATTCCGGAGACCCTGTTGAATTGTTGGGTATGGGCGCTGAAAACCTGAAGTCAACCGTTACAGGTGTTGAGATGTTCCGTAAGATCCTTGACAGAGGTGAAGCTGGTGATAACGTAGGTTTGTTGCTTCGTGGTATAGAAAAAACTGATATCCGTCGTGGTATGGTTATTTGTAAGCCAGGCAGTGTTACGCCGCATACGGAGTTCAAGGCTGAAGTTTACGTGCTGTCAAAAGCTGAAGGTGGACGTCACACGCCATTCTTCAACAAATACCGTCCGCAGTTTTACTTCCGTACCACAGATGTTACCGGAGAGATTACTTTGCAGGAAGGTGTAGAAATGGTTATGCCTGGTGATAACGTAACAATCAATGTAAAATTGATTAACGCGATTGCAATGGAGAAAGGACTTCGCTTTGCTATCCGTGAAGGCGGAAGAACAGTAGGAGCAGGTCAGGTAACTGAAATTACCAAGTAGTTATTTCTTCCGATAAATATTAGCTAATTGGTTAAATTAGCCAATTAGCTAATTCTTTTACGGGCATAGTTCAATGGTAGAATAGAGGTCTCCAAAACCTTTGATCAGGGTTCGAATCCTTGTGCCCGTGCTTAATTTAATGGTCCATTAAACCAGCCGGAAGCCAATAACGGAATGGGCTGGTTTTTTGCATTTGTAATCATTCATTAATCGAAGATGGCTAACGTTTTAGAGTTTATAAAAGATTCATATCACGAAATGACACAGAAAGTGTCCTGGCCAACGTGGCCGGAGTTACAGAATTCTGCTGTAATCGTTTTGGTTGCCTCGATTATAATTGCGTTGATTGTACTGGCGATGGATCAGGCCTCCAGCGGACTGTTGACATTATTTTACGGTACGGGGGCTTAAACCAGGAGGAATCATAAATGGCAGATCAACAATTAAAATGGTATGTGGTCCGTGCGGTTAGCGGTAAAGAAAAAAAGGTAAAGCAATATATAGAGGCTGAAATAAACCGTTTAGGAATTGGCCACGTTGTTCCGCAGGTTCTTATTCCCATGGAAAAATATTTCCAGATGCGTGACGGGAAGAAAGTAGCTAAGGAACGTAATTACTACCCTGGTTACGTATTGTTGGAGGCTTCACTGGATGGGGAATTAGAGCACGTGATCAAAAACATTAATAGCGTTATCGGATTTTTGGGAGATAAAGCCGGAAACGCTATTCCACTTCGTCAGTCAGAAGTTAACCGAATCCTAGGCACCGTCGATGAAATGAGTGAGCAAGGGGAAATGATGAACGTTGCTTTTTACGTGGGGGAATCCGTAAAGGTTACCGATGGTCCTTTTAATGGTTTCTCAGGAGAGATTGAAGAGGTTAATGAAGATAAAAAGAAACTAAAGGTGATGGTAAAAGTCTTCGGGCGGAAAACACCTTTGGAATTGAATTACATGCAGGTAGAGAAAGAATAATATTCATTTCTTCACAGGACAAACTATTCAGATAATTGCATATACATTTTGCATTTATCTGATTTTTGTTTTATCTTTGCGCACTCTTTTGGGCGGGTTTGTATTAAAATCTGTGTACAATAGAATACCTTAAATGTTACGTTATATTGCTTCCAACTTACTAACAGACATTTAGTAATTTAATTTAATCGAAAATGGCAAAAGAAGTCAGTGCGTTAGTGAAATTGCAAGTGAAGGGTGGCGCAGCCAATCCATCACCACCTGTAGGCCCGGCATTGGGTGCAAAGGGGGTGAACATCATGGAATTTTGCAAGCAATTTAATGCTCGTACCCAAGACAAGCCAGGGAAAGTATTGCCTGTAGTTATTACGGTTTATGCTGATAAGTCCTTCGATTTTATCATCAAAACGCCTCCGGTAGCGGTTCAACTGCTCGAAGTTTCAGGCTTGAAAGGTGGTTCGGGAGAACCTAACCGTAAGAAAGTCGGTAAAGTAAACTGGGATCAGGTAGAGGCTATTGCGAAAGATAAAATGCCGGACTTAAATGCATTTACGGTGGAATCAGCCATGAAGATGGTGGCTGGCACAGCTCGTAGCATGGGGATTACCGTATCTGGTGACGCGCCTTGGAACAATTAATTAACAGAAATCAGTTTAAGAAAGTGGCTAGATTAACAAAAAATCAAAAGACAGCACTATCCAAAATTGAAGTTGGTAAAGCTTATACTTTGCAGGAAGCTTCTGCTCTCGTAAAAGATATCACGAATACCAAGTTTGATGCGTCAGTAGACCTGGATGTTCGCTTAGGCGTAGACCCAAGAAAGGCAAATCAAATGGTGAGAGGTATTGCAACGCTTCCACACGGTACCGGTAAAACGGTTCGTGTTCTGGTGCTTTGTACTCCGGATAAAGAGGAGGAAGCTAAAGCTGCGGGCGCGGACTACGTTGGCCTGGATGAGTATATTACCAAAATTGAAGGTGGGTGGACGGATGTTGATATCATCATCACGATGCCGAGCGTAATGGCGAAGGTTGGTCGTTTGGGTCGTATATTAGGCCCTCGTAACCTGATGCCGAATCCAAAGTCTGGTACCGTTACACAAGACGTGGGTAAAGCTGTCACCGAGGTTAAGGCTGGTAAAATCGACTTTAAAGTAGATAAAACCGGAATTATCCATGCTTCTATTGGGAAAGTGTCGTTTGATGCAGATAAAATCTATGATAATGCTTTGGAGTTAATCCAGACATTGTCAAGATTAAAGCCGTCAGCGGCTAAAGGGACTTATTTCAAGAGTTTACACATCTCTTCTACAATGAGCCCTGGAATTAAAATTGAAACGAAATCAGTAGCTGGGATTTAATCATGAGAAAAGAAGAGAAACAAGTAATTGTTGATGCTTTGACCGATCGGATCAAATCTTACGGTAATTTTTATATTACTGATACGGCTGAACTGAGCGTAGCAAAGATCAATAACATTCGTCGTAAATGTTTTGAGCAAGGCATTGCCATACAGGTAGCAAAGAATACCTTAATCTCGAAGGCCCTTGAAGCAGCCGGAGTCGATTCCGAAGAGCTGAAAGGTGTCTTGAAAGGGGCTTCTACACTTCTGTTTTCAGAAACCGCAAACGCACCTGCGAAATTGATCAAGGAACTTCGCAAATCAGGTGACAAGCCTGTTCTTAAAGGTGCCTATATTGATTCTGCAGTTTTCGTTGGTGATACGCAACTTGATGCACTCGTTAATCTTAAATCGAAAGAAGAGCTTGTCGGGGATATCATTGGATTGCTTCAGTCGCCTGCGAAGAATGTTGTATCCGCACTTCAGTCTGGTGGTAGTACCATTGCCGGCCTGGTAAAAACATTACAAGAGAGAGGTTAACGGTCCTCTGGTCAACCGTAAATAATTTATTTAAAAACGAAAAAATAAAAACTAAATAAAATGGCAGATTTAAAAGCGTTTGCTGAGCAGTTAGTAAACTTGACAGTAAAGGAAGTTAACGAGTTAGCTCAAATTCTGAAAGATGAGTACGGTATTGAGCCAGCTGCTGCTGCAGTAGCAGTTGCAGGACCTGCTGCTGGTGGTGATGCTCCGGCTGCTGAAGAAAAAACATCTTTTGATGTTATTTTGAAAGAAGCTGGTGGTTCTAAATTAGCTGTAGTAAAATTAGTTAAAGATCTTACTGGTCTTGGTTTGAAAGAAGCTAAAGAATTAGTTGACGGTGCACCTAAAGAGCTTAAAGCTGGTGTTGCCAAAGACGAAGCTGAGGCTTTGAAAAAACAATTGGAAGAAGCAGGAGCTGTTGTTGAGATCAAATAGTCACAACACATAAGTTCTTATGGCCTAGACTCCGGTAAATTTGCCGGGGTCTATTGCCGTTTATACTATTGCCCCTTTAAATCGTCAGGCAGTACGATGAGACTACGGTTTCAAAACTGTCAAAAGAGGTTTAATAAACAAAAAATCTATATCCCTTGGCAAATACAGATATTCGTAACGAAAGAGTGAACTTCGCCACCAGTAAAAAAGTTCTGGATTATCCGGACTTCCTAGATGTGCAGCTTCAATCTTTCAGGGAGTTTTTCCAATTGGAAACAACTTCCGATAACCGCCACCAGGAAGGGCTGTTCAAAGTTTTTTCTGAAAACTTTCCTATTTCTGATTCAAGAAATATCTTCGTTCTTGAGTTCTTGGATTATTTCATTGATCCACCCCGTTATGACATTCAGGAATGTATAGAACGCGGCTTGACTTACAGCGTACCGCTGAAAGCTAAGTTACGTTTATCATGTAATGACGAAGAGCACGAGGATTTTGAGACGATTGTACAGGACGTATATCTGGGTACTATCCCTTATATGACGCCTAAAGGTACTTTTGTTATCAATGGCGCTGAGCGTGTGATTGTTTCCCAGTTACATCGTTCACCAGGCGTTTTCTTCGGGCAAAGTCGTCACACCAATGGAACTAAATTGTATTCGGCCCGTGTTATTCCTTTCAAAGGATCGTGGATTGAATTTGCGACGGACGTTAATAACGTCATGTACGCGTACATTGACCGGAAAAAGAAATTCCCGGTTACCACGCTTTTGCGCGCAATCGGTTACGATGCAGATAAAGACATTCTTGAATTGTTTGATTTAGCCGATGAAGTAAAAGTTAGCAAATCCGGACTTAAGAAGTATGTTGGGCGTCATCTGGCTGCCCGTGTCCTGAAAAAGTGGGTTGAGGATTTTGTGGATGAGGATACGGGAGAGGTTGTTTCTATCGATCGGAATGAGATTATTTTGGAGCGGGAAACCGTTTTGGAAGAAGATCATATCGACATGATTATTGATGCCGGTGTTAAGTCAATTATTTTGACAAAAGAGGACACCGCCAATAACGCCGACTACTCCATTATATATAATACTTTACAGAAAGATACATCCAATTCGGAGAAGGAGGCAGTTGAGCATATTTATCGTCAACTGCGTAATGCCGAACCACCTGATGAGGAGACCGCACGCGGTATCATCGACCGGTTATTCTTCTCTGACAAGCGTTATGATTTAGGTGACGTCGGACGCTACCGGATCAACAGAAAACTGAAGCTAGATACAGATCAGGACACCAAAGTATTGACAAAGCAAGATATTATTGCCATTGTTAAGTATTTGATCAATCTGATTAACTCGAAGGCGGAAGTTGATGATATTGACCACTTGTCAAACCGTCGCGTACGTACAGTTGGCGAGCAACTTTATGCCCAGTTTGGTGTAGGGCTGTCTCGTATGGCACGTACGATTCGTGAGCGGATGAATATTCGAGATAATGAGGTGTTTACACCGACTGACCTCATTAACGCCCGTACGCTTTCTTCGGTTATCAATTCGTTCTTTGGAACAAACCAGCTATCTCAGTTTATGGACCAAACAAATCCTTTAGCTGAGATTACACATAAAAGAAGATTATCGGCTTTAGGACCAGGCGGTCTTTCCCGTGAGCGGGCAGGATTCGAGGTTCGTGACGTTCACTACACGCATTATGGTCGTCTTTGTACGATTGAAACACCGGAAGGGCCAAATATTGGTTTGATTTCTTCGCTTTGCGTGCATGCTAAGATTAACAATTTAGGGTTTATCGAAACACCTTACCGTAAGATTAAAGAGGGTCGGGTAGTGGTAGAAGAGCCGGTTGTTTATCTTTCAGCAGAAGATGAGGATGGTAAAACCATCGCGCAGGCTAACGCAGAATACGACGATAAAGGTAACTTCATCACGCCGAAAGTTAAAGCCCGGTATGAGGGTGACTTCCCGATCATCGAGCCCGAGATGTTGGATCTTATGGATATTGCTCCAAATCAGATTACTTCCATCGCGGCTTCGCTGATTCCATTCCTGGAACATGACGATGCTAACCGTGCCCTGATGGGGTCAAACATGCAACGTCAGGCCGTTCCCTTACTTCGTCCCCAGGCACCAGTAGTTGGTACCGGACTTGAAGGACGTGTAGCGAGGGATTCCCGTACGTTAATCAATGCCGAAGGACCAGGAATAGTGGAATACGTAGACGCTAATGAAATCAAAATCCGTTACGATCGTACGGATGATCAGCATCTAGTGTCTTTCGACGACGAGATCAGGACTTATCGTCTTATCAAATTTAAGAAAACCAATCAGAGTACTTGTATTAACCTGAAGCCGATCGTTAAGAAAGGTCAGCGTGTTGCTGAAGGACAGGTGCTGTGTGAAGGCTACGCAACGGAGGATGGCGAATTAGCACTTGGTCGTAACCTGAAAGTGGCTTTCATGCCTTGGCAGGGATATAATTTTGAGGATGCGATCGTGATTTCCGAACGTGTTGTAAGCGAAGACATCTTTACGTCGCTTCACATTGAAGAATTCGAGCTGGAAGTTCGGGATACTAAACGAGGGGAGGAAGAGCTGACTGCAGATATCCCTAATGTTTCCGAAGAGGCAACGAAAGATCTGGATGAGAACGGAATTATTCGCGTCGGAGCTGAAGTACGCGAAGGTGATATTCTGATCGGTAAAATTACGCCTAAGGGCGAATCAGATCCTTCACCGGAAGAAAAATTGTTAAGAGCGATTTTCGGAGACAAAGCAGGCGACGTTAAGGATGCTTCCCTGAAGACTCCTCCATCTATCCGCGGAGTTGTTATTGATACTAAGCTCTTTTCACGTGCTAAGAAAACCGAGAAGAAAGAGGAGAAGGCAGCTGTTGAGAAGCTTGATCTGGGGCATGAGCGTGCAGTCCGTCAGTTGCGGGAGCGTTTACTGGATAAGCTTTTCACTATTGTAAACGGAAAGACTTCTCAGGGTGTTTATAACGTTTATAAGGAGCTGCTTGTTCCTAAAGGCGCTAAGTTTACGCAGAAGATTCTTACCGAATTGGATTACGCGAACATCAATCCGACTAAATGGACGACTGATGAAGATAAGAACGAACTGATTAAGCAAACCCTTCATTTTTATAACATTAAATTGAATGAAGAACTTGGTGCTTATCGTCGCGATAAATTTGCAGTTACCGTAGGTGACGAACTTCCCTCAGGCATTGTTCAGATGGCGAAAGTTTACGTAGCGAAGAAGCGTAAACTTAAAGTAGGAGATAAGATGGCGGGACGTCACGGTAACAAAGGTATCGTAGCCCGTATCGTGCGCGATGAGGACATGCCATTCCTGGACGACGGTACACCAGTAGACATCGTACTGAATCCATTAGGGGTACCTTCCCGGATGAACCTTGGTCAGATCTATGAAACGGTTCTCGGTTGGGCCGGTCAGAAACTCGGTGTCAAGTTTGCTACACCGATCTTTGACGGAGCTACCATGGAGGAAGTGGAAGAATGGGTTTCCAAAGCAGGACTCCCGGCATCCGGACGTACTTATCTGAATAATGGTCTTACCGGTGATCGCTTTGATCAGCCAACTACTGTAGGAATCATTTACATGTTGAAACTCGGCCACATGGTTGATGATAAAATGCACGCGCGTTCTATCGGTCCGTATTCATTGATTACGCAGCAACCTTTGGGAGGTAAAGCCCAGTTCGGTGGTCAGCGTTTCGGTGAGATGGAAGTTTGGGCACTGGAAGCCTTCGGTGCTTCGAATATTCTGCAGGAAATCCTGACGGTTAAGTCGGATGATGTAGTTGGCCGTGCCAAGACTTATGAGGCGATTGTGAAGGGAGACAATCTTCCGACTCCATCCGTTCCAGAGTCATTCAACGTATTGGTACACGAACTTCGTGGACTGGGATTAGATATCACCTTAGATTAATTGGGTTGCTGATCCGGTTTTATCCGGGCCAGCGGCTTCTATCTTAAAAGCTATGTCTTATAAAAAAGATAATAAAATAAAAAGCAACTTTACCTCCATCACGATCAGCTTATCGTCTCCAGAGGCGATCCTTGAACGTTCAAGCGGTGAGGTTTTAAAGCCGGAAACCATCAACTACCGGACCTACAAACCGGAGCGTGATGGATTGTTCTGTGAACGTATTTTTGGCCCGGTCAAGGATTACGAATGTCATTGTGGTAAGTATAAGCGTATCCGCTATAAAGGCATTGTATGTGACCGTTGCGGGGTAGAAGTTACAGAGAAGAAAGTACGCCGCGAGCGCATGGGGCACATTAACCTGGTGGTTCCGGTAGCACATATCTGGTATTTTCGCTCTTTACCGAATAAGATCGGTTATTTGATGGGACTTCCAACGAAGAAGCTGGACATGATCATCTATTATGAGCGCTACGTCGTTATTCAGCCCGGTATTAAAGGGGATGATGGAATCCAGTACATGGACTTTCTGACTGAAGAGGAATACCTGGATATTCTGGATACGCTTCCAAAAGAGAATCAATACCTGGACGATAAAGATCCTCAGAAATTCATCGCGAAGATGGGTGCTGAAGCTCTGGAGGAATTGCTCGGACGCCTGGATCTGGATCAGTTATCATACGACCTGCGTCACCAGGCTGCTAATGAGACTTCTCAGCAGCGTAAGAACGATGCGCTGAAGCGTCTTCAGGTTGTCGAAGCGTTCCGTGGTTCAGTAGACCGGATCGAGAACCGTCCGGAGTGGATGATCGTCAAGATCGTTCCTGTTATTCCACCGGAACTGCGTCCGTTAGTGCCACTCGAAGGTGGGCGTTTCGCGACTTCAGATCTGAACGATTTATATCGCCGCGTCATTATCCGGAACAATCGCTTAAAACGGCTGATCGAGATCAAAGCACCGGAAGTTATTTTGAGAAACGAGAAGCGGATGCTTCAGGAAGCAGTAGACTCCCTGTTTGATAACTCAAGAAAAGTAAATGCGGTCAAGACCGAAGGTAATCGTGCCCTGAAGTCCTTGTCCGATATTCTGAAAGGTAAGCAAGGTCGTTTCCGTCAGAACCTGCTGGGTAAACGTGTAGATTATTCGGCTCGTTCGGTTATCGTTGTCGGGCCAAGCCTGAAATTGCATGAATGCGGTCTTCCAAAAGATATGGCTGCCGAACTCTACAAGCCATTCATCATTCGTAAGATGATCGAACGGGGCGTTGTAAAAACGGTTAAATCGGCGAAAAAGATCGTTGATCGCAAAGACCCGATCGTCTGGGATATTCTGGAGAATGTATTGAAAGG
>JBMDWN010000116.1:0-15242 GCA_048595275.1 Olivibacter sp. | reverse complement strand
GGAAGATTATAATCTCCGTACGGTATTGCTGACCTCTGCGTCCGCACGGCAGGCGGAAGAGCTCGGCGGGGAGCTGGAATTGATGACAGAGATTTATTTTGCCGATCATGTTCCGCTCAAATCTATGATCCGTTCAAACCCTGGTCTTATGCTTCTGAAAGATGGCAAAGTAATAAAAAAATGGCCTCACCGGAGCTTGCCGGATTACAAAGAGCTGGCTGAGCAATATTTCGAAGAAAACAATTAAATGATGCCTGAGTATAAGGACAGACCTGTTTTTCTGATTGGCTTTATGGGAAGCGGAAAAACGACCAATGGAAAAAAAATCGCTCGACATATGAACCGGGCTTTTATCGACCTGGACGATGTTTTCGAAGAGCAGACTCAACTTCGTATCGCCGATTATTTTACGGCCTTCGGCGAAGCGGCCTTCCGGAATAAGGAGCGGGAACTTCTGTTGCAACACGATGAGATACCAGCCGTCATCGCCACTGGAGGTGGAGCGCCTTGTTTCTTCGATAATATGGAATGGATGCTGAGTAAAGGATTGACGGTCTACCTCAAGGCGCCGGCGCATTTATTGGCTAACCGTCTTGCTAACAGCAAACATCAGAAGCGTCCGTTGGTCAATGGTAAATCGGTCGAAGAGATCCTGGCTTTGGTGGAAGAAAGAATGCCTGAACGCCAGCCTTTCTATGAACAGGCGCATCTGCATATAGAATTGCCTGAAGATGATCTGGAGGGGGTGGCTCAACGTATCCGGGAAGCCTTGACTAAAGAATAACGAGTTCTTCAACCAGCACGGTCCCTACCCGCTCGTTCAGACTGGCGAGTATTTGTCTTTTCAGCAGGAGCAATTCATTTTTAATCACGGCAGACTCGACCTTTACAAACAACTTCTTATCCCGGATATACAACTGAGTGGTGCGGTTCGCAATAGCCTGCCCCATGAGCTCCGGCCAGGCTGCAAGCAGGGAGGTCTCATCGAATTTACGCCTCAGCTTAAATGCGTCCAGGTATTGCTGGATGGCATCCTTTAATGTCTTATCGTTGGTTCTGGCCATGAACTGCTTTTTGATGACTGACCGAGCCCCGGTCCACAGCAAAGATACGGACATCGGTCTCAATTCCCTCGAACGTGTTTTCCACACGGGAACGGTCAGTATCGGTAATGAAGATTTGACCGAACTCATCTTCTGACACCATTTTCATCAGCTTTGTGGTCCGGTTGCTGTCCAGCTTATCGAAGATGTCATCCAGCAGCAACAACGGTTTGAACCCCTTAATTTCATGCAGGAAGCTGTATTGGGCTAGTTTTAATGCAATGAGAAAAGACTTCTGCTGCCCCTGCGAACCGAACTTCTTCATGGGCATGCCGTGGATGGAAAAGATCAGATCATCTTTATGGATGCCTACGGTACTGCGCTCCAACTGATAATCCTTCTCCATATTCTGTTTGATTAAGGATGCAAAAGTTCCTGCTTCAAGCTGTGATTCGTAGTGAAGCTCAACCTGTTCCGCCTGATCGGACAGGTAGGCGTAATGTCGGTTGAAAACTTCAACGAAGCGCTTCATAAAGGCCAGCCGGCTCTGGTAAATAGCGTCTCCGAGCGGAATCAGCTGTTCGTCGTATACGTCCAGTAAATCCCGATCTTTTTTGTAAAGCGCGGCCTGTTGCTTTAAAAACTGGTTTCGCTGCAGCAGAAGCTTGTTGTATTTAATCAGGCGATTGAGGTAAATGGTGTCGGTCTGGGAAATGACGTTATCCATAAAACGCCGTCGCTCCTCACTCCCTTCCGTAATGATAATGCCGTCATTCGGGGAGATCATGACCAGCGGATAGCGCCCGATATGATCGGCCAGCCGCTCGTACTCTTTTTTATTGCACTTAAATTGTTTCTTTTGGTTCTTTTTAAGGCTGCAAGCCAGTACGTCTTCGTTCCCCTCGCGCTCCACCCTGCCCTGAACCATAAAGAAATCAGCCTGCTGGCGGATCTGCTGGGAGTCGATCGGGTTGAAGTAACTTTTCCCCAGCGACAGGTAATGTAAAGCATCCAGCAGGTTGGTCTTACCGGCGCCATTGTTGCCTGTAAAGGCATTCACACCATCGGAAAACGCTAATGATGCTTCCTCATAGTTTTTAAAATTCAGCACTGAAAGCTCTTTTACCCACATGAGGCAAAGGTACTAACAAGTCGGAAGGAATTAAAAAAACCTGTTGCAGGATAAAGGCAAAAACGTATTTTTGCAATCTTGAATAAAATCTGAATCATTAATAATCAAAGGATAACGTGAGCGCTCAAAACACTAAACCAGCCAATACTGGAAATTTCGTTCGGGATAATCAAAAAAGTCTTGCATTTATAGCCCTCGGCATCATCGTACTGGTATTGCTCTATATCGGATATCAATACTTTTACCTGGCTCCGCGCGCAGAAAAAGCTGCGAATGAGCTTTTTAAAGCAGAAAGCTATCTCGGCGTAGACTCTTTGCAAAACCGGGCGATTGAAGGTGACGGATCGTACTTAGGCTTTAAGCAGATCGCAACTGAATACAGCAACACGAAGTCGGCTAACATCGCGCAGGCCTATCTCGGCGGACTTTACCTGCAGCAGGGAAAATTCCAGGAGGCGGTTGCTTCCCTTGAAAATTACAGCGAAACCGGTAGCCCGGTTATCGATCCGCTGGTCATTGGTATGTTGGGAGATGCTTATTCAGAATTAAAAGACTATAAGAAAGCGGCTGATCAATACAAGAAAGCGGCTAACAAAAGCTCCAACAGCTTCACCAGTCCGTTGTTCCTGAAGAAACTGGGACTGGTATATGAGGCACAGGACGATCAAAAAGCGGCCCTCGACGCCTATAAGAAGATTAAGTCGGATTATCCCGACAGCTATGAAGCTTCGGTGATTGATACCTATATCGCGCGTGCCCAGGCACGGCAATAGAAAATCGGTGCAACTCAGCGAACGAATACTATGTCTACATCGTTAAAGAACTTATCGGACTTTTCACATATTCAGGTCGCCTCGGCGCAAGGACTCAAGGTTGCTATCGTTGTCGCTCAATGGAACAGCGAGGTCACCGGGCCGCTTTATCAGGGAGCTTTTGATCTGCTGGTTAAACAGGGTGCCGATGAAAGTCAGGTCCTTACGGTACAGGTTCCCGGAAGTTACGAACTGATCTCAGCGGCCGATCTGGTGCTGAGAGACCCCTCTATTGATAGTGTGATTTGCCTCGGTTGTGTAATTCAGGGAGAAACCCCGCACTTTACTTTCATCTGTGATGCTGTGGCCAACGGACTCGCTTCCGTGGGAATAAAACATAACAGGCCCGTTATTTTTGGCGTGCTGACCACAAATGACCTGGAACAGGCTATGGACCGGGCAGGTGGCAAGCACGGGAACAAAGGAGAGGAAGCAGCTATTACAGCCATTCAGATGGCCCATCTGCACCGAAACTGCTAGACAAACAAATGCCAGCCTGGCTTGTTCTTCATTCGGCAATTTTAGACGCTTTTGAAGCTTAAAATGCAAAAGAACACGACAAAAAACACATACGGGTTTCCCTGGATCTTAAGCTTCTGTCTTCTGCTCATAAGTTCAGGACTTAAGGCTCAGACCAAAGAGGCCGTCCTGGAAAAAGCCTGGGAAGGCCTCGGTGGCAAACAGAGCTGGAACGATGCCCGTTATTTCATGTTTTCCTGCAACACCAACCTTCATCAATTTACGTCTGGTGAACATGCTTACTTATGGGATCGGGAGACAGGATCCTGTCGTTTCGAAGGCAGAACGCTGAACGATCAGCGCCTGATTATTCTCTTTAATGAACGTAAACGATCTGGTAAGGTATTCGTTGATGACCAGGAGCTGTCGGGCGACAGCAGTAAAGTTTTTCTGACCAACATTTTGAATGCTTTTGAAGTGGATGCCTTCTGGCTTTTCATTCCCGAGCGGCTGAATGACCCGGAAAAGATCGAAATGGAAAAACAAGAACTTGTGGGTAGCAAACGTTTTTACGTCTTGCGCATATCAAATACGCCCCTGCTGATCGGCGCCCTTTCTTCCAGGCTCTTTGTAGATACCGTTAGTGGTTTCATCAGGCGATGGACCGTACTGGCCAAAGACAATTCAGTCTTATACGACTTTGACATCAGCGGTTTTAAAGATGCCGGGGGGGGACTTAGCTTGCCTACAAGCTTGCAGGACTATGGAAGGGCGACTGTTCATTACCCCATCGTCTCTGCCCTGATCCACGTCGAAGCCGATAAATTTAAAACTCCTTAGAAATGAACTGGACACCTTTGACCGACGCTGCACAGCTTCAGGAAATTACCACCTCTGCAGCACCTTGTGTTATTTTCAAGCACAGTACACGTTGCTCCGTCAGCAGCATGGCGAAGCGTCAATTCGAGTTTGAAGAGGAACTCGTACCGGAAAGCGCCAAACTCTATCTGCTTGATCTGATCCGGTTCAGAAGCCTTTCCAACGATGTGTCAGAACGGTGGTCTGTGCGGCACGAATCTCCCCAGGTGCTGGTTATCCACCGGAATCGTTGCATCCATCATGCTTCCCATAGTGACATTGAGGCCGTGCAAGTGGCCCTGTCCATCAATCAGGCTGCGGACTAAGTTTAGTTCCAGTTAAAACTGACGGTCTTTTTCAGATCAGGATGCAGGCTGAGGTGTACGGGGCAGGTCTCTGCGGCACGTTTTAATATTCGTTTTTGCGATTCGCTTAACTGTTCCGCATTTGGTATATCAAAGTGCACGACCAATTCTGCTACTTTTCTTGGACTCGCCTGCATGATTTTGGTCGTCTCCGCCCGGGTGCCGTCGATCGAAAAACCATGTTCTCTGGCCGCAATTCCCATAATGGTTAACATGCAGCTGGTAAATGACGCCGCCAGCAGGTCTGTTGGTGAAAAAGCTTCGCCTTTTCCCTGGTTGTCAACCGGGGCATCGGTAGTGATTTGATTGCCTGAACGAACGTGCTCGGCTTGTGTACGCAAATCGCCCTGGTACAGTGTTTTTACGGTTATCGGGTTGCTGCTCATAATATGAAGATGTGGTGACCGGCACCCGCCGGCCCGCTTACAAACTTAAAATATTTATCCTTACTTTTGCTATATGATTGAATTACCTGTTATCCCTGCGAATGCTGTACAACGTAAACCGGACTGGCTTCGGGTAAAACTTCCTGTTGGTAAGGAGTACAAGCACGTGCGGGGATTGGTAGATGAGCATAAACTGCATACCATATGTGAAAGCGGTAATTGTCCGAACATGGGCGAGTGCTGGGGAGCAGGTACGGCAACATTTATGATTCTTGGAAACATCTGCACACGCAGTTGTTCGTTCTGTGCCGTAGCAACAGGGCGGCCAAAAGCCGTGGAGCTGGACGAGCCGATGCGGGTAGCCAACTCGGTGAAGCTTATGCAGGTCAAGCATTGCGTCATTACATCTGTCGACCGGGATGACTTGAAGGATGGCGGATCAACCATCTGGGCAGAGACCGTCCGCGCAATCCGCCGGGAGAGCCCTGAGACGACGCTGGAGACACTTCTGCCAGATTTCAGGGGAATCTGGGAGAATCTGGAGCGCGTACTGGAAGTCAGACCGGAAGTGGTTTCCCATAACCTGGAGACCGTTCGTCGACTTACCCGCGAGGTCCGTATTCAGGCGAAGTATGATCGGAGCCTGGAATGCCTCCGTCGCATATCCGCTGCCGGCCTGCGTACCAAATCGGGCATCATGCTGGGATTCGGAGAAACAGAAGCTGATGTAGTGGAAGCGATGCAGGATCTCTACGATGCAGGGGTACATATCCTGACACTCGGTCAGTACCTGCAACCGACTAAAGCACACCATCCGGTTGTTGAGTGGATCCATCCGGATCAATTCAACTACTACCAGAAAATCGGTTTGGATATCGGTTTTAAATACGTGGAAAGCGGACCATTGGTTCGATCCTCTTACCACGCTGAAAAGCATCTGTTCGACATGCAATAAGGGCTTTCGAGCCTACTTGCCACTCGCCGCTAATTGCTGCAGGGCATAAGGAATTTGTTCGGCGAGCTGGCTGGCCTTTATAACGGCCAGCCCTTTTTCTTTAAGCTGATCGCCGGCCAGGCCATGTACGTAATTACCGATTACCGCTGCCTCGAGTGAGCCATAGCCCTGAGCGACCAGCGCGGTGATCACCCCCGTCAGCACATCACCCATTCCCCCACTCGCCATCCCCGGATTTCCGGTACTGTTAACAAACACCTCCCCTTCCGGACTGGCGGTAAAGCTGTATTGATTCTTCAGGACGATGATAAGTTTATGCTTCATCGCTGCCCTCCGCATTTTCTCCACACGTTTTTTCCAACTGACGCTTTTGCCAAACAGCCGGTCAAATTCTTTCATATGCGGCGTCAGAATACTGCCTTCCGGCAGGGCGCCCAGTAAATTCTTTTCTTTCGCCAGCAAGTTCAGCGCGTCTGCGTCAACAACCATTGGAACGGAAGCCTTGTCAATTAATTCTTTCAAGACTTTCAACGCCCCCACTTCCTGTCCAAGTCCAGGTCCAATTCCTACGACATTGAAACTATCCAATTTTCCAGCGATCGCTGTTCTCGGTTTGAACATAACTTCCGGAAGGCGCATGTTAAGAGCTGAAAGTCCTTCGCTAGGAATACAAAGTGTCGTAAGCCCTGAGCCGGACTGAAGGCATGCTTCCGCACAAAGAAGAGCCGCTCCCATCGTATTTTCTGCACCGGCAACCAGCAAGCTATGTCCATAGGTCCCTTTATGACTGAAGTTTTCCCTTCTTCGATAGAGATTTCGGATTTTATCATCAGTCACCCAGTAATAAAAGGATTTCGCCTCCTGTATCGGTTTCTGCAACAAGCCAATTTCAACCACCTCAAACGCTTTAGCAAATTTCGCGTATTCCGGAAATAAAAAAGGCAGCTTGGGACGTTCGAACGTGATTACCATATCCGCCTTTACTGCAAGCAGATCAGGCTCATCCATATTTTTGTCGGTTAAGCCGGAAGGAACGTCGACGGAAACAACCGTCTTTCCTGAAGCATTAATCTTATTTACGACCGCCTTCCAGGGTTCCTCCAGCGGCCTGTTTAAACCGGAACCGAAAAGCGCATCAATGACGATATCCGCCTTGATCTCCGGTATCCGCTCGCCGGGAAGGAATTTTTTTAAGGGTGTCGACAAGGTTCTAACACGCCTCCGCATGATCCCAAATTCAGCACTCTGACTATCGTTGTATTCGAAGCACCATATCTGAACTTCCTTAAATTTTTTACTTGATTTGAGAAAGCGGGCGATCACCAAGCCATCTCCCCCGTTATTGCCGGTTCCGCTACATACAAGTACGCTTGGTCTTTTATCAGAATATTTTGCCGAAAAAGTCTTCGTAAAAGCTTCTGAAGCATCTTCCATCAATTTGGTCGATCGCACCGGCTTACGTTTTATCGTATATTCATCAGCCGTCCGCATAGCGGTCGTATCAACAATCTTGGGGAATTCACTGGTTAGCGCCATGCTGCTAATATATCGATTTTCCGTACCTTTGTGTATTGTTTTATACAAATCAGGAATTTAGCAATGTCAGTTGTTAGAGAAAGTGATCTGCCGGGAATCGGCAAAAAGTATCAGATCGAAACAGGCGCTGGAGACCACATGGTAGTGGTTATCCACGATGACGGTAACCGGGAGCTTTACCGGGTAGACCCGGAACAAAGTGAATCACGCTGCGTGATGACCTTGAACGATGAGGAGTCCCGACAAGTCGCCGGGATTATTGGTGGCTTATCCTACAAACCTAAAGCCCTGGAAACGATGGAGTTTGCTTTAGATGACCTTGTCATCGAGTGGTACAAGGTAGACAGCAACGCGCAGATCAACCAAAAGACCATTGGCGAGCTGGGTGTACGCCAGAAAACCGGCGCTACCATTATTGCAGCCATCAAAGATGAAAACAGCGTAATCAACCCGGGCCCGGAATATTTAATTACTCCAGGGACCACATTGGTTGTTGCCGGAAGAAGAAGCAATATCAAAGCACTGAAGCAAATTTTGACAAACACTTAACCGCTTGAATGGAGACTCTGGTATTTGAAATTGGCATAGCCGTAGGATTGGTGGCTCTGGTCGGGTTAATTGCCGGCAAGCTCCGTTTTTCGGTTATTCCCTTTTTTATACTTATCGGTATGGCCTTGGGTCAACATGCGCCGACGCTGGGCATCGTGGATCTTCAATTTTCCGAAAGTAAGCCTTTCATCGACTTTATGGGGAGATTGGGGGTCTTATTTCTCCTGTTCTACCTTGGCCTGGAATTTTCGGTAGGCCGTCTGATCAAGTCCGGCCGGTCCATTGTGACGGGCGGGTCGGTCTATGTGCTGCTCAATTTTTCCTCCGGACTGCTTATCGGCTTTCTGATGGACTTGCCATTTGCTGAAATGATGGTGCTGTGTGGCATTATGACCAGTTCCTCCACGGCAATTGTGGCCAAGGTACTCACGGACCTTAAACGAACCGCCAATCCGGAAACAGAGGTCATAATGGGGATGATCATGTTCGATGACCTCTTCATCGCCATGCACATTTCCTTTCTGTCCGGCCTGGTACTTACCGGAGGGGGATCCTTCTGGACCGTTGCCGGAACATCTCTGCTCGCACTCGGCTTCATTCTGCTCTTCCTTATCCTCGGAAGAAGGCTTATTCCGTTTATTGACCGTTTACTTTCCGTCAAATCTTCCGAAATTTTCATTCTGGTCATCTTCGCCTTACTCTTCCTGGTGGCCGGCTTTTCCGAAACGCTGCATGTCGCCGAAGCGATTGGCGCGCTCATGGCGGGACTTGTGCTGGCAGACTCTAAGTACATCAAACGTATTGAGCAGATGGTTCAGCCTTACAAAGATTATTTCGGGGCGATGTTCTTTTTTAGCTTCGGACTTTCTATTGATCCGTTAAGCCTTGGCGGTGCAATAGGCTGGGGCGCCATTGCCGCTTTGGTGACCATTTTAGGAAACCTGACCGCTGGTTACTTTGCTGCAAAGTTCTCCGGCATGAAACGCAAGACTTCTTTTGACATCGGTTTTACGCTGTCCGCCCGTGGAGAGTTTTCCATCATTATGGCCAATATGGGTAAGGCTGGAGGTCTGAATCCCATCATTCAGTCCTTTGTGGTGGTATATGTCTTGATTCTGGCTATTTTTGCTCCCTTGCTAACTAAAGATTCCCGTCGCATTTACGAATTCATCTTCGATCGAAAATCCAAAGCCACCTTACCGGAAAAGCCGAAGACACTGGAGGAGCTGGAACGGCAGGCTATGCTAAATGCCGAAGCGATGAAATCCAGTGAGTCAAAGAAAAACGAAGACAACTGGCGCCTATAGGAAGCCGAGTTCCAGTTTTGCTTCTTCGGTCATCATGGACCGATCCCATTTCGGTTCGAAGGTCAGTTCCACCAAGGCCTTTTCCACGCCTTCAACCGACTGAACTTTTTCCTGGACCTCATTGAGTATATCCCCCGCCACCGGACAGGCCGGCGCTGTTAAGGTCATAATAATCTTGGCTGTGCCATCCGATTTGGTAATCAACTCGTAAATCAATCCCAGCTCACAAATATTCACCGGAATTTCCGGATCGTAAACCGTCTCCAGGGCGTTACGGATCTCCGTTTCCAAACCCAACTCATCTTGAACAATCATTTTGCTCCTGTTTTTATAATAACGCTTCTATTTTCCAATTGAAACCATCTCCTCCAGCTCCTGCTTCAGGAAACGTGCTGTTTCGCTTTCCTGGTGACCTGCCAATTCCTCCGGGAGTCCGCTAAAGATCAGTTCTCCACCACCTGCCCCACCTTCCGGACCCATATCCAGGATCCAGTCGGCCACCTTGATCACGTCCAGGTTGTGTTCAATGACCAGTACGGTATTGCCACGGTCTACCAAGCGGTTAAGTACGCCCAGCAGTACGCTGACGTCTTCGAAATGCAAACCCGTTGTGGGTTCATCCAAGATATAAAAAGTATTGCCGGTATCCTTTTTCGACAATTCCGTGGCGAGCTTTACCCGCTGTGCTTCCCCGCCAGACAGGGTGACGGACGATTGTCCCAGCGTCAGGTAACCCAGGCCAACGTCCTGTAAGGTTTTTATCTTGCGGTAGATAGACGGAATAGATTCGAAGAAAGCAACGGCATCATCAATACGCATATCCAGTACGTCGCTGATGGACTTACCTTTATATCGAATCTCAAGTGTTTCCCGGTTGTAGCGCTTCCCATGACATCCCTCGCAAGGCACCTGTACGTCCGGAAGAAAGTTCATCTCGATGACTTTCATTCCGGCGCCCTGGCAAACTTCGCAGCGCCCACCTTTAACGTTGAAAGAAAAGCGCCCGGGCTTATATCCTCTAATTTTCGCTTCCGGAAGCTGAACATAGAGGTTCCGGATATCAGAAAAAACACCCGTATAGGTCGATGGATTGGATCTAGGTGTTCGTCCAATCGGACTCTGATCAATTTCGATGACCTTATCCACGTGATCCAGCCCGTCGATGCGTTTATAAGGCATCGGTGATTTTTTCGCCCGAAAAAAATGCTGATTGAGTATTGGGTATAGTGTTTCCGTGATCAACGTAGACTTTCCGCTACCTGAAACCCCAGTTACGGCAATCAGGGTACCTAAGGGAAAAGAAGCCGTCACATTCTTCAGGTTATTTCCTTTTGCACCTGACAATTTTAACTTCTTCCCGGTACCCTTGCGACGCACGGCAGGCACTTCAATATTTTTTTTATGGCTCAGATAAGCAGCTGTCAGCGTATCGGCCCGCATAATCGCATTCGGTTCCCCTTCTGCCACGACCGCACCCCCGTGCAAACCAGCACCTGGTCCCATGTCGATAACGTAATCCGCTTCCAGGATCATGTCTTTATCGTGCTCAACCACCAGTACCGAATTTCCGATATCCCTTAAATTCTTCAGCGCTTTGATCAGCCGGGCGTTATCCCGCTGATGTAGACCGATGCTGGGTTCATCCAGAATATAAAGTACATTAACCAATTGCGAGCCGATTTGGGTAGCCAGGCGTATCCGTTGCGCCTCACCTCCGGATAACGATTTCGCGGATCGGTCCAGTGTCAGGTAATGCAGCCCAACGTCCAAAAGAAAGCCAATCCTCGAGCGGATTTCTTTCAGAATCTCCGTGGCGATAATTTTTTGTCGCTCATTAAGCTTCCTGTCGACGTTTTCAAACCACGCATGCAAGCTGCCCAGGTCCAGGGAAGCCAATTCAAAGATATTACGATCGCCGATCCTGAAGTGCAGGGATTCCTTCTTCAATCGGGCACCCTGACAAACCGGGCAGGGCTTCAGAGTCCGGTATTGATCGAAATCGCCAATCTGACGCTCGGAATATTCTTCCATTAGTTTAAACAAGCCAGAGAAGCGGGTAGCATGTTCCCGTTCGTTCCATTTCCCCTGGTTAAGTTTTATCACCAGGTCACTGTTCGTACCATGAAGCAGTACGTTCAGCTGATCTTCTGTGAGCTTGGAAATCGGTGCCGACAATGAAAATCCATAAATTTTTGCAATCGCTTTCAATTGCTGAAAAATCCAGTTTTCCCGGTATTCACCCAGTGGTTCTATAGCACCCTTAACGATGCTAAGGCTCTTATCGGGAATAATTGACCCCGCGTCCATAACAGAGATATACCCCAAACCGTCGCATTCTTCGCAGGCTCCGTAGGGAGAATTGAAGGAAAAGGTATTGGGCTGAGGCTCATCATAAGAAACCCCACCCTCCGGATCCATCAGAAAGCGACTAAAAAAATATTCTCTATTTTCGGCATCGGAGATTTTGATAATACCCTTAGCCAGCTTCATGGCCTGCTGAACAGAGGTACGAAGTCTTTTGATCTCCTTTTCTCCTGCGTGTAACCGATCGACTACAATCTCTATATCATGTATTTTATAACGGTCCAGCTGCATTTTGGGGGAGATGTCGGCTATTTCCCCATCGACCCGAACTTTTACAAAACCTTGTTTGCGTATCTGCTCGAACAATTCCCGATAATGCCCTTTTCGGCCTTTAACTACCGGTGCAAGCACATTCACAGGCTTACCGTCAAACTGCTGGATAATCCGGTGGACGATCTGGTCCTCGGACATCCTTTCCATCTTTTTGCCGGTAACATACGAGTAAGCCTCCCCTGCGCGCGCGTAAAGCAGACGCATGAAATCGTATACCTCCGTGATCGTCCCTACCGTGGACCGCGGATTTTTACTGGTGGTTTTTTGCTCAATAGCGATAACCGGACTAAGCCCGGAGATCTTATCCACGTCAGGACGTTCCAGTCCTCCCATAAACTGCCGGCTATAGGCGCTGAAGGTTTCCATATACCTCCGCTGTCCTTCTGCGTAGATGGTGTCAAAGGCAAGGGAAGATTTACCACTTCCACTCAACCCGGTAATCACGACTAATTTATTGCGGGGAAAAGAGACGTCTATGTTTCGCAAGTTGTGTACACGGGCTCCATATACTTCCAAATGCGTCTGTTCCTCAAATTCTGGGATGCTTTCTTTACTCATGTTGCTTGAACACAAAAATAACGAAATAAAAAAGAAAAAGCCAGCTGTTGCGTTGGGAGCAAACAGCCGGCTTTTTCAGCTTAGTTTTGTTCTGCTATGAAAAGACGCTACATCCGGTTTGATTCTTCCTCAAGATCACCTGCCGCCAACAAGGTGCGGGGAATCTGCCTGGAACGAAATCCATAATCCAGCGGATTCTCGATGATTTCTTTAACCGATACCAACTTATAAACATAGCTTGCCGTTTCGGCATTGAGCTTCAAGCGGTAATAATTACCCTGATTCTGGTTCCGCATAGACCGCTTCAGACTCCCTTCTCCGACATTATAAGCTGCAGCGACCAGCGTCCAGTTACCGAACTCCCTGTAAAGGGCCCGCAGGTATTTACATGCCGCTACCGTAGATTTACGCACGTCCTGGCGCTCGTCTACCTGAGCATTGACTTTAAGACCAAATGCACGGGCGGTTGCCGGCATGAATTGCCAGTGACCAGAAGCACCCCGGTGAGATGTTCCTTCCACCAAACCGCTTTCTACCAGCGGGAGGTACTTGAAATCTTCCGGTATGGAATAAGCCTCAAGAATGGGCTCTATTTGCGGAAACCAGGCAGCTGCTTTACTATGCAACTTATGCGTACGGATACGGGCATAAGAATGTGCCTTCAGCGCTCTTTTCAATTTTTTTTCTACAGAAGCTTCCTCTGTCGGAATCTTCTCGGTTGCGAAACTTAATGGGGTATTCTTTCTTTCGTCAGCTTCAGCTTTTTCTGCCTGCTGCTTCGAACGTTCCACAACCTCTACAACGTGGGCATTTGCTCTGGCTTCCAATTGATCATCCTTTTTCTTACCCCCAACCAGGAACTTTGAACTGACCAATGCGACCAACACCAATGTACACGTCAACAGGTGTTTTTTTATCATTTATTACCTTTCTGTTTTGGTTATGCAAAAAAGCGAGGCAAATATAAAAAACATGAGCCTAATTACCAAACATTTAGAGTAAGTAGAAACTCTCTTCTTCGGAAAAGTGCTCTTAAGTATATTAAAAGGCATATTTCATTAAGAAATTTAAAACTTAGTTAAAACCTCCAATTTGCGTAACTTTGCCTTTTAATATATTCATTATGCCATTTAGTAATAACAGGAACAGTCGCGATGACAAGTCCGGCAAATGGGGGAAAAGTCGACCACAAGAGCGGGACGGAGAACGCAAATTTGAGAAAAGAACTTCGCGGACCTCTGGTGGAGAATCTGCAAGCTGGAAAGGCCCGAAGAAGAAGTGGGATTCCAAAACCGATTCAGGCACGGGAGATAAGCGCGAAAGCACCTATTCTCGTAAAGGTAATTCGTTTGGGAAAAGTGATTCTGAAAGAAACACAGGTGCTGATCGCTTTGAAAGAAAATCCTCAGACAATAAATTTGGAAAAAAATCTTCAGACAACAAATTTGAGAGAAGGTCTTCAGGAGATAAGTTTGAGAGACGGTCTTCTGATGGAAAATCAGCATTTGAAAAGCGGGATGGCTTTGCTAGAAAAAGAAAGGTCCAGCACCCTGCCCCGATTCAGGCAGAACGAAACAGCGAGGGTCTGATCCGGTTAAACCGATACATTGCAAACAGCGGTATATGCTCGAGAAGGAAAGCGGATGAATTAATTCAGGCAGGAGTAGTTACCGTTAACGGTGAAGTCGTCACTGAGCTTGGAATCAAAGTTGATTTGTCGAGAGATGAGATCCGTTATAATGGCGAGCGTCTGAAAAGAGAGAAGATGACTTATGTTCTTCTTAATAAACCGAAAGATTTTATTACGACTACAGACGATCCTCAGGAACGCCGTACTGTAATGCAACTGGTACAAACAGCTTCCAAGGAGCGTATTTATCCGGTTGGCCGTCTGGACCGCAATACCACCGGTTTATTGCTGCTTACGAACGATGGCGACCTTGCAGAGAAACTCTCTCATCCCCGTAACAGTATCCGGAAAATTTACTCTGTCGAATTGAATAAGAACCTTGCTCAGGGAGATCTGAATAAAATAGCTTACGGGCTTGAGTTGGAAGATGGCTTTATCAAGCCAGATGAGATAAGCTATATACAAGGTGGTAGCAAAAGAGAGGTTGGTATTCAGATCCACAGCGGTAAGAATCGTATCGTAAGGAGGATCTTCGAATCGTTGGGCTATGAAGTCGCCAAACTGGATCGAGTCGTTTACGCCAACCTTACGAAGAAAGATCTTCCACGTGGCCGTTGGAGGTATTTAAGCGAAGCAGAGCTGGTTCAGATCAAGCATATTATCAAATAAGTATTAACAGTGATTTAGTAAGTTTACAAAACTCACGTTATCATAAAAGAAAAGCTCTCTAAAAGGGGGCTTTTTTTATGCTAGGTTTACTGGTGATCGGAAGACAGAAAGATTCCCTTCCAGTTGCCTTAGATAAGAAGTAAGTATGAGAATATGTGTCCTGCCGGACCATATTGGTTATAAAAACAGAAAACCCCGAGGGGATTCCCTGGGGGCTTGTTTCTGTAAAAGGGTCGGCACCGACCTACTCTCCCACATGTTACTGCAGTACCATCGGCTCTGGCGGGCTTAACTTCTCTGTTCGGGATGGGAAGAGGTGGACACCGCCGATATAGGCACCTGAAAG
>JBMDWN010000115.1:0-10428 GCA_048595275.1 Olivibacter sp. | reverse complement strand
CTCAGACGACCATTAACTTTTAAAGCCATGGCAATACCCTCCGCGTTAAAAAACTGTACATAAGGAAAGAGAAAGAGGAAAAGCATGGTGGCCGCTGCAATGAAAAGCCAGACCGTTTGTATTCGTTGTATCATAGTCAATCGTACTTGAAAGCAAACTTATATAAATTGGTGCACATTTTTACCGTAACTTTGCTTTTTCAAACGTGGAACCAAAACGCTATTTCATAGAACTTGCCTATAACGGAACTGCCTATCACGGTTGGCAGATCCAGGAGAATGCCGTTTCGGTTCAGCAGCGGGTCAATGAGGTCATCAGTCTGCTTCTCCGGCGGGAAATTGAGACTGTAGGTTGCGGCAGAACCGACACCGGTGTGCATGCCAGGCAGTTATACGCGCATTTCGACGATGCTGAAGGCATTTTATCGTATAATACTACGCAATACCTGCATCGCATCAATCGCCTGCTTCCCAAAGACATCGCCGCAAAAGGCTTGTTCGAAGTAGCGCCCGAAGCCCATGCACGATTCGACGCGGTCAGCAGATCGTATGAGTACCATATGCACCGGCGTAAAGACCCTTTCCTGGATGGCCTTTCCTGGCAGCAGCGGGAACTTCCCGATGTGCGTCTTATGAATGAAGCCTGTCGTTACTTAATCGAGGCAACGGATTTCAGCAGCTTCAGCAAATCCCATACGCAGGTGTTTACAAATAATTGTCGCCTTACCAGAGCCGAATGGTTGAGTAACGGTCCCGACAGGTTGATCTTCCACATTTCCGCCGACCGCTTCCTTCGGAATATGGTCAGGGCGATCGTTGGTACGCTGATGGAAATCGGAACCGGTCGACAGCCTGTTGAATATATCCAAGCCGTGCTCGAGAGCAAGGATCGTTCCGCAGCTGGAGCATCTGTACCCGCGGAAGGCCTGTATTTAACGCAAGTGAACTATCCTTATCCTTTACTGAAAAAATCTTCTGAACAAGTTTATGGCGGAGAGCAAGGTTAGCGGAAATACATACGACATTCAGCTTATGCGACGTATGATGAGGTACGTCAGGCCTTACCGCCCGGTGCTGATCTGGTCCATTATACTTACCCTGCTCATCGCAGGAATCGCCCCGCTCATTCCGGTGCTGGTACAATACACCCTGGATCACTACATTCTGAAAATTGACCTGGATGGGCTACTGATGATGACCGGTTTAATGGTCGGCCTGCTCCTGTTTCAAACCCTGGTTCGTTACTACCATACACTCCTGACCAATACCTTAGGACAGTCGGTTATCCGCGACCTCCGGGTGGATACCTTTAACCACATTCTGAACCTCCGGCTAAAATACTTTGACCGAACACCAATCGGTCGCCTGATCACCCGGACCATATCCGACCTGGAAACCATTGCTGATATTTTCTCAGAAGGCCTGATTCAGATCATTGGGGACATCCTGCAGTTGGTAGTCATCATCTCTGTCATGTTTTATACCGACTGGCGACTGACGCTTGTGGTACTTATTCCGATGCCGCTGATGATCATTGCTACGTACTATTTCAAAGAAGCCATGAAATCTGCCTTTCAGGATGTGCGACACTGGATATCCAACCTGAACACTTTTCTGCAGGAGCACATTTCCGGCGTTAGCATCATCCAGTATTTTGCGCGGGAAGACCAGGAGATGCGCAAGTTTCAATATGCCAACGCCAAGCACCGGGATGCGCATATCCGTTCAAATTGGTATTTCTCCATCTTTTTTCCCGTCATCGAAATCATCATGGCCGTCGCCCTGGGGCTGCTGGTCTGGTACGGCTCAACCTCCATTCTGGCAGACCGGATATCTCCGGGCGTGGTCGTAGCCTTCATCATGTACATCAATATGATTTTTCGTCCGATCCGGGAGCTGGTCGATAAGTTTAATATTCTCCAGATGGGTATGGTCGGCGCGGAGCGGGTGTTTTCAGTGCTGGACACGCAGGAATTTACACCGGACAAAGGCACCTATGCTCCGGCAATTGTAAAAGGGGCCATAGAATTTAAACAGGTATGGTTTGCATACGACGAAGAAAAATGGGTGCTTAAAAACCTGAATTTTGCGGTTAAGCCTGGCGAAACCCTTGCCCTGGTAGGTGCAACCGGCGCTGGAAAGTCGTCCACGGTCAACATTCTCAGCCGCTTTTATGAGATTGGGAAAGGCCAGGTGCTGCTGGACAACGTAGACGTCCGGGATTATGAACTGGTAAATCTGCGCGGCCACATCGCCACGGTCCTGCAGGACGTGTTTCTGTTCTCGGATTCCATTGCAAAAAACATCAGTCTGAACAATCCGGACATTAGTCGCGAACAAATTGTTGAAGCTGCCCGAAGGGTAGGGGCACATGATTTTATCGAACGACTCCCCGGAGGCTATGATTACCAGGTCAGCGAGCGCGGCGGAACCCTTTCATCCGGACAGGCGCAACTGATTTCGTTTATACGGGCTATGGTCTATGATCCGCGCATCCTGGTGCTGGATGAAGCAACCTCTTCGGTAGATACGGAAACGGAAGAGTTGATACAGGCCGCTACCGAAAAATTGATGAAAGGCCGGACATCCATTGTTATTGCTCACCGGCTCTCAACCATTCAGAAGGCAGATAAGATTATCGTGCTGGATCATGGAGAAATGAAGGAGATGGGCAGTCATCAGGAATTGCTGCACCTGGACGGTTATTACAAGCGCCTTTACGATCTGCAATTCCATTCCGCCGGTATCTAGATTCATTTCAAGCACGTCTCGGATTTTAGACAGGAATTTAGTAAGTTTGCGATACAAAAAATAGACTAATGAGTGTACTGGTAAATAAAGATTCAAAAGTTATTGTTCAAGGCTTTACAGGTAACGAAGGGACTTACCACGCGTCCCAGATGATCGAGTACGGAACCAATCTCGTCGGAGGAGTTACTCCGGGAAAAGGTGGACAAAAACACCTGGACCGTCCGGTTTTTAATACCGTACGCGATGCTGTTACGGAGACAGGTGCTAATGTATCCATTATTTTTGTTCCACCTGCTTTTGCTGCCGATGCCATCATGGAAGCTGCTGATGCCGGCGTTGAGGTCATTGTATGTATTACAGAAGGTATTCCTACCAAAGACATGATTTCGGTAAAGCAATACCTGAAAGACAAAAGTTCCCGTTTGATCGGGCCGAATTGCCCGGGTGTGATCACAGCTGATGAAGCTAAAATCGGTATCATGCCAGGTTTTATCTTTAAAAAGGGATCGGTTGGCGTTGTTTCCAAATCCGGTACACTAACTTATGAAGCCGTAGACCAAACGGTTAAGGCAGGATTAGGAATCACTACCGCTATTGGTATCGGAGGCGATCCGATCATTGGCACAACAACTAAAGAAGCGGTTGAATTATTAATGAACGATCCTGAAACGGAAGGAATCATTATGATCGGTGAGATCGGCGGAGGCATGGAAGCTGAAGCTGCACGCTGGATCAAAGAACACGGTACAAAGCCAGTTGTTGGCTTTATTGCTGGTCAGACAGCGCCTCCGGGACGCCGTATGGGACACGCCGGCGCTATTGTAGGTGGAGCTGACGATACCGCTGCAGCGAAAATGAAAATTATGCGTGAATGCGGAATCCGAGTAGTAGAATCACCGGCTGAAATTGGTGCTGCTATAGCGGAAGAATTGAGCAAAGTCGCTAATTAGAATAATCAAAGGTTGTTGCGGCAACCTCAAATCATAACAAAAGCCCGACAAACTATTGCCGGGCTTTTTTCGTATATTTATATATGTATAAGTTTGTAATAGTCATGGGATACCTGGTCTTGCAGATGCTGTCCTCCTGCGGGCAGACCAATGCATCTAACCAGGATAAAATACAACAGAAATCAGCTATGGATACGATAGATAACAAAGAGGGTACAGCAGAAAAAGGTATGCCGGAAGTACGCAAAGAAGGAAACTACAATAAGCTTTCTACTGAAGAGGCCTGGGTTATTGAGCAGAAAGGAACAGAGCGGCCTTATACGGGGTCTTTGCTGGATAACAAGAAATCGGGATTATACCTGTGTAAAAAATGCGATGCACCCCTTTATAATTCGGACGATAAATTCGATTCACATTGTGGCTGGCCGAGTTTTGACGATGAAATAAAAGGGGCCGTGAAACGGATTCCGGATCCGGATGGAATGCGTACCGAAATCGTGTGTGCCAACTGTGGAGCGCACCTCGGACACGTTTTTCTGGGTGAAGGGTTCACCAATAAAAACACCAGACACTGCGTCAATTCCGTGTCGATGAAATTCGTGCCGGCAGAATAAAGTTCAGAACCTTAAAACGTTTTAGTTCTGTAATTCTCGACGATTTTTTAACTTAGAGGCGCCGATCTATAAAAGGATCGGCGCTCTTATTTTATTAAATATGATGAAACGTGTGTTAGCGGTCCTGGCCATCTCGGCCATCTGTACGACCTATGAAGCAAAAAGTCAGACAGCAGAAAAAAAGCTTATAAATTACGTAGATCCCTTTATTGGTACGGGTGGTCACGGCCATACTTTTCCGGGTGCCGTAGTACCTTTTGGTATGGTGCAACTAAGCCCGGATAACGGTCGCAGTGGCTGGGACTGGTGCAGCGGCTACCATTACAGCGAAAACCACATTGCCGGCTTTAGCCATACCCATCTGAGCGGAACCGGTATAGGCGACTGGCTGGATATTTCGGTTATGCCAATGCTTTATCCGATGAAGGACGATACTGGAATGGTGCAGGAAACGTTCAGCCACAACAACGAGCAAGCCTCACCCGGATATTACCAGGTCAAACTGGACAACGGAATCAACGTAGAACTCACCGCGAGCGATCGGGTAGGTTACCACAAATACCAGTTTCCTGATCAAAGCAATCCAACCATCCGCTTTGATCTCGCATTCGCTCAGAACTGGGATAAGCCTACGGAAACCTTTATTCGTATCGTAAATGATTCTACCTTGATCGGTTATCGCTATTCTACCGGCTGGGCCAAGGTTCAGCGTGTCTATTTCGCCGCGCGTACCTCAAAACCATTCAGTCAGGCTATCCTGGCCGGCCACGGTATTCAATCGGCGCAGATCAAAGCGGCTAAAAGTGAAGAAACCGGAACCGGTATTAACGCACAACTACTATTTGACGCAGGTCAGAAAGAAGTGGAGTTGAAGGTGGCTTTATCCATGACGCACGAAGATCAGGCGCTGAAAGCTCTCGACGAAGTTTCCGGCTGGGATTTTTCAACCTTAAGGGAAAAGGCAGAAGACCGTTGGGAGGAGGAACTGCGTAAAGTACAGATCACTACAGGAGACGAGAAAGCCAAACGCGTATTCTATTCTGCGTTATATCATACGGCGATTGCACCAGCCCTCTTTTCAGACGCCGACGGAAGTTATCAGAATGCAAAAGGGGATGTGCTTAAAATGAAGGGTGGACAGCAGCGCTATACGTTGTATTCATTGTGGGATACTTTCCGTGCCCTTAACCCGCTGTTTACTCTAACACAACCCGATCGCTATACGGAGATGCTGAACAGCATGCTGGCCTTTTACGATGAAAATGGCCTGCTTCCGGTATGGGACCTGAGCACCTGGGAAACCAACACCATGACCGGCTATCACGCCATACCCGTTCTGGCAGACGCCATTCTGAAAGACTGGCCCGGCCTGGATCAGGAGCGGGCGTATAAAGCCATGCTGGCCAGTGCTTTTCAAAAAGGAAGAGGTGTTCCTCATTACATCGAAAAAGGATACATGCCACAAGATAAGATGGGACATAGCGCAAGTGTGACACTGGAGTATGGTTATGACGACTGGTGTATCGCTCAGGTAGCCAGGAAATTGGGTAAGCAAGAAGATTATCTGAAGTTCAGCAATCGGGCTCAGGCCTACCGACATCTTTTCGATCCGGTAACTGGCTTTATCCGGGCTAAAAACAGCGATGGATCGTGGGCAATGCCATTCGACCCTTACTTATCCGAGCACGACGAAGTAAAGGCCCAGTACGTAGAAGGCAATGCCTGGCAGCATTCTTTTTTTGTTCCGCATGACGTCAGGGGACTGGCGTCTATGTATGGAAGCCCAAAAAATCTGAGCGTTAAGCTTGATTCCCTATTCAGTGTCCGTTCGGAATTAAGCGGCGAGAACACTTCTCCGGACGTCAGCGGACTGATCGGTCAGTACGCCCACGGCAATGAGCCGAGTCACCACATTGCTTACATGTATAGCTTCATCGGAGAGCCTTGGAAAACGCAGGAACGGGTGAGGGTTATCCTTGATTCCATGTACCACGATCAGCCAGACGGCTATTCCGGAAATGAGGACTGCGGACAAATGAGTGCCTGGGCCGTGTGGAGCATGGCCGGACTTTACCCGGCAAATGCAGCAAGCAGTGAGTACATCATTGGCAGCCCAAATGTTGATGAAACTACCTTCAATTTATCGGGGGGTAAAGTATTCCGGGTTAAAGCAGTTAACAACAGTCCGCAGAACGTTTACGTACAAAGCGTAAAGCTTAATGGAAAGAAATTTGAGCGCAGCTACCTTTCCCATGAAGAACTAAAGTCAGGAGGCGAGCTGGAGCTGCAGATGGGAGATAAGCCGAACAAGAAATGGGGGAAGAAAAAGAAGAGCTGGCCTCAATCCGCTCAAGATGAAGCGGGAGTCAAAAGATAATGCGTCGATTCGGAATAGCGAAGCTGGGCCTGTTATGGCTGTTATTACCGCTTTTGATGGCATTCAGTTCCTGCGCACCGCGTCTTACGCAACAGGGAGGAGCCTCCTATTACGCGGATAAGTTCAAAGGAAGAAGAACGGCAAGCGGACAAAAATTCCGGCAGTATAAGATGACGGCCGCCCATCGTTCGCTTCCTTTCGGCACAAAAGTCAAAGTGAAAAACCTTCGGAATGGTAAGACGGTACGCGTGACCATTAACGATAGAGGACCCTTTGTTAAAGGACGCATCATCGATTTATCGAAGCGGGCAGCACGTCGGCTGGATATGGTGCGGAGCGGAACCGCCCCGGTAAAAATCACATACAAAAGAAAAAGAAGATAAGATTTAAAAAACGCGAGATCTCTCTCGCGTTTTTTATGCTTTTAGTATCCTCCGCTCAACGGGATTTTAAGTCCGATGGAAACACCAAGTCCGCCGAAACTGATTCGATTCTGCACTTCATCGGAAGGACGGTCCCGGTCAAACTCGCCACTCGCAATAACGTTGTGTCGGTCCGCCTGAATCTCCTTATGGAAGTTGATACGCCTGCTGCTTTCCGAAACAGCATCCGCCGACAATTGACCGGAGGCAACTTCGCCCCCGGCGCTTGCCGAAGAAATAGAGAAAGCGCCTTCCAGCGATTGTAGTTCCCTTCTTTTACTCCCGACCGTTACATTTCGGTACTCAACTTCAGCAAAAAGGCTGACCGACTCACTCAGCCAGATATCCACGCCAACAGCGCTTTGAAAGCCTACTGTAGGATTAGAATAGGTACGGTCTACCCGCACCACATTACTCAGGCTCATAATTGCGTCCGGTGGTAACCCGGGAGGGAGCAGACCCTGAGAACGTGCTATTTGACCGGTCATATCGGAAATTTCCGTTGTCGTTTCGGAGTAACCACCGACCGGTATAATTACGCCAACCTTCGTGTAGGGCTTTACTGAGCCTGAAGTGGGAATATGCAAAACTATCGCAGGTGCAACATCGAAGGCCCTGACTTTACCTGCTGTATGCAGCGAAAAAGCACCAGGAATAGGCGTTCCGTTAGCCAAAACCCGCGTGCCGTTTTGATGGGTCATTTCCTGCTCTGCACCAGAGAAGTAGTTAAAACCAACTTCGAGTCCTATATAGCGACTAAAACGGTAACCGCCCAGCAGGCTCGCCCGAAAACCTTCACCGAAGGAGCCTGTTAACGTCCGCTCCCGTTGGACCGTCTGTTGCCCGGTAGCCTGGTATAAGGTAAAATCGCGATCCCGTGCTGGCTGTCCGCCTATAGCCGGAAATTCGACCGGAGCCACTTTAAAAAAATAACTGCCGGAGGGCTTGATGTAAAAACCTTTTTTGAAATCGTCCTGAGCAAGTACGCTGCTAAGGGTCATACACCCAATTAAAAAAGTACAATACAGCTTTTTCATAATTATGTCTTCGGTTAGCAATTAACCCTATAACATCCCATGCCTCAAATTTGTTATGCAGACATAGTAAATTATTGCTTTTAATGAACAGGAATTAAGGTTAAAATAAAAGTCGAAAGTTAGAGGTGACGAGTAAGAACCTTTATAAGAGGGCACAATTATTCATCATGCCCTCTATATAAAAGTTTTAGGTTTACAATGAGTTAGCGGTTACATATATACCATCAAATCTATCACTTGTAAATGACAAATCAAAGATAAATGAATAAAAAAATGGCTTAAAATGATAAATTGTTTTTTTCAATCCGCTCAGCGACATTTAGAAGGATCTTTTCGATGTCCTGTGGACTGAACCATAGGGTGTCAGGCACCCGTTTGAACCAGGTAATCTGACGTTTAGCATATCGTCTTGTCTGCTGTTTGATACGGCCGACAGCTTCCTCCAGGCTTGAGAGACCGTCGAGGTAGTCGAACATTTCCGTATAACCAACGGTTTTTAAGGCCGGAAATTCCCGGTAGGGCAGGAGGTCTCGGACCTCCTCCACCAGACCCGCCTGTATCATTTGTTCGACCCGATTGTTAATACGCTCATAAAGCACAGGGCGCTCCAGTTCCAGGCCGAGCGTGACGTTCCGGAACGCCCGCGGTTTGTGTTGCCTGGTTCTGAACGATGAAAAAGCTTTACCGCTTGCTTCGATAACCTCCAATGCGCGAATAACGCGCTGAGGATTGCTGAGGTCGACCTCAGATGCGTAAACCGGATCTTTCTGACGCAACTCCTCCTGCAATGAATAGATCCCATCGCGTTCAAAGCGATCATTCAATCGCTTTCTGACATCCGCAGGAGCTTTCGGTAGATCATCCAGTCCATTCCATACCGCGTTTAGAAACAAGCCGCTTCCGCCTACCATGATCACGGTCTTCTTTTCCCTGAAGAGCTTATCAAGCGTCTCCAGCGCATCCCGCTCAAAGTCGCCTGCACTGTACTCGTCCCGGATGCTCAGGTTATCGATAAAAAAATGGGGAACGCGGGATTGTTCGGCCTTCGTTGGTTTGGCAGTACCAATAGACATCTCCCGGTAGAACTGCCTGGAATCTGCAGAAAGGACTACCGTATTAAGCGCCTCAGCCAGCTGGATCGCCAGTTCGGTTTTTCCCACTGCTGTAGGCCCTACGACCGAGATCAGTGTAGACATCAATAGTCCTCTTCTTCGTAACCCGAGTTATCAGAGAATTCATCGCCGAACTCATCTCCACTATTCGAGTCGTCTTTTTCATCCTCTCCATCCATCATATCCAGGTCCAGGTCCTCCTTGTCTTCGATGCCGTACTCCGTCTCATTAAGGAAATCGTATTCCTCTTTCGCGCTCGTGCCCCCCAGGCCACTGGCCAGAATACCCGCACCTACAGCCTTAGGCGCAATTCCTGCGGTTTTTGAAATTACGGGATAATCTTTGCTATCCTCTTCCTTCATAATTTTTATCAGCTGAACATGGAAGAAAAAGGGGCGATCGAAATTGAAGGTATAATAGAACTTTTGATGAGGATCGTCGATAAAGCGGTTCAGCTTTGCATCCTCCATCAGCACCAGATCCTGATTCTGCCGGCGTTGGTTAGGCAGGTAAGTGATTTCCTCTCCCTTTGTCCACTGCTCGTTGCTTCGGTAGAAAGAAGAAGGCAATTCAGCATTGTATCCAGTCGACTGATGGATTGCTTTATGTAAGTCCAGGAAAGTCTGGGTGGAACGTATATCTATTTCGCGAATTACGTCATCGTAATCTTCGAAGACGACTTTAAACCGATAAACAGCCATTGATTCGTTATAATTTGAGTAGTTTAATTCTTTTTCTGCACAGTCCTAAGAACCGATTTCAATCATCGGTTTCAGACCAATTTCCGTGCCTTTTTTTATCATCAGGCGGAAGGCCTCCTCGCGGTTATTCCTGATCTCTCCTTCCAGTATGGATTCCCTGATGGTGTTTTTGATTTGCCCCACCTCAGGGCCGGGTCCGATGCCGAAAGCCTGCATAATATCAGCCCCGCTAATCGGCGGTTGCCAGTTACGGATCTGATCCCTTTCTTCAACATCTTTCAGCTTTTCTTTGACCAGTTCAAAATTTTGCCGGTACTTCTTTTTCTTGTAATCGTTTTTAGTGGTGATGTCCGCCTGGCAGAGAAGCATGAGCTGATCGATATCGTCCCCGGCTTCAAAAAGCAGGCGTCTGACAGCCGAATCCGACACAATATCCTGAGCGAGGACAATCGGCCGCAGGTGCAG
>JBMDWN010000114.1:0-16408 GCA_048595275.1 Olivibacter sp. | reverse complement strand
GGGAATTTTTTCTGCGATCAATAATGGAAATGATCAGTGGAGTGAAGAGTATCGATTACAGACGGGAGACGGTCATTTCGTTTACGTATTAGAGCGGAGCTTCATTCTAAACGACGAATCAGGTATACCTTACCGCATCATCAGCTCTATTATGGACGTGACCAATTTGAAATAAGCTTAATTAGCTACTAAGTAACTGGTGAATAAAAAAGATTAGTTAATTATTATTGCCAGCCATGAACTTAAAACGCCGATTACCAGTATGAAAGCGAGTCTGCAACTGATTGAACGGATGGTCGATCGCAATATAGGTGATAAAGAACGATCGCTTCTGGCTTCATTCATCAATAAGGCGAATCAGCAGGTAGATAAACTGACCTTTCTCGTGGAGACGCTGCTTGACGTAAGCCGGATTCAGGCCGGAAAAGTACAATTACAGTTTAGCACCTTCTCTATGAAAGAGGTGGTGGACGATTGTATATACGAGATACAGAGTACGGGCAGACATCAGGTCATGGTAGAGGGTGAAACGGAATTTATGGTTTGTGCGGATAAGAACCGCATAGAACAGGTACTGATCAATTTCCTCACCAACGCCATAAAATATTCTCCCGAAGCCGAAAAAGTCAACCTCTCCGTTGTGCACGATGAAAAAAATATGTCGGTGGTGGTAAAAGACTATGGCATCGGTATTCCAAGGGAAAAGTTAGACCTGGTCTTCGACCGCTTCTTCCGGGTGGAAGAATCATCTTCTCAGATTTCAGGCTTAGGATTAGGCCTTTTTATCTCTGCCGATATCATTAAAAGACACGGTGGTGAAGTTCATGTTAAGAGTGAGCCGGGTACCGGTTCAGAGTTTTCGTTCAGTATTCCCATTGCAAACAATCAAAACAACTCATAAATATGTCACAGCGTATACTCATTTTAGACGACGACGAAGATATCCTTTTCTTCTGCACAGTCGTCTTTGAAAACCTCCAGTTCGAAGTGATATCATCCCCGCACAGTAAAGATATACTTGAGCAGGTTGAGGCAGCGAAGCCGGATATTATTCTGATCGATAACTGGATACCGGGTCTGGGAGGTGTTAAGTCCACACAGCTGTTAAAGAAAACCGAACATCTGAAACACATACCTGTTATCCTGTTTTCGGCAAACAGCAACCTCGCAGCGCTTGCGGAAGAGGCCGGTGCTGACAGTTACCTTAAGAAGCCTTTTGATCTGGATCACCTGGAAAACCTCGCGATGAATCTGCTGAGTAAAAAAGCTTAGTGAACCGGAAAATTATCCATATTGATATGGATGCTTTCTACGCTTCAGTCGAGCAACGGGATCGCCCTGAATTAAGGGGGCTTCCGGTAGTAGTGGGCGGTCAGCCCGATAAACGTGGTGTGGTAGCCACAGCAAGCTATGAGGCCCGTAAATTTGGTATACGCTCGGCGATGTCTTCCATGCAAGCCTTTAAACGTTGTCCCACCGCACATTTCGTTCCGCCCAGATTCGATGTTTACCGGGACATTTCCAAACACATCCGTTCTATCTTTTCCAGGTATACCGACCTGATCGAGCCTCTATCACTGGATGAAGCCTACCTGGACGTTACAGAAGATAAGCAGCATATCGGCTCGGCGCTTGATATTGCAAAATCCATTCGCGAGGCGATTGAGACAGAGCTCCAGCTGACGGCTTCAGCCGGAGTATCAGTCAATAAATTTGTAGCTAAAATTGCTTCCGATCTGGATAAACCAAATGGGCTAACCTTCGTCGGACCTTCAAAAGTGGAGCGGTTTATAGAGGCTCTGCCCATCGAAAAGTTTCACGGAATCGGCCGGGTTACCGCGCAACGGATGCACGAAATGCAAATCTTTTACGGCTCCGACCTCAAAAAGAAAACCCTTAATGAATTACTACACGTATTCGGTAAGATCGGGCGATTTTATTACGAGATTGCCCGGGGAATCGACAATCGGCCGGTTACGCCCTTTCGGGAGGTAAAATCCATTGGTGCGGAGGATACGTTCGAGCAGGACCTTTTTGAATGGGAAGATTTGGATCGGGAGCTGCGCAGGCTCTGTGAACGGGTGGCGGGGAGACTGCAGAAGAAAGACCTTGAAGGTAAAACCCTTACGGTTAAAATAAAATTTCCGGATTTTACCATCTCCAATCGCCAGGTTTCCTTTCCACATCCCATTCCGAGCAAGGCTGAACTATTTTATGACATAGCCGGGAAACTCCTGCGCGAGCTAATTGCTTCTCCAACAGCAATACGGCTTATGGGGGTAACCATATCGAACTTTAATTCGTCAGAATCCTCCGGATCCATGACAGGTAATCAGCTTAGATTGTTCTAAACTGTCCGAAAAACAAGACAAATCATTGTCCCGGCAAACATCGAAAACGCTTTTAAAATGAGCGACTTGTTTTATTTTGAAGATTTGGCTCAAGACTTGCATACCGATGGTGAATTTATATTAAACAAGGGAACATATGAAAAAAGTATTATTATTTGCCATTGGTGCAATCTTCTCTACAGGAGCTTTCGCACAACAGGAAATGGGTTGGGGATTGAAGGCTGGTGTCAACTTCCCGAATTATCGCTTCAGTACGCCAAGCTCGGCTACCGAGTCTGCGTCTACCACAAATTTTCACGTAACAGCGTTTTTAGACGCTCCAATCGCCACCGACTGGTTTTACATCCAGCCAGGTGTATCCTTGCAAGGTAAAGGTGCTGAATTGACGAATAGTCAATTTGGAAGGGTAACAGAAAACACCATGTGGATCGAGGTTCCGGTAAATTTCGTAGCTAAATTTCCGACCTCAGCAGGTAGTTTCTTCGTGGGTGCAGGTCCTTATGTAGCGTTCGGTATATCAGGAAATCGTAAATACGATAAGGATGTAACCGGCGGTCTCACAACCAGAGACTTTAGCTTTGGTAGTTCAAACACCTTGAAAACAACGGACTTTGGTTTGAATTTCATTGCTGGCTTCCAGTTAACGAACGGACTGATGATCCATGGTGGTTACGGAATGGGTCTGACTGACATCCGGGGTAGCAACAACGAATATTTCCCGGAAAATAAACTGACGAACCGTGTTTGGACCGTTGGTTTAGGTTTTGCGATGTAATCGACATTCTCATCCTGCAAACAAAAAAAGGCATCCCGGTTCGGGATGCCTTTTTTTGTTTACGTTCAGATCAACTTAACATTTACTGCACTCGGACCTTTCTTTCCTTCTGCAATGTCGTAAGAAACATCATCGTTCTGGCGAATTTTGTCCATTAATCCGGACGAGTGAACAAAAACCTCTTTACCGCCTTTTGTTGGAGTGATGAAACCATAACCTTTACTTTCATCAAAAAACTTTACTACTCCTTCATTCATGTTTGAAAAAATTATACTATAAATTCCTTAAATATAGGAATTTATTCCTTTCAGAAACATTTTGCCTGATTTTTTGCAAATAATTCAAATTCATATCTTTGCCGCTCTTAGTATTTCTTACACGCATGCGCGCCTCCATATACTCTACACAATTTATCCTGCTTTGCCTGAGCTCCTTTCTGTTCTCGGCCAGCTTTAATATGTTGATACCGGATCTTCCGGATTACCTGAGTAGCCTGGGCGGCGCAGAATACAAAGGGCTCATTATTGCGCTGTTTACCCTGACCGCTGGTATATCCAGGCCGTTCAGTGGTAAGCTGACGGATACCATCGGACGGGTACCGATCATGGCGATCGGGTCTATCGTCTGTTTCCTTTGCGGGCTACTTTATCCGGTACTCACGTCCGTATCAGGCTTCTTATTTATCCGCCTGATTCACGGTTTTTCCACCGGTTTCAAGCCAACGGCAACCGCCGCTTATATCGCAGATGTTATCCCGAAAAATCGCTGGGGAGAAGCCATGGGCATCCACGGTATCAGTTTTAGTACGGGTATGGCGGTAGGACCGGCTATGGGCAGTGCGGTTACACAATACTATTCGATCGACGTACTGTTTTACCTTTCCTCCCTACTGGCGCTTCTTTCCATACTTATAATTATGAATGTGCGGGAAACATTGAATAGCCGTCAAACCTTTCAATGGTCTTTGCTGCGTATTTCCCGAAGGGATATCATCGACGTTCAAGTTTTGCCCGCGGGAATCGTTACTTTTCTCTCGTATATGCCCTACGGGATTCTGTTAACGCTGATACCCGACTGGTCCGCCCATCTGGGTTTCCAGAATAAAGGGTTATTCTTCATGGTATTTACCGTCTTTTCTCTGTTGGTGCGATTCTTCGCCGGAAGGGTGTCCGATCAGTACGGCCGCGTTAAGGTCTCCCTTGCCGGATTAACCTTGCTTCTCCTCGCCTTGTCTGTTCTGGCCATGAGCTCAACCGGCTGGGGTCTTTGGATTTCCGGCGCACTTTACGGCGTTGCAACCGGCATTCTTTCACCGGCCGTTAACGCCTGGACGGTCGAGCTGAGTACACCTGCTCATCGCGGTAAAGCGATGGCAACCATGTACATTGCCCTGGAAGCGGGCATCGGCATCGGCGCCCTGATTTCCGGATGGATTTACCAGGACGCCCTGAGTCGTGTACCTATGATCTTCTATGGTAGCGTGTTCACCACCGCCCTGGCCCTCGCCTATCTCCTGTATTGGAAAACCAAAAATCAACGCCAAGGCAAACCCTTAGCGGAAGAGCTGGTTGAATAAGGCTTTGAAGGTTACGTGCGACTGCCCTCTTGATGTAATTTCAGGTCCGTAAGCATAAAAGGTACCTTTGCCCACCGGTGCGTAAAACGCCGCAACCCCTCCTTTCAGATAGTGTTGCCCCCAGGCCCAGCCACTCAAAAGCGGTTCCTCCTTTTCAAAAGTCAGCAAGGGTTTAACAACACTGGTTGATTCCGGAATGCGGAACAAAGGACTATTGTTAAACACGACGGGAAGGGTTTCTTCGAAACCCCAGTTCGCAGGCTCGTTATCCTGCACGCTGACTTCCAGGATGCTGCTTGGAATGTAAAACTGATCTCCGTTAAGGTTCTTTTCCTCTCCGTCTGCCTCGGTGTCGACCAACGCGTTGCTAACGCCCAGATCCAGGTGGTAAGCCAAATTGGTTGCGCTTCCCACCGTTATTACGACCCCACCCTCCTGCAGGAAATTACGAATCTGAGGGAGCGAAGTCTCCGTGGTAAATTCGCCCAACCAGGGTCTGAATTCTTCCGGTACGTCCTCTGCGGCCGGCTGCCGACTACTGTAAGATCTTGTACCGTTCCGGTTAACCGGGGGTATCCCGCCGCTGATAAAAAGAACGGCATCGTACTTTTTTCTTAAACCGCCAGCGTCGATATCCTGCGGATAAATTACCTCGAATGGAAAATGGTATTGTTCCATCAGCCAGCGAACCCAGCCCGAAGGCATTGATCCGCCATACTGATCGAAAAGCGCTATCCTGGACCGCTTGACCGGCTGGAGCTTTGCCGGTTTGGAACTGGCTGCAGAAAGGTTAACGCCAAGTTCAGCAGCTCGCTTGCTGAGTAACTCCTGAGCTTTTTGGCTGACGTAAAAAGACCCGTCAGGTGTTTCACCTTCAACGATCTGCGTTATTCTCCAGACGGGAAAGCCTGCTGTCAGCAGATCATTCACCAACGTGAAAGCATCGTTTTGCGCGGGATGGATGAAGTATCCGGCTTTGGAAGCAGGCAATGACGTCGCAGGTGCACCCTGCAACTCACCATATGGTAGGGCTTCGAGAGCAAAATCTGCCGTTTCTGTTACGCGGTCGAACACAACGCCCATCTGGTAGGCCAGGGTCCATCCTGCCGCGTCGTATGGCCGGACGGGTGGCCCGCCCGGATACTGGAAATCGTTCGGGTGATTCTGAGGTTCAAACATATCCAGCACATGCGCGCGGAAGGCCTGAGCGGTTTTAACGACATAAGAGCCTTTGCCGTATTGCTTTCCTCCAAAGCTGAAGGCCTCCCCGGCCTGGTGTACCTGGATACCTGATTTGATCAGTGCATTGACAAATTTAACCGCCGTCGGAAAATCAGCCTGTTCAACGGGTATGATATAAGCCCGGGCATCCCGGAACTCAGACTGTCCGAAGACCTGTTCGAAATAGGCGGAAGGTACTGCTGACCGCTGCCGATTGCTACTGGCCTCGTTGCCCGAATCGGGAGCATCTTTCCGGTAGGCCGTTTCCAGAGAATCCACGTATTTCGGATACAAGGTCCAGTTATCCCGACTCCCCTTGTCGATGGCGTTTCTTCCCATCTTGTAAATGTTAAAGAGCAGCTCGTTCCGATGTCTGCTGGCATAATCCAGGATTGCGTAATTGAGTGATACGGAATAGTCGATGGACTTTTTATAGGGCCAGGCCTGTGGCGTTACCGGATTAGGTGTGGCATTGTTCGGAATTAAACGTTCTGGAATCAAGGGTACCTCTTCGGGCGTGGGATTGCCGATTATTTCCGTCAGGATACCGATCATATTGTGAAAATACGGCGTGGTACGTAATCCTCCGTTCCACCAGGTGGAGAATACGGAACCACTGAGGCGTGTATATCCGGGTTTATCTTCCGTATTCAGCCGGTTGTGCATGGAGGCTGCCACGCCGTCAATACCCGTGATGACCAGCGGATCAAATACATGATTAAACGGATCCCGATACGGAGGACCTGCGAGAACCGAACCTGCAGGACCACGCTGGTGGTGGTTATATATAATCTGAGGCATCCATTCGATGTATTGCTGGCGACTGATGTTAGTGGTTTCTTTCATATTCATCATGAAGAAATCCCGGTTATTGTCATGGCCTATGTACTTTTGGTACAAGCGCGGTACCTGAAGGTTCCGCTTGGTACTGTCCTCATGCTGCATATACCAGTTGCTCATAAGCTCCTGCCCGTCCGGGTTCACCTGGGAAAGGAGAATAATCACATTATCCAGAATGGTTTTGGTCTCCTCATCATTCCGGCTCAGCAACTCATAGTACGTTTGAATCAGCTGGTGGGCTCCTACCGTTTCGTTAGCGTGCAGACCTCCGTCAATCCAAACAACAGATTTCCCCTCTGCCGACAGTTTCTTCGCGTCTTCAGGGCTCAGTCCTTCCGCTCTGGCCAACCGTTGGGAAAGCGCTTTATACCGGGACAGGTTGCGGATGTTTTCCGGCGAAGATACAATCCATATGTACTGGTTTCGGCCTTCTTCCGTTTGTCCGATTACTTCCGTTTTAACCCGGTCCGACTGGCTGGCCAGCTTGCTGAAATATTCTTCCAGTTGGGTGTAGTTAGCCAGACGATAATTATCACCGATGTTAAAACCGAAATAAGCTTTTGGCGTTAAGAGTTCCTGCGCCGTACTCGCCAGGGAAGATAAGGATAGCAGGGATGCCAGACATACACTTCTGAATTTATTCATGGGTTGATTTTTTATTTTTCACATAGCGGTCCAGCCAGGCATCTTGTTCATAAAAGGTATGCATCAGGGATTCCCGCGACCGGTAACCGTGGAACTCCTTAGGCAGCAATACAAAGCGAACAGTTCCGCCATGACCCTTGATCGCGCTATACAGGCGCTCGCTTTGGATCGGGAAGGTTCCGGAATTCTCGTCGTCTGCACCGTGCGTAATCAGCAGCGGCTTTTTGATCCGGTCGGCGTAGGTAAAGGGAGACATGCGGTCATACACCTCTTTTGCCTGCCAGTAAGTCCTGGATTCTCCCTGGAAGCCAAAAGGGGTCAGGGTACGGTTATAAGCTCCGCTCCGCGCTATTCCAGCAGCAAACAAATCGGTATGGGCCAGTAGGTTGGCGGTCATGAACGCGCCGTAAGAATGTCCGCCAACCGCTATACGTTCCCGGTCTGCAACACCCCTGCCAACGACATAATCGATTAGCGCTACCGCATTCATCTCGATCTGTTCGATGAACGTATCGTTCGGTTCCTGATCGCCTTCCCCGACAATGGGCATGTCAGCCTGATCAAGAATAGCGTAGCCCTGGGTTACCCAGAATACCGGGGAACGAAAGGCCAGGCGGGTAAAACGGTAAGGAGATCCTTTTACCTGCCCGGCAGCCGCGAGGCTCTTGAATTCCCTGGGATAGGCCCAGATCAATACCGGCAGTGGCGGGTCTCCCTGCTTGAAGTCCGCAGGCAGATAAAGGCTGGCCGAAAGCGGCACGCCGTCCTTACGCTTATAAGACAGCAGTTCTTTTTTTACCCCTTTTAAGCCCGGATAAGGGTGTTCGATATGGGTTAAAGGCTTCTCCTTACCGCCTTTCAGGGTTTTTAAAAAATAGTTTGGATTATCATCTGCACTCTCTCTTGAGATCACCACCTGCCCGCTGTTCATAAAATGAACGGGTTCCTCATAAAAAGGGGCCTGTGATCTGAACAAGGTGTCTTTCTGATCGCTGCCCAGGTTCCACCCTAATAAAAAGGGACGATCCCCTTCTGCTGAGGCTCCGTTACCTATGGTAAATACTTGAAGCCCTTTTTTCTTTCCTCTTAGTAAAATCTCCTTATTGTAAGCATTTTTAGTCGACACGAAATGCCCGGGGTCACTGTAGGTGTCTTCTGAAGAGCGTTCAGTAATGGTCTGAATTGTATCAATCTTATCCGGGCTGAAGAGACTTAACCTGGATCGTCTTGATTTACGCCAGCGCTCTTCGACCAGGGCGCCATCGTCATCCAGCCAGTGAAAACCGGCGAAACGGAATTTCAACCCGAAAAGCTTTTCCGCTGTGGAATTGAAAGGCGCCCGAAGCCGGTAAACCGCATCGTGAAAATCCACCTTTGCCTCCGGATCTCCGCCATCCAGCGCCTCTATCCAGAACAATTCTGCAGGGGCATCATTCCGCCACTGGAAAGACCTTGGCCCACTTGCGGCAGCATCAAAACCAATCGGCATGTTCTCATTGAGTGCCGCTTCGTGGAGTTTTTTAACCAGGCCGCCTTTTTTGTCCCAAACTTCCGCATGGTATGGAAAATAATTAATAGGAACGAGGTAAGAATAGGGTTTTACAATTCTTTCAACGAGTAAAAAAGCATCATCCGGTGATCGGGAAACTTTTCTGAAGATAGCGGGCTCGCCAATCGGGGAACTGGATCCGTCCAGGGATACCAACGCAAGCTGCGAGGTGAGGTAGAAATCCATCAGGCTTTCGTCGTGCGGATCCTGAAGCAGGTATTGATATGTTCTTGATGGGGTAGTCTTTCCCAGATTCTCCTGAATAACCGGAGATACGGGTACGGGACTTGGTTCCGGTACCTCGCCACGGTCTTCAATCAGAAGTTTCACCAGTAGATTTTTAGAGTCAGACAACCATTCAAACGGCTCTCCTAAAATGGCGTTAAGGGGAACCTGAATAAGCTGCCTGGCTTGCATCGATTTCAGGTCGGCCAGCCATAATTCAACGCCATTATCAGTCGTGTTGCTGAACGCAAGATAGGCACCGTCAGGACTCCACTGGACATCCCCCGCCCGGTATTCTTGTGGCAATCCCTTAAATAAGCGTTCTTCGCCATTCACATCCATCAGGATCATCGAACTGTACTTTCCCGAGACTTCCGCCTCCGTCGTGCTGTTCTTTGGGTTAACCCTGAGGCCGGCAAGCCCAATGATCGGCATAGAAATTTCTTTAAGGCTTGGATACGAGGGTGGGGTCAGCATCAGGAACTGTTCCCCGGAGGGAGAAAATGAAAGCTCCGGCGCACCAGGCGCATCAACCAGTTCCTGAATAGCCGGTGGAGGTAACTTGTAGCCACCCTCCTCCTGAGGAAAGACAAATCCGTGAATGAAGACCAGTCCGGCAACCAGTCCGTTTCTAAGTAAATTATTGTTCATAGTATCTTATACGCGCTAAAGCGACTTCGTTAACAACTATTCCTAGCTTAATGAAGGGATGAGATTGGTTTGGCAGCGGAAAAATAGAAAAATAATTGAAGGGTCAACGCCAGTCGCTTGTATAAATATTGATACAATGAAGAATTAGTTTTTCGCCTCCAGTATCCTCGCGTCGACAATATGATCCAGCATCGAATAGGTGATCTCGTAGGTATAGTGATGGCGGACCACCTTATCCTCCAACGGCTCCGGCTTGTGCAGAAAACACAAACGCATCTGAAATGTCTCGCTGTAATCCTCCGGTTTTGAATCCGCATCTTCAATGCCGTAACCATGTTCAGGTTGGATTTTAAAATGCCTGGAGTTGATGCTTTCGGGCAATCTGTCCCGATGACGCATAAGATAGCTTCGTAACATTTGCGGAAGATCGCAGACATAATGCAGGGATGTCATAATAAAAGGTCGTTTAGTTTCCACTAAACTAGCACTTCCCCGTAAAACCTGCAAGAAATAATTGAAAATCAGTGAATCCCGTACTTGTCGAGTTTGTTGTAAAGGGTCTTCCGGTCGATATTCAATACCTGGGCTGCTTTACTTTTATTGTATTTCACCTGTTGGAGAACATCCAGGATCAACTGCTTCTCATGCGCTTCGCTCTGCGATTTAAGATCTGCGGGCCTGGATGTTGGTTCAGCCGCTTGTTCCGTACCCAGTCCTTGTTCCTGATGACGAATGGAAAGCACCATCTCATCCGGTAATGCGGCGACTTCAGCTTGTGGTCCGTTTGTCAGCAGCACCATACGCTTGATAACATTCTTTAATTCCCGCAAATTCCCAGGCCAGTCGTATTTTTTGATCAGGTTTTCGGCATCCGGTGACAGACGTTCCACCTGCCTGGCCAGTTCCCCATTCGCTTTTGCGATGAAATAGTCAACGAAGGTATCCATGTCGGTAGACCGATCGCGCAGCGCCGGAACGATAATTTCAAACTCATTTATCCGGTGGTATAAATCCTCCCGGAAATTCGTGGTTGAAGCCGGGCCAAGCAGTTCCTCATTCGTAGCCGCAATGACGCGCACATCTACCTTGACCTGTTTGTTTGCACCAATGGGCTGAATTACGCGTTCCTGTAACGCCCGGAGCAATTTCACCTGCACATCATAACTGAGATTACCAATTTCGTCCAGAAACAAGGTTCCGCCGTTGGCTTCCTCAAACTGCCCCCGTTTATCGCTCAATGCTCCGGTAAAAGACCCCTTTATATGGCCGAACAGTTCACTGGCAGCCAATTCCTTCGAAAGGGTACCGCAGTCAATGGATATGAAAGGTTGATTCGCTCTTTTGCTCTTTTTATGAATTGAGCGGGCTACGTACTCTTTTCCCGTACCGCTTTCACCCCGGACAAGCACAGACATATCGGTTGGTGCAACGAGTTGAATGTATTCCCGGAGTCGCTTAGCCGCCAGACTGTTTCCCTCAACGTAATCCTGATCCCCGCTAAGTCCTTTTTCAGCGGACTCGCCAGGTTTTCCGGAACGTAAATTTACGCCTGCCTTCTGCGTTTTTAAAGCCTCATTCAGGATCATCAGCAATTCATCCGGATTTACCGGTTTGGTGATGTAATCGAATACCCCTCGACGCATTGCTTTAACGGCGGTGCGGACATCGTTAAAACTGGTCATGATGATAACCGGCACCGAAAGCTCTTTAGCAATGATGCGATCCATAACATCCAGACCCGTACCGTCTGACAATCTATAGTCCAGCAAAATCAGATCAAAACCTTCGTCCAATACCGCAACACTTGATTTGACATTGTATTTGACGTCAACCTCATGCCCGTTTTTCTTTAGAAAGCCTTCTAGTATTGTCGAAAAAGTAGTGTCATCTTCTACCAACAAGATTTTGGCCATAGTTCAGATAATTCTTGAAGCGTTGAAACGCTAATTACAAACCTACAAAAAAATAAAGACGTTAGAACGATTATCGGGACAAACGGTGTTTTTACAGCATTGAAATGATCCGATCAGCAAACTCACTGGTTTTTAGCAGTCGAGCATTTTCCATTTGATTATAAAAATCTACGGTGACGTCCCGGCCAGCAATGGTCCGGGCCAATGCCTCCCGAATTCGTGATGCTACCGGATTCCAGCCAAGGTAGTCAAAAAGCATGGCTCCGCTGAGAATGAGCGACGACGGATTCATGGTATCCGTGTCGGCGAAGCGGGGAGCCGTACCGTGAGTTGCCTCAAAGACCGCATGTCCGGTTTCGTAATTGATGTTACCGCCCGGAGCGATACCGATGCCGCCTACAACTGCGGCGACGGCGTCTGAAATATAATCGCCATTCAGATTCAGGGTAGCAATCACCGAATAATCCTGTGGATTCAGGATAATCTGTTGCAGGAAATTATCGGCTATTACGTCCTTCAGCAGCACTTTCTTGTCCGCCCTGGCCCGGTCCAGCATAGCGTTGGCTTGCTCCTCTCCGCCCCTTTTCTTTTCCGCCTCCCAGTCGTCCCAGGTAATGATATGACCGGAAAATTTATTTTTTGCAAGCTGATACCCCCATTTCTTAAAGCCACCCTCCGTATATTTCATGATGTTGCCTTTGTGAACCAGGGTCACTGAAGGTAAGCCATGATCGATTGCATACCGTATTGCCGCTTCAATCAACCGCTCCGATCCTTCTTGCGAAACTGGTTTGATACCCAGTGAAGTTTGTGGTTTGAACGGGTACTGAACGTCGAATTCATCTTTCAGTATCCTGGTCAGTCTATCCGCTTGCTCCGTTCCCGCGTTGAATTCTATACCTGCATAGATATCTTCCGTATTCTCCCGGAAGATCACCATGTCCACGCGCTCAGGATGCTTTACCGGAGAGGGTACGCCGGAAATATAGTGCAGGGGCCGAAGGCATACGTACAGATCCATTTGCTGCCGGATGGATACATTGATCGACCGGATACCTTCCCCGATCGGGGTGGTCAGCGGACCTTTAATAGATACCAGGTAGTCCTTCAAAGCCTGAAGGGTTTCTGCCGGCAACCACGCACCGGTTTGGTCGTACGCCTTTTGGCCGGCCAGGACTTCCATCCACTGCACTTTCTTTTTTCCTCCGAAAGCTTTTTCCACGGCTGCGTCAAACACCCTTACGCTTGCACGCCATAGGTCAGGACCTATACCATCTCCGACAATAAAAGGTATGATGGGTTCGTTTGGAACCTCCAGGCTATTGTACGCCTTGAAACTAATTTTGTCTGCCATGTTGTTGTTTATGTTGCTTTTGCGCAGCGGGGAAATTCAGCAAATGACCAAAACGTTTCCCCACCTGCTTTAACTGAGTGAAACCGGAATTTGTGCTTACGCCTCCTACATCGTCGTAGGGATCAAACACGATATTCGCTCTTCTGTTAGGATAAATAACGATACGACTGTTTTGTTTATAAAAGCGGTCTAATTTTTTTGCGATATCGTTGAACGCAGGTCTGTAGGATACATCTCCCGACCTCGCAGAGACAAATGCGATGAAATCATTTGGTTTGATAAAGCGCTTAAGCTTCTCCGTATTATCCCACTGATTATAAACCGTGAACTTAATGTTCGGAGAAAGCTTCTCCGATTTCAATAAGGTTCTGATCGATTCTTCAGAGCGGATATTACAGACGCAAAGCAGATGACTGGAAAGCTCCTTTGTCAGCATACATGCCTTTTTGATCCAGAAACTGAAGCCCATTTCATCTTCCGCCATAGGAGGACAAAACAGGACGACCCGCTCTGTTGCAACGAAACTCTTTTCAATGTGGCACATGATCAGGTTGATCGACGTCCTGTTGAGTATACTTTCGGTTCGCTCTCCCACCATTTTATCGATGATACTCGCCTGGCGTGGCCACCCGAGCAGAATACAGTCCGCAGTGATTTCCCGAGCAGCCCGACTGATGCCACCTGCCAGGTTATGGTCTATGGTGGCCATCACCTGAACCTTGGTTTCGCTTCCCGAAGCGTATTTAGCTGTGGAATCGAGGTTTTTACGTGCCTTCTTTAAATTTTCTTCAGCCATTTGATTATTGGCCACTACAGAGAGAACCGTGATCGGATGCGGCGATTTCTTGTTCTTGATCAGGGTAGCAAAATCCAGCAGATTTTCCATATTGTTCAAATTGGCAATGGGCAGCAAAATATGTTCCTGTCCGATTTCCTCCTTGATATCCGGCATGGCATCCTGCTCACCTGCTAAAACCACTTTCTTTGAAGCGTTCTCCGTAACCATGGACGCGATGATGCAGGTGATCAGGATCAGCACAATCGTTCCGTTCAACGCGTTTTCGTCAATAATCTCATAACGGTAGCCCACCAGGATAATCGCCAGGGTTGCCGCGGCATGTGCGCTGCTCAGACCGAATATTACCTGTCGCTGTGGTCCGCTGTACTTGAAAACCAGTTGGGTAATCCAGGCGGCGATCCATTTTCCGCTTAGGGCGACCAGCGTTAGGGTGAAGGCGATGACCAAAGCCTGAGGGCCGCTTAGCAACACACGTACATCCACAATCATGCCCACGCTGATCAAAAAGAAGGGGATAAAAATGGCATTCCCGATGAATTCGATCCGATTCATTAAAGCCGAAGAGTGCGGGATCAATTTGTTTAAGGCCAGGCCGGCAACGAAGGCCCCTATGATCGGTTCCAGCCCGGAGATCTCTGCTAAAAATGCTGCCAGAAAGACGATAAATAGGACAAAGATATAGTGCGAAGTTTTTTCGCTTTCCACCCGCTGAAAGAACCATTTGGCTACCCGCGGGACAACCAGAAACATAAAACCAAGAAACAAAGCAAAAGAAATCCCCAGGCGAATCCAGAAATCCTGGTTCAGCTGTCCCTGGGAAGAACCCACGATAACCGCCAGAATGATCAGAACAGCCGTATCTGTCAGAATAGTACCGCCTATGGTAATGGCGACAGCCTGGTTCTTGGATATCCCATAACTGTTCACAATCGGGTAAGCCACCAACGTATGGGTGGCGAACATACTGGAAATCATTACCGAAGCTGCCTGATCGTAACCCAGCACATAATAACATACCGGGTAACCAATCAGGATGGGAACGGAAAAGGTAAAGAGCCCGAAAAGCAAACTTTTATGCTTGGTTTTCTGAAACTCATTCATATCCAGTTCAAGTCCGGCAATGAACATAATATACAAAAGCCCAATGGTCGAAAACAAATCTACTGCTGAACTTCGTTCCAGAATGTTTAAACCATGGGGTCCGATGAGTACGCCGGATAAAATTAACCCGATAATTCCCGGTATACGGATACGCCTGAGGAGAATCGGTGCAAATAAAATAATGAATAAGATCAGACAGAAGATGAGGACCGAATTCGTAAGCGGAACCTCAAAAGCGTGCTTGATGTGATCCAGAAAAGAGTTATTCATATAAGCGACTACCAGGCATCAAGCCTCAAAAAACTTCTAAATAAGCATTAAAGATAGAAAAATGCTTCAACTTGCATATAAACACATTTTTGTATATGTTTGATTCATATAAATTAAAACTCTTCGTATGCCTTATAAAGAGCGGGAAATCAGTAAGTTGTACTACACCATGGGCGAGGTTACAGAAATGTTTCAGGTCAATGCCTCCCAAATTCGCTTTTACGAAAAGGAATTCGATATCATTCAGCCCAAAAAGAATAAGAAAGGAAACCGCCTTTTCACCAAAGATGATCTGGAAAATTTCCGGATTATCTTTAACCTGGTAAAAGATAAGGGCTATACCCTCCAGGGGGCCCGAGATTATCTGAAAAAAAATAAGTCAGATGCGAAAGAAAATCAAAGGGTTATCGAATCGCTGCAAAGATTGAAAACCTTCCTCCTCGAAGTGAAGGACAGTTTATAGTCGCTTGACTGGAAAAGGTTTGAGTACTTTATTCTGATTTAGTTATTTCAATAACTTCCAGGTCGAAGATTCTGCTTCCGTCGACTTTGAAGCGAATCATCGTTCTTACTTTATGCCAACCCTGCCTGCCAGCCGCACCAGGATTAATGTGCAGGCATTCGAAATTTTTATCGTAAAGTACTTTAAGTATATGCGAATGTCCGTCGATAAACAGTTGAGGCTTCTGCTGTTTTATGACTTCTCTTACCCGCGCATTATACCGGGGTGGATAACCGCCGATATGCGTGATGTATACTTTTACTTGTTCGCAGTAAAAAAACAGGTCTTCAGGATGTTTTAGTCTTAAGGTTGCATTATCAATGTTTCCGTAAACACCGCGCAGGGGCTTAAAGTCGCCGAGCTGTTCCGACACATTTTCTCCGAAATCTCCGGCATGCCAGATCTCATCGCAATCTTTGAAGTGAACGAGCACTGCGGGATCCAGATACCCGTGAGTATCCGATAGCAGACCGATCAACTTCATAGGGATTCGTCCTTTAACAGCTTTTGCAATTCCCGGTACAGGCGGGCAGTAGGCAACCCGATCACGTTTTGATACGATCCATCAATGCGCTCAATGAAGTTGCCTATCCACTCCTGAATACCATAAGCTCCAGCTTTATCAAACGGCTGGTA
>JBMDWN010000113.1:0-2093 GCA_048595275.1 Olivibacter sp. | reverse complement strand
AGTACCTCACTATCGTGTATATTCTTGGAGCATCCTAACGTCACCACGTTTACCCGACCCTTCGCGGGCTGGGCCTCTTTGCTATTTTTTGTTTTCATTTAGTTTAATCCCTACTTAAACAGTGATTCTACAAAAGTCTTTTTGTTGAACAATTGCAGATCTTCCGTTTTCTCCCCAACACCAATGTATTTTACCGGAATTTTAAATTGATCGGATATGCCGATGACCACACCACCTTTAGCCGTTCCGTCGAGCTTCGTTAGCGCGAGCGCATTAACGTCGGTCGCCTGCGTGAATTGCTTGCATTGCTCAATCGCATTCTGCCCTGTGGACGCATCCAACACCAGCAGGATCTCGTGCGGAGCGCCTGGAATGACCTTTTGCATGACGTTCTTTATTTTCGTCAGCTCATTCATCAGTGCCACCTTATTATGCAGGCGGCCGGCGGTGTCGATAATGGCTACATCATCCCCATGGGCAACGGCCGATTTGACCGTGTCAAAGGCAACAGAAGCCGGATCGGATCCCATAGGCTGAGATACTACTCTTACTCCAACACGCTCTCCCCACAATTTGATCTGGTCCACCGCTGCCGCACGGAAGGTATCGGCAGCCCCCAGCACAACCTGGTTTCCGGCCGCTCTTAGCTGATGCGCGAGTTTTCCGATGGTAGTCGTTTTACCCACACCGTTCACTCCAACAACCATGATCACGTAAGGCTTATGCGTACCATATTCGAAACGGGAGAAATCGTCGCTGTTGTTTTCCGCCAGCAGTGCCTGAATCTCTTCTTTAAGGATGCCGTTCAGCTCAGTGGTGCTGACGTATTTATCCCGCGCCACACGGTCTTCAATCCGCTCGATGATTTTAAGCGTGGTGCTGACGCCGACATCTGAGGTAACGAGGATTTCTTCCAAATCGTCCAGAACCTCTTCATCCACTGTGGCTTTTCCAACAACCGCTTTGGTGATCTTAGAAAAGAAACCATCCTTGGTTTTCTCCAAACCTTTATCCAGCGCCTGCTGAACTTCCGGCGTGGCTTCTTCTTTTTTCTTAAAAAAATCAAATAATCCCATGTATAATTGAGCAAGAAAGAGATGGTCTAAAGATACACACTATATCCATGTCATACAAAAAAAGCCCTTCCGGCAAGCGGAACGGCTTTTATATACCTTTAGTCAATGAGCCTAAGCGTTTTCTGTAACGATTTCTTTAGCGGCCTCTACGGCGTCTTTGATGTGATCGTTATGCGCAATTAACTCCTTGAACGTGTACGCACCAGTTTTTGGTGAACGAACGGCAGTAATTACTTTAGTGTAATCTTTACCTTTACCGGTTTTAAGCGTTGCAACGGTTTTCTTTGCCATTTTCTGTATCGTTTACGTTTTTTACGGATTGCTCCGAAAAAACAAGTTATTATTTGATCTCTTTGTGAACAGTCATTTTCTTCAGAACCGGATTGTATTTTTTCATTTCCAACCGCTCTGTTGTGTTCTTTTTGTTCTTGGTAGTGATGTAACGGGACATTCCCGGTAAACCGCTTTCTTTATGCTCGGTACATTCTAAAATGACCTGAACTCTATTCCCTTTTTTAGCCATTGTATTCTATGCTTAATGCCGCAACCCTGCGGTATTGTTATACGTATCCTTTTTTGATAAACTTGTTGATCACCGCACTGATACCAATCTTGTTGATGGTCTTGATAGCGGAGGTAGATACCTTCAACGTGATCCAACGGTTTTCTTCCGGAATGAAAAACTTTTTTGTTTGCAGATTGGGATAAAATTTACGCTTCGTCTTAACGTTCGAATTCGAAACGTTGTATCCATTAAGCGCCGCTTTCCCAGTTAAATCACAAATTCTTGACATGACTATGCTGTTCGTACTGTTATAACTCGTTTTCTAAAGAGTTTGCAAATATCTACAAATCTTTTCGTTTATCCAAACCCAAATTAAAAATCTGTCGGGCAAGTATTTATTGAGCTATGTAATAGGGTAAAAAAACACATACAATTAAGGACTAAAGGTTTAGGAAAGGCTTACCAAATACTTATCAAATACTTCTCTTGACCGTAAATTGATCGTAAACCAA
>JBMDWN010000112.1:0-8006 GCA_048595275.1 Olivibacter sp. | reverse complement strand
AGGCCCGGATAAAAGTATGTCCGGCGCTTTATGCATTTCGAAGTCGACAGCTGAGTCCGGCAGGATCTCTACTCTTTTCTTTGAGATCAGCAGGATGGCATTGGCCCGGCTGCTTTTTTCTCTTGTGCGGTTGACTACCTGATTTTTCACTTTTACATAATCCACTGCACCACCGTTCTTAACGTCGAAAAAACCGCCATTGATGGCTACCATGGCTTTGTTTTCAGATGCAAACTGCGAAGTGGGTTTTAACTCTTTAGCATCTGCCGCTAAACGGATTTTCCTGCGATATGTACGGAGGTCTATTTCTACCAGATTGATCTCTTGCTCGCTCTCAAAAAGATTATTAAAATGGCCTTTCTTCCATACAACTCCCCTTTCTACAGGCATAATCTGCCAGTCCTTTTCAACGACTGCAATGGAATCTGAGCTTTGTCCGAATACGGTTGATCGGACGAAAAACAAGGAACCGAGTAATAGAAGCTTTATTGTGTTTGTCATGTGATGCTATTAGATGTTCACCTCTTTATAGGTGCGCCCAGATAAACAAAAATAAAAAAAAGAATTGCAGAATGAGCAGGACGGCAAAGCGCCCGAACCGGAAGTCAGTAAGGTGTAAGATGATGCTCAAGGTTGTTAACCCAATAAGTCCATAATCAAGCTGCCTAACAGATATGAATTTTAAAAGAGCGTCGTATTCAGCCAGGGCTAGCGTATGATTGTTAAATTTTTTAAAAAGCACGATCCAGATGCCAAGATGCACCATATTGGCCAAAAGCGAAATGATCACTATAAGATGACTTGCTTTTTTCATACCACTAAAATACGTATTCCAGATTGTTATAAAAACGCTAAGGCGACCTTCCCAGGCCGCCTTTCGCACACATGAAACATACCGGTACTAAACGGTATTTTCGTCTTTGGTATCTTTACTGGTCTATTGATCCCACCAGATACGCGCTTCAGCCGTATTCCCGCCTGGCAGATTAGCAATGGCTTCTTTGTTAGCTTCCTCATTGCTAGTAAGCTCAGAAGCAGCATAAACATAGCGTCGAGGGATTTCGCCACTTGCAGACAATGGGTTCTGCGAGGGTGTCAGTTCAGGATATCCAGACTTTCTCCAGATGTTCCAACCCTGAGTTCCATCTGGATAACTGGCGATGTAGCGCTGAATAGCAATTTGGCGCGCATTAGCATTAGAACCTCCGGCTGCAGTTAAGGCTACACCTGAGCTATTAACGTAAGCTGGGTTATAAGTGAGCCCCCACTGTTCAAACGATAGCTGAATACCCCCGGCATAAAGTGTTGCTAAGTTTTCACTGGTCCATCCCAGATCTGCGGCCTCAGCCCTGGCTAAAGCTACCTGCGATGCAGAGATAATTGGAACTGTTGCATTTTCCGGCCTTGCGGATGGAGCAAGAATTCTTGACCAGTTGGAATTTGCCGCCGTGAAGGCTTCTGCATCCAAACGAACGAGGCCGTATGGCACGCCTACTGTAGAGCTTCCATAGACACTTTGCCTGGTATCACTTAAATCTTGTAGTAAGCTTACCATGGGTGCGCTTTCCGCAAAATCCTGACGAGTCAGGTAGCGGGTGAAATAAACGCTCTGATAATTTCCTCCGGGATAATCCAAGTCGAAATTTTGGCTGTTATCAGCTATTATGCCCCCATTAGCGCTCAAGGCTTCACGGAAAGCCTCGGCAGCAAAATCAGCGGTTCCGGGCACTCGTTTTGACAGTTGGATAGCGGCCATTAATTTGATTGAATTAGCTGTCCTTCTCCAGGCATCCAGATTGCCATTAAAAATGATATCACCGGATACAGGAGAGTTGTCAAAAGCATTGACGGCTTCACCAAGAGCAGCAAATATACCTTTGTAAATATCCTCTTGACGATCATATTTAGGTCGGAAATTCTCCGTACCCTGTAAAGCCTCGCTGTAAGGAATATCTCCCCAACGATTCGTCATATTGAGAAAAATGTACTGTTGGAGTATCCTCGAAATAACACTCATATTATTGCTCTCTCCTGTATTGATGATGTTCTGCAAGTCTTGCAGCGCACCGTTATAATTACCGGTAAAGCTGAGTTCCGGCCTTGTATAACGAGAAACATCAGTATACTGGGTTTCGGAGAAGTATTGGGCATAGAGCCCATCCCGATCACTGTAGGCGTAAGCGCCCATTCCTGACTCTACATTGGTTAATAACCCTCCTATAACGGGATTATTCACCGCCCCTGGATTAAGATTTGTATCACCAAAATCTTCCAGTTTACTACAACTGCTAAAAGTAATTGCCAAAGCAGTTATGTACATGTATTTGGATATTCTTTTCATTGTTTTTCTTTTTATAGCTCCCGGATACTAGAATGAAACGCGAAGATTAAAACCCCATCCTCTTGTGCCTGGTAACTGGGCTGTTTCTCCAACCACGCCACTAATTTCCGAAGGATCAAATTCACCATTGGTCTTATCGTGGATCAGCCAAAGATTTCTGCCTATAATAGAGAAGTGCGCATTTTGCACGCCGAATCGATTCAGATTCCATTTCTGTACCGGAAGCTCATAACCAAAGGAAAGTTCCCTTAATTTAATAAAGTCCAGGTCGTAAATAAATTCATCGAGGGTACTGTTGCCAAATATACCTTGATAGTATTCCCGTGCATCTACGTAGTACTCTACCGGCTCATCAGCCTCATTCACTCCTACTACTTTCACACCGCCACCGTTTTCAACAGCGTCTCGCACATTTGCTCCACGGTCGTTGGTTACGGCTGTTCGTTCTAAGAGTCCGCTATAAGAACCGAAGGCATTGGAGAGGGAGGCAAACTTTCCACCGAATGAATAATCAACGTTCACGGCCAAAGAGAAATTCTTCAGGAAAGTAAAAGTATTCTGCATACCACCCGTCTGTCTGGGAAGACCACTACCAAAGTGCACCACGTTAGTGCTGGGCTTGTATAATCCGTTTTCCAGTACAATAGGCACACCTGAAGCGTTTCGCTCAATACCTGTCGCAATAAGCTGACCCCAACGCATACCTACTTCGTGATACAATTGCGGTAGTGCACCAAAAGCCACGTTCGCTACCGCATTGGTCCGGCTTATACCAAACTCTTCACTCAATTCAACTACATCGTTTTTAACGAGATCGGAGTAAGTCAGATTCACCGTCCAGGAGAAGTTCGGTGTAATCACGGGTTGTGCAGTCAGTTGAAGTTCTATTCCTTTCTTTTCGATCCGACCGATGTTTGTGAGATAGGACGTAAAACCGCTTGCACCATTCACCGTCAACGCGTAAGGCATATTGACGCTGCTTCCAGTCCAGTATGTGAAGGAGGTTCCCAAACGGTTATTTAGAAAGCGGAGATCAATTCCCATATCTTGCTGTGTTTCCACCGCACCTTTGATATTTGGGTCAACCAGCTGATCCGGCGTAGGCATCAGGATGTTACCATTCCACTGATTGTTGGCAATGGTGTAGTTCATGCCCGGATAACGGTAAGCTCCGAATCTTCCCGTGGTTTGTCCGAGAGCTTGTGGAATTTCTCCCCAGGAGTAACGTAACTTACCAAAACTCAACCAGGGAGTTGCCTCCTTAATAAGATCGGAGAAGACAAAAGACCCGCCGAAGGATTTGGAGAGTACGTCGTTATCCTCTGCAGGCAGCGTAGAATACCAGTCATTCCTTAAGGTCGCATTCGCAAATAGCATATTCTTATAACCCAGCGTAGCTGTCCCGAAAATAGCTCGGTATTTTTCTGTCCAGCGGGTATTCGATACTGTTGGGGTTAACCGGCTGTTGGAGATAAAAAAGCCGTTTGGCACGACTAGTCCCTGGTTGGTAGAGGCACCGTTGTCTTTATAGGTCCCGGTGTAAAAGTCCGTACCAACGGATCCGTTTATGGAGAAGTCATCAATGGTTTTATCGTAAGTGGCTAAAAATTCCAGGTTCTCCCGGTTGTAATACCCATTCGAGGTAGAATAGGCTCCGAAGACACCCGTTTGGTAAGCACTGTTCTGAAGTTCAGTAAAGGTTCTGCCTTCACTTACAAAGGTTTCCTGTTGCTTGCGATAGGTTCCTCGAATTTGGAGGCCATCCATAATTTTGTATGTCAGCGCTACATTCCCAAAGAGACGATCGGTCTGAGTGGTCTGCGGATTAAACATCAAATCTGTATACGGATTGTACCAGTAGTTGGCGCGGTACCAGGCATCAGGATTAGCAGGGTCGTAAGAAGTTGGATTCTGCTTATTCCAGCTACCATAAACACCGTTTTGATTCATATTCTTTAGCTCTTTCATAATATCCATATCGAGGTTCCGATGGAACCACTGGTTGAAAGAGCCGGTGGATGTGCTCCCATAACCATCTTCTATCTGGCCATTCAGACGGCGATTGATGTAATTGATGTCCGCAGAAAGTGTCAGTTTTTTAGACATCCGATAGGCTGTCGTAACATTCAGGTTGTGTTTGGACAGAGAGCTTTCCGGAAGAAGACCATTAATCCACTGGTTGTTATAAGCTGCCTTGAAATCTAACTTTTCGGAAGACTGGGAGAAGGTCACCCCATTGTTGAGCGTAATGCCGGTCTCGAAGAAATCACGTGAATTGTTCGGCTGTGGATTTAGTGCAGTCGTCTGATAAGAACGGGAATGCCCACCATACCAGGCATACCAGGGAATATATTCCTGCCCGGTCATCCGAGGCCCCCAGCTGGCATCATCCTGATAATCGTGATAGAACTTTCCGTCCAGCGCTCTCCATTCTTCAGGCTGCCCTTCCTCCCAGTTATACTGGATAAGCTCGCCTGTAGATCCGCCTGCGTAAAGATTCTGATACTTTGGCAGGACATATACATTATCGAATTGCGCGCCAAGGTTGAGGGTTATCCCTGCTCCGGGTGTTTCACGACCACCCTTAAGCGTTATAACGATAGCACCGCTCGACCCCTGCGACCCCAGAAGCGCCGAAGCTGCCGGGCCCTGGAGGACGGACACGCTTTCAATATCATCAAGGTTGATGTCGTTGATGTTCGGAAGTACGGTTCCATTTACTACATATACCGCTCCCTGCCCGGTACCAAGGCCACTGACCCCTCTTAAACGAACTTGTGTTTCCCTGCCAAGGGCAGCAGGGGATTGGCTTCGTACTTGAAGGCCGGTTACTTTACCCGCCAACGCATTATTGATATCCGTAGTACGGATGGTATTCAACTGGTCCTGGCTGACCACCTGAGCGTTGTACGATAAATTTCTGGAATTAGACCGGATACCGTATGCACCGGTGACCACGACTTCGCTGAGCGCAGTAGCGTCTCCACTCAGTGTAACATCTAAAGAAGATTCATCCCCGATGTCTACTGTTCGCGGGCTGAAGCCGATATAAGAAAAAGTTAATGATTTTGCGTCTGTCGGTACAGTGATGGAGTACATTCCTTCACCATTGGTTGACGTTCCTGCAGAAGTTCCGGTTACGCTTACTGATACGCCCGGAAGCGGCTCCCCATCGGAGCCGATCACTTTGCCTGAGATTCTTTTCTGTTGCGCAAACGCGTTATTAAACGTCAGGGCACAGAGAAGCAGGCACAGCAATAGCTGTAGATTAGTTTTACTTTTCATGTGTTGATTGTGTGTTTGATTTTTAGCAATACAGCAATGTGTGTGTTGGTCGATTGAATTGCTGCAGTGAGAAGGTTTCGGGAGTTTGTACCTGAAAACCTGAGGTCAAGTTGTTATTTTCCCATAGGCGTGTTACTATATCGTTATGTGTGTGTAAATTCTGTATTACAAATAAAAACTATTCAAAAAAGAATTACAAATTTCACTGTATTTTTACATAAAAACTAAAATACACAAAAACAAAGAGGTATAAAATACCATTTTACCAACAAAATAAGGGATTATAGACTAATATTATATTTTATAAGTAGCAATTTATGAAAATCAAGCCCTTATTATTACTCACCGTGCTATCACTACTAACAATAAGTGGCGTAGCCCAAAGGAAAGATTTAGATTTTTCCTTCATAGATCGTTATTTGGGAAATACGATCAACTTTGACACGCTAAACTACAAGCAATTCGGAAAAGAATCTTTTTTTTCCGGCGAATCGACACTAGAAAGCGAGTCCAAGCCAAATAATTACCTCACCGTAGTAATTTATCCAAAGCAGAACTACGAGTCGCTAACAAAATCTTTAAACAAAATTATAGCCGTAATAAAAAGAACTGAAAGCTACAGATCTATCTCGCCGGATATTGAAAGGATAGATAAACACTATCTTTATGAACGTAAAAATGGAGAGGCTATAATTGAGCATGTCATAATAAAGTTATTGGACAATGAGCTGCCTGTTGTGTCTGTTGTTGGAAACGAATTATATTTTAAAACGCCTGGTGCTGTGCGTTGATTTTAACACTAGCCTTCGAGACAAGGATGTTTTAGCATAAAGTTCTCTGTCCTGGTGGCAACAGGTCCTTTTTGATTTAATATCTTAAAAAACAAAAAAGGCCATCATTTCTGATAGCCTTGCCGCGGAAAGTGAGGGATTCGAACCCCCGGACCTGTTACAGTCAACGGTTTTCAAGACCGCCGCATTCGACCACTCTGCCAACTTTCCGGAGGCAAAAGTACAAACTATGCCGTATTCTGCAAACTGGAAATGCATTTTTTTGGGCTGACCGGTTTAAGTGCTTCATTTCGATGCTATTATTTTTTACTTTATTTCTCCTGGCCCGCTTTTGGACACGTATTCCAAACAATCAACCCACAACACCGTTTCCTTTTCTGATATGAACTTCGATTGGCAAACCGTTTTTCTGCATGACCTGGATCTTTCTTACGCCGTTGAGGTGCTCGCCAGGACTGCTATTATGTTCATTATTGTTCTTGCGGTAATCCGCCTTTCCGGAAAACGCGGCGTGCGTCAATTATCGATCTTTGAAGTAGCCATCATTGTTAGCCTCGGGTCGGCAGCCGGTGATCCGATGTTCTATAAAGACGTGGCCATTGTGCCGGCTATTTTTGTCTGCCTGACCATCATCGTACTATACCGGCTCATCACCTATTTAACGGCTAAGAATGAACGGATTGAAAAATGGGTTGAAGGGAAACCGGTTTACATTGTAGAAGATGGTGTGTTTTGTATTGACAACATCTCAAGAGATACCCTGGCCAAAGACGAGTTTTTTTCTGAGCTCCGACAATCTAACGTGGAACACCTTGGTCAGGTGCGCGTAGCGATACTGGAAACCAACGGCAGCATCAGCCTCTTGTTCTATGAGGCCGGAAAACAGAAACCCGGCCTTCCGGTTACACCGAAAAGCTACAACAGTCGCACAAACCTGATTGACGACCAGGGAACTTATGCCTGTGCTTTCTGTGGACAGGTGGCCGATTTGTACCCCGGCAAACATTATTGTAAGCGCTGCGGTCGCGAAGAATGGGTAAAAGCGACCGACGGAGCCAGGATTGCCTGATGCTGTTTTCCGAAATCCATAAAAATTCCTACCTTAAAATCCATGTCTGAAAAGAGCCCTTTAACATTTCATCCCCTGGGAGAGACTGGCGCAGTGGCCAGCTTTGGAGACCGGATCAGCGGAGGCATCCATCAGCAGATTCGTCAGCTAATCGCTGAGCTGGATAAAGCCCTTCCGCCCGGCATCCTGGAGTATGTCCCCGCTTATACCAGCCTTACGCTATATTATAACCCGGTCTTAATCGGCTATGACGAGGTAATCGCGCATATCAAACAGTTATCCCAGAGTGAAGCAGACAAGACGGCGGATGAAGCACCGGCCAAAGATATACCGGTATGGTATAATGGCCCGGACCTGAAAGAAGTAGCACGACATAACCGACTCACTGAAGAGGAGGTCATCCGCCGACACAGCGAAGCGGAATACCTGGTTCATATGATCGGTTTTACACCGGGCTTCCCCTACCTGGGTGGTATGGATGAGGCTATTGCTACGCCTCGGCGGAAGAAACCCCGACTGA
>JBMDWN010000111.1:0-8322 GCA_048595275.1 Olivibacter sp. | reverse complement strand
TAGCGGTTATTCGGAGATTCGTACCAGGAATAGATTGCCGGCTTGATATCGTGGTAGCGCTGATTGATGTAAAAGCCTCTGGAAAGCGACACATCGAAATTTGCGCCAATACTCCAGTTTGGTTTAATGTTCTGGCCGATCTTTGCACTGAACACCTGATCTCCGGTAACAAAATACAAAGAGGAATAAGGCGAGCGTGCGCGGTAATACCGGATGGAATCCGGCCGGAGCAAATATTTTTCCATCGCCTCAAAACCCGTACGAAAGCCGATCTCTTTGGTTGGGTTAAAAAGCATATCGCGGGTTGCCAGGCCATAGTTTCCCAGATGCATGGTAGGATTGTAGGGCTGAACCTGAGGATTATAATACTGGAAATGTTTGAGCGTCGTGTCAATACCAACCGTTTGGGTCCGGTCCTCCATCAGTTTCAGCGTGGTGTACCGGATATAGCTGGCATTGTAAATAATAGTATCCTCCTCGGCGTCCTGCAAGGCCCGAAGAGAGTCCAGTTCTTGCCCCCATTCCTCTCCTTCCTCCTGAGCATGGAGCGTATTGTTGATGACAAAAAGAACGAGAAACAGTAAAAAAGCGGACCTCGCTAACATGCAGACAAAGCTATCAATTCTTTCAAAATTTCAGTCATTTTCGGTTCCGCCTCTTTCGCCACCGACACAATTTCTTCAAAGGACACCGGCTGGAGATCCTCGTGAAAGCCCTCGTCCGTGACAACGGAAATAGCGAATACAGGCAAGCCCATGTGGTTTGCTACAATCACTTCCGGGACGGTACTCATCCCCACGACATCCCCGCCTATAATACGCATATAGCGATATTCCGCCCGGGTTTCCAGCTGAGGACCGGGTACCGAGACATAAACGCCCCTTTTCGTCCGTATCGTATGTTTATCCGCAATCTGCTGAGCAAGTTCGACGGATGCTTTGTCGTAAGGCCTGCTCATATCCGGAAAACGCGGTCCCATATCGTCCAGGTTTGCTCCCCTGAGGGGACTCTCCGGCAGCAGGCTGATGTGATCTTCTATCAGAACCAGGTCTCCTTTTCTGACAGCAGGATTTAAGGAACCCGCCGCGTTGGAAACAAAAAGCCGCTTTATCCCCAATAGCTTCAAGATGCGAACGGGAAACGTAATCTCCTGCATATTGTAGCCTTCATAGTAGTGAAGCCGTCCTTGCATGGCGACGATCTTTCGTCCGCTCATAAGGCCGAAGATGAGTTTACCGGAATGAAATTCGACTGTAGAGAGCGGGAAGTTTGGTATATGCGCGTAGGGCAATTGGGCTACGATTTCAATTTCACCCACCAGCCCACCCAGGCCGGTACCCAGAATGATCCCCATTTCAGGCTCGAAATCCCCGATACGCTGTTTGATGTAGCTGGTCGTCTGGTAAAAAAGCTGATCCATTATGATTTGTTATGTTGTATATACGTCAGCACTTCCTTATTAAAATCTTCCGCCGAATTATTTCCCAGAAATCTCATGTTCACCGGAACTAAATAGATCGAATGCAACGGTAAGGCTACGCTTTCGCTAAGCTCCAAAAGCCGCACGGCGTCTTTCTCGGTAGTGAGTATGGCCTTCGGCTCATTCATCTCTCCGAAAGCTTTATTGATCCTGGCAGCCTCTATCCTGCCGAAACGGTGATGATCCCGATAAGCCAGGTGGCGGACATGAGCTACCTGCTTGCTGATATAGGCCTCAAGCGGAGCAGGATTGGCGATCCCGCTCACGAGAAGAACGTTCAGCTCCAGATGGAGCTGCATCGGTTGAATGTCCTCTCTAAGCGGCGTCAATTCCCCATAAATCAAAGTCGAAAAAAAGATCTTCAGACCAGCGGTCCCTTGGAAACGCCGCCGGATCTGCGCTTGCTCCCCGATAGACAAGTTTTCCGGGCATTTAGAGACCACGATCAGGTTAGCCTGTCCGGCGCGATTGAACGTATCGCGGTAATCGCCTGCCGGGAGCAGCCATCGTGCCCCGTAAATCCGCTGGTAATCGAACATTAATATACTGAAGCCGGGTCGCAGCGCCCGATGCTGAAAGCCATCGTCCAGCAAAACCAGCTCATGATCCAGCATCAATCTGCGTATCGCGTTAACACGATCGGCATCCACAGCTACCGTAATTTCCGGAAACTGCTTCTTAAGCTGCAGGGGTTCATCGCCAGTCAGGGAAGCTTTATCGGATTCGGAAACCGTGCGGTAGCCATGGGTTTTACGACCATAGCCCCTGCTCAATACCGCGAGCTTGTAATTATCCTTTAACAAACCTACCAAATACAAGATCATAGGGCTCTTGCCCGTCCCACCTACCAGTAAGTTGCCGACAACCAAGGTCGGAAGAGAAAAAGAAGTGCTTGCCGCCCAGCCCCGGTTGAAAAAGAAATGCCTCAATTTCAGCACCAGGCCATACAGGATGGAAAAGGGCAATAGCAGCAATCTCAAGCTTCTCATTCCTAACAAAGGTAATAAAAATCGCATCAGCGGCTCCACTGAATTGGATAGCCCGGTCGCTTTTGGTAACTTTGTTTAACACTAAAAAACGCAAGATTTATGTTAAAAGGATTCTTCAATGTTCCGAACCCTGTCAATGAGGCGGTCTTGAATTATGGTCCCGGGAGTGCCGAGCGCGTGCAATTGCAGCAAGCTTTGCAGGCCGCCCGGGCAGAAGAGGCCGATGTTCCGATGTTCATTAACGGGAAGGAAGTTCGTACCGGAAATAAAGTAGAAATCAGGCCTCCGCATGACCGTAAACACTTGCTGGGCTACTATCATAAAGGAGAGAAGAAACACGTTCAGGACGCTATAGAGGCCGCATTAAAAGCCAAGTCACCCTGGGAGGCGCTACCATGGGAAGAGCGCGCAGCCATTTTTCTGCGGGCGGCGGATCTGATTTCGACAAAATACCGCTATAAAATTAATGCGGCAACGATGCTGGCCCAGTCGAAAAATGCTTATCAGGCCGAAATCGATTCTGCATGCGAGCTCATTGATTTCCTTCGTTTCAATGTGAAGTATATGACGGAAATCTACGCTCAGCAGCCGCCGGTATCGCCATCCGGTTCCTGGAACCGACTGGAGCAGCGTCCCCTGGAAGGTTTTGTTTTTGCGCTGACTCCATTTAATTTCACCGCCATCGCCGGTAATCTTCCTACAGCGGTCGCCCTGATGGGCAATGTGGTTGTCTGGAAACCGGCAGACACCCAGATTTATTCCGCGCGGGTTATTATGGAGATTCTTCAGGAAGCGGGTCTTCCGGATGGTGTCATTAACCTGATCTATGCACACGGTCCGGATGTCGGCGAAGTCGTATTCAACCACGCGGATTTCGCGGGAATACATTTCACCGGGTCGACAGCCGTCTTTCAGGAAATCTGGAAAACGATTGGAAATAACATTACCAAATACAAAAGTTACCCGCGCATTGTCGGTGAAACCGGTGGTAAAGATTTTATTCTCGTCCATCCGTCGGCTGACGTGCAGATTACCAACACGGCGATTGTACGTGGTGCATTCGAGTTCCAGGGGCAGAAATGTTCTGCGGCTTCCAGAGTCTATATTCCGAAGAGCCTGTGGCCGGAACTTCAAGAGTTGCTGAAGCGTGACCTGGCGAGCATCAAGGTAGGGCCTGTAGAAGATTTTTCAAACTTTGTCAATGCAGTCATCGACGAAAAGTCTTTTGACAAGATCACGAAATACATCGACCAGGCCGGAAACGATGCAGACGCCGAAATCATTGTCGGTGGCGAATACAGTAAGGAGGATGGTTTTTTCATTCAGCCGACGGTTATCCTGGCCAAAAAGGCTGACTATGTAACGATGCAGGAGGAACTGTTTGGACCGGTACTGACTATTTTCGTGTACGAGGATAAAGACTGGAACGCTACGCTTGAGCTGGTTAATAGCACCTCTCCGTACGGCTTGACGGGAGCCGTCATCGCAAACGATCGCTACGCCGTAGCCGAAGCCAACTATGCTTTGCGACAGGCAGCGGGCAACTTCTATGTCAACGATAAATGTACCGGGGCGGTCGTAGGACAGCAGCCTTTTGGTGGCGCAAGAGGTTCCGGCACAAACGACAAAGCCGGTTCAATGATTAATCTGTTGCGCTGGGTATCCCCACGTACCATCAAAGAAACCTTCAACGGACCAACTAATTACCGGTATCCGTTCCTGGAACAGGATAAAGGTTAAGACAATAAAAAAGAAGGGGCCATATGACCCCTTCTTTTTTATATCTCTTATCAGGTAATATCAGATACCTAGTTCAAACTGGAGTACCCCGCCCCAGCGATTGCCGTTTCCGTACAGATCGTAAATACCGTTTTCGATATGGTAATTGGCATTGAGCTGTATCTTAATCCGGTGCTTATTCAGGTATTTCGTTATCCCCAATTCAATAATTTCCGTATCGTCCAGAATGGGTTGCAGCGCATCGGCCACGGTCAGGCGCGTATACCTCCCTGCAAGTTCATAATAGTTCTTGAACAGATACGAAACCTGATGATTGAAGCCGTCTCCGGCAAAAGCATAAAGCATTTCCCCGCTAGAATCGTAGGTATAAGGGTCGTTAACGGTACGTCGCAGGTATTCTCCCGCGTAAGCCCAGCCGTTATACTTGAATATGGCGTCAATAAAAGTCGTGCCCAGGTCAACCGGACTGAACAGATAATACCCGATCTGTCCGCCGCTTCGGGTAGTTCCTTTATTAAAGCTGTAGCCCCCACCAATGGATAGCTTCGGGGTAGGCTCACGAACCAGGTCGCCTTCAGAAAAATCTCCGTCATCCGTAAAATCTCCGAAAGGAAGTAGTTCCCCTCTTCCCGTGTAAGCCAGACCTGCATCGGTATTGCTGGCCACCCTACCCTCTCCGGTAGTTATGGCACTTTTAAGATGATAAGTAGCATCGCCGAGGTGTCCCTTATAGTAAGCCTTTATACCGAAATCCCGGTCGATGTTCATTGCAGCATTAACAATCGAGCGATCCGCAAACTGAAGCTGTCCGCTTGAGTTGACCCGCTGCCGGTTTCCCGGCAATTTATTCAGCCCGAAGGCCACGTAAAAGTTTGGCGTAAAGTTATAGAAGATGACAGCATCCCGGACGATATTCGGTATTCCGGTATCGTCGATATCCTGGTCTCCCCTTGTAAAAGCCAGCTGGATACTATAGGAAAGTTTCGGTGTGTAGATGTACCCATCGACCCGCATCCGGAGTCGTCTGACCCGTGCATCGAAATTCCTGATAGCGAGCCGGTTCCCGTCGATCGTTGAAAAGCCCAACCTGTTCTGCATCCGGAAACGAAAATTCATGTAGATCGTAGAATCTTCGTTTTTGAACTCCACTCCCTTGAAATTCTTCAAGGTAGCTTGTTCATCTCTTTCCTGGGCTACTGCTTTCATACATAAGCCGAAAGTAGTCATCAGGACAAACAATGGTAAACTGAATATTAATTTCATGTTACTAAATCACGACGCGAAGTTATTCACTTTATGTTAAATTAACATTAAACGAATGTTAGCTAATCGTATATACACATTGACATCCCTTTTCGCGCACCAAGTCCATATCTTCGGATTAAAAACGCTAATTTAGTAGACTAAAATAAATTTCATGCGATTATTGATCACCCTATTTCTAAGCTGCTTTTTAAGCTACGCCTATGCACAGAAAATATATGTATGGTGCCCTCCGACAACTCAGGTTGGAAACTCCAGCGGAAAACTGGGCGGTACAAGGATCAATCTCATCATTCATGACGCCAGAACCATTACAGATACCAGTAAAGTGGAGTGCACATCCGAGGCCTTGAAGCAGGCTATTGCCAACGAAGTCATCCTGGCTTATCCATCGGCTATTGTCAACCGGATCAATGAAGCGGATTCTACAAATAAAACGGACGAAGGAAAAATAACCATTAGGATCGGCATCTCGGCTTATCATTCCGCCTCAGGAACCGAGGTGTCAACAGCAATCGGCAACGCAGGCGGAAATTTCAATTGGGGTGATTTACCCAAAAACCGCTGGAACTCCGTAACCGGATACCATGTGGTCCTGGAAGATCATCGGAATAAAACGCTTACACAAGTCAGCCGGGACATAGCCAATATCGTCTCCCGCCCGAATATCGGCGGATCCCTTACGGCAAAGAAAGCATTGAGTGAAGCCTATACTGAAGCGAACCGCGAACTTCTTTATTTCATTGACGACGCCCTAGGCAACAAAAACTAATAAATTTAGCATATATTTGTTTGATCAATATGCTAAAAAGTGCTTTTTGCAGTCGTCGACATTGAAACTACAGGTGGTCATGCAGATGCTTCATCCATAACGGAAATAGCGATTTGCATCCATGACGGCGTTCAGGTAATCGAACGTTTTGAAAGCCTCGTTCGTCCCCAGCATGTTATCCCGCCGTACATTGTGGCGCTGACCGGGATCAGCAATGAGATGGTGCAGCAAGCACCGGAATTCTCCGAGCTCGCAAAGCCCATTTATGAACTACTGGAGGGGCGAATATTCGTTGCCCATAACGTGCAGTTTGACTATTCCTTTGTGCAGCGACAGTTACAGAAGGCTGGTCACAACTGGTCTGCAAGGCGTTTATGTACCTTAAGGTTAGCCAGACAGTACTTCCCCGGTTATCCCTCTTACAGCCTCGGAAAACTGGCGAATAGTCTTGCTATCGACATGCAAGGTAGGCACCGGGCAGGCTTTGATGCCGATGCTACGGCAATTATACTTGGGAAGCTGATTGACCATGTCGGCTACGAAGAGCTCTTGAAAACGAGTCAGCAGAAACGCAGTGAATTCCTGCTTCCACCCCATCTTTCCTGGACTGAATACAATCAGCTACCGGAACTTCCGGGGGTGTATTATTTGAAAAATGCTAAGGGACAACCAGTATACATCGGTAAAGCGAAAAACATCAAGAAGAGGGTTAAACAGCACTTTTTATCCAGCGGAGCAGAACGTAAACGGCAGGCCCTTTTGAAAGAGGTTCACTATATTGAAGCGACCCGTTGCGGCACGGAACTCATGGCCCTGATCCTGGAGGCTGCTGAGATAAAAAAATACTGGCCGGAGTCTAATCGTGCCCTGAAGTATCCGGAAGAACGCTACGACCTGCTATCTTATGAAGATATCCGGGGTTACCGAAGGCTGGCCGTTAATAAACATCGCCCTCATCAAGAGGCGATCGTTCGTTTTGGCGATCTGGGAAGCGCTTATACGTTTCTGGACCATTTCGTTCGGGAGTACGAGCTTTGTCCAAAACTCTGTATGATCTATAAGAAAGAGGGAGCCTGTGGTTACGATTTTTGTTCAGGAGCCTGCGTTATGGAAGAAAGTCCTGAGCGCTACAACCGACGAGTATCAGAAGCTCTGAGCGACTATAATTCAAAACGGGTGAATTTCGCTTTTTTGGATGCCGGACTCGAAGAAGATCAGCAGAGTTGTATACTGGTGGAAAACGGTGAACTGTTCGGTGTGGGTTATGTGCAGCGTACAGAATATGATTCCAGTTATCGTTACCTGCTCCGTAAGAACCTGACCCGTTTGAATTCCAGCCGATACGTTATGAGCCTCATTAACCGTTATGCCAGCCTTTACCCGGAAAAAGTTATTAGCTTTGATTAAACAAAGGTTATTCCAATGAAAGACTACAAAAGATATTATATCATTCCAGCTGAACCCTCGCTTGTCTATAAAGCATTGACTCAGGAGAACACCATCAGGCTATGGACGGGAGATCAGGTGCATATGGAAGAAAAAGCGGGAACAGAATTTTCGTTATGGGACGGAAGTATTGTCGGGAAAAACCTTTCTTTTGATAACGACAAACTCATTGAACAGGAATGGTATTTTGGAGACAGTAGCCCTAATGCGCCCTCAATCGTAAAATTAAAACTGCATCCACACCCACAAGGTACTTCCTTGGAATTGCGTCACAGCAATATACCTGATGAAGCCTATGATGATATTGTTGAAGGATGGAACGAGGTTTATATGGCCTCCCTGATCGACTTCTATAGCGGGAAGTAATTCATCCTCATTCGATTTGCCAATCAGCCGTTTGAGACAAGTTTCTCCAATAAGGACAAGTTTCTTAAATAAGCACGTCCTGCCGGACCAGAATGGTTATAAAAACAGAAAGCCCCGAGGGGATATCCCTGGGGGCTTGTTTCTGTAAAAGGGTCGGCACCGACCTACTCTCCCACATGTTACTGCAGTACCATCGGCTCTGGCGGGCTTAACTTCTCTGTTCGGGATGGGAAGAGGTGGACACCGCCGATATAGGCACCTGAAAG
>JBMDWN010000110.1:0-6124 GCA_048595275.1 Olivibacter sp. | reverse complement strand
TCCGGAGGAGCGGGAATGGATGCAGGGCTTTCTTGACAGTGGTTATATCGATTCGTTCCGAACCTTGCACCCGGAACCGCACCGCTATTCCTGGTGGAGTTACCGGGCCAATGCCCGCGCGAAAAACCTGGGCTGGCGGATTGATTATCATATGGTGAGCCAGGCATTGAAGGATCAGGTGATTGCATCGGATATTCATGAACAGGCCATACATTCCGATCATTGCCCGGTTGCTGTGGAACTCGACTTTAATCGCTAGATTTGTTGATCATAACCGGTGAATATGATACAGGAACCCACTCTTTTCATGATCCTTCTGGGCTGTAAGCCGGAGGGACGGCATACCGAGCAACACGACATTTTTTTCTCGATAGGCCATGAGCTGAAAGATTTGGTGGAAGATATGCACAGCTTCTGGCCGGAAGCGAATCGGAAGCTTCACATTGATGCCTGGAGGACGGTCAGCCAGATTGGAGCGCATCGGATACGGGTGGTTCGGAAGCCTGAACGTCGAAACGATGAGCCGCTGAAGAAGACTGATCATAAGCTGTATTTCCTGAACCTGGGCGGATATAAGCCGGATGATTTCGAAGAATATCATTATAAGATTTTAGTGGTTGCGGACAGCAAAGCCGCTGCGATCCGGGAAGCCAAAGAAAGCGCTTTCTTCCAGCATCAGCTTTCCGCTCATGTTGATGATCAGTATGGAGTCGACGTCGACGATCTTTACGAAGTGGAAGATATTCTGCCGGCGTTCTCCAAAGAGCATTATGCGTTGGTCATCGAATCGAATGTCGGCGGCGAAGATACAGAAGATCCGATCCACCCTGGATACATCAAACTCAGCTCTTTCGAGAAGGCCTGAGGGCACAAAATAATCCCTAAATCATTTGTTTTCCTGATTACATTCTATACATTTGTTTTAATGCTTTAGGGGTGTCCCGTTGATTCGGGGCTGAGAGTTACCCTCATAACCTGCTCAGGATAATGCCTGCGAAGGGAAAAGTGACTGCGCCAATCCTATTGGTGGCTTCTAAAGCGATAAACATTGTGTTATGGAAGTCATCATCAATCAGAAAAATTTTACGCTGGAATCGACAGAGCTGTCTCAGGCTTTGCACGCTTATGGGCTTTCTGAACAGAAGGGTCTGGCGGTTGCTGTCAACGATGAGGTTGTTCCCAAAGCACAATGGAAAACGTTCTCTCTGAGAGAAAACGATCAGATTCTCATCATCACCGCCGCACAGGGTGGCTAAAGCAGCATTATTATGAAAACAGAACAGCGTCCTCATTCGGAACAGATCAGTCAGACCCCCTTTCCGGGCTCGGAAAAGATTTATGTGAAAGGTGTCGTGCACGACATTAAGGTACCCATGCGGCAGATCAACCTGACACCGACCCAGGACCGTTTCCGGAACGTTACGGAAGAAAATCTACCCATCAGCGTTTACGATACCAGCGGTCCTTATACCGATCCTGCCGTCCGGATCGATGTGCGAAAGGGTCTGGACAGGTTGCGGAGCCCCTGGATTGAAGGCCGGGAGGATAGTGAGCAGCTGAACGGTATTTCGTCTGAATACGGCAAAAGCCGCCTGGAGAACAAAGAACTTGACGCCTTCCGCTTCGAGGGCTCAGCTGCGCCACGACGGGCAAAAGCCGGAAAGAACGTTTCCCAGATGCATTACGCACGTCAGGGGATCATCACACCGGAAATGGAGTTTATTGCCATACGGGAAAATCAGCGCCTGGAAAGTCAGTTTGAAAAGGATAATGCCCTGTGGCAGCAACATAAGGGACAGAACTTCGGAGCTTACACCCACCAGGGCTTCATCACACCGGAATTTGTGCGGGATGAAATTGCCCGGGGAAGGGCTGTTCTTCCCGCCAACATCAATCACCCGGAAACGGAGCCTATGATCATTGGCCGGAACTTCCTGGTTAAGGTAAACGCCAACATCGGCAACTCCGCCGTCACCTCCAGCATCGAGGAAGAAGTGGAGAAAATGGTCTGGGCAACGCGCTGGGGCGCCGACACGGTCATGGACTTGTCGACCGGCAAGAATATCCACGAAACCCGCGAATGGATTATCCGGAACGCTTCCGTACCGATCGGGACGGTTCCGATTTACCAGGCTTTGGAAAAAGTAAACGGGAAGGCTGAAGAGCTGACCTGGGACCTGTTCCGCGACACCTTAATTGAACAGGCCGAGCAGGGGGTCGATTACTTCACCATACATGCCGGCGTGCGCCTTCCTTATGTGCCGCTGACGGCCAAAAGGGTGACAGGAATCGTCTCCCGAGGGGGATCCATCATGGCCAAATGGTGCCTGGCGCATCATCAGGAAAGCTTTCTCTATACCCATTTCGAAGAGATCTGCGAAATAATGAAAGCTTATGACGTCTGCTTTTCACTGGGCGACGGCTTACGTCCGGGTTCGCTGGCGGATGCTAATGATCAGGCACAGTTTGCTGAGTTGGAAACCCTGGGAGAGCTTACAAAAATCGCCTGGAAGCACGATGTGCAGACCATGATTGAAGGTCCCGGGCACGTGCCCATGCAGCTGATCAAAGAGAATATGGACAAGCAACTCCACGAATGCGGGGAAGCGCCTTTTTATACCCTGGGCCCGCTAACGACCGATATTGCCCCGGGCTACGATCACATTACATCGGCCATTGGTGCCGCAATGATCGGTTGGTTCGGGACCGCAATGCTTTGTTATGTTACTCCGAAGGAGCATTTGGGACTTCCGAATCGAAAGGATGTCAAAGATGGGGTGATTACCTATAAGATCGCTGCCCATGCGGCCGATCTGGCTAAAGGACATCCCGGCGCGCAATACCGCGATAATGTGATGAGCAAGGCCCGTTTCGAATTCCGCTGGGAGGATCAGTTCAATCTCGGCCTGGACCCGGATACGGCCAGGGAATACCATGACGAAACGCTGCCCGCGGAAGGGGCGAAAGTGGCCCACTTCTGCAGCATGTGCGGCCCTAATTTCTGCAGCATGAAGATTACGCAGGATGTACGGAAATTTGCAGAGGAGCAGGGACTGAAAGAAGCAGAGGCGGTCGATAAGGGCCTGGAAAGCAAGGCTAAAGAATTCAGGGATCAGAATTATGAACTTTATTCCTGATGCCTGTGTTCCTGGTTGGCATTACCCCTGATTTTGATTATCCGGACGAGTTGATTTGGGTTAACCGCCTGCTGGATTCGGGGCTGGATTTTATGCATATCCGGAAACCGGGAGCAAGCGGTACTGCTTTGGCAGCATACAGAAAGGGTATCCATACACGGCATCAGCGGAAAATTCTCGACCCGGAACGACTCCGGTCCACCCATTCCATCAGAGAATTGCTGAAGAGGGATGCTCCGGGAGAAAAATTTTTTATAAGTCCGGTGTTCGACAGCCTTTCCAAATCCGGCTACGCCGGTAAATCAGCCCTGCTGAAAGCCGGCGCTTTGAAGCGTCAGGGGGAATGGATTGCTCTGGGGGGTATATGCCCGGACAACATCGGCCTGGTGGAGGAAAGTGGGTTTGATGGGGCGGCCTTACTGGGGCACCTCTGGCTGGGAAATGATCCTGTCGAGCGACTGACTCAACTAAAACGGAAGAGGCTATGACCGAAAAACGCATTCATCGGCTACATTACATCACGCATCCTGATCCGCTACGCGATGCGGAGGAACAGGTACAGCTGCTGGCTTCGGGCTTGCCACCGGACACATGCCTATGGGTACAGTTCCGGCTCAAAAAGGCGGGTCCCGATGAGTTCCGTAAACAGGCAAGGCGGGTTGGCGAACTGACCCGGGCAGCAGGAGGAACCTTCATCATCAACGATGATGTTATGGCCGCCAAGCACCTGGATGCCGATGGGGTACATTTGGGGAAGGAAGACCTTTCTCCGCTTATGGCGCGGGAAATTCTCGGACCCGATAAAATCATCGGCTGTACGGCTAACCGTTATGAGGATCTGGAGTACCTGAGCGCCCTGCCGATCGACTACATTGGCCTCGGCCCGCTACGGTTTACGAAAACAAAAGAAAAACTAAGTCCGCTGCTGGGCTTCGAGGGCTACCAGGACATCCTTACCAGGCGACGGAGCGATCGATTGAAGGAGCTGCCGGTGATCGCCATCGGGGGTGTCCTGCAGGAAGATCTGAGCCGCCTTTTCGGCATGGGCCTGCATGGCGTTGCCGTTTCCGGCGCCATCGCACGGGCGGAGAACCCGGCACTCGAACACCGCTGCTGGAATGAAAAACTGGCTGCCTTAAGTCAGCCTTTCAAAAACAAGCAAATTGAATGACAAACGATAATCTTACACTGGGCGGCAAGACCTTTCGCTCAAGGTTATTCCTGGGCACCGGCAAATTCGGCGGGATGCAGGAAATGGAAGCCGCTGTCCGGAGTTCCGGAAGCGAGCTGGTCACCCTGGCCTTAAAACGGGCAGGACAACAGGAGGGTGATGCCCCGCAGCTTCTTCCGGTATTGGCGTCGACCGGCGTGAGCCTTCTGCCCAATACCTCCGGAGCGCGCACCGCGAAAGAGGCTGTTTTTTCAGCGCTGCTTGCCCGGGAGGCAATGGAGACGAACTGGCTTAAGCTGGAAATTCATCCGGATCCGAAATACCTGCTTCCGGACCCCGTTGAAACGCTTGAGGCCGCGGCGGAACTCGTTAAAAGAGGTTTCGTGGTGCTGCCCTATTGTCCGGCCGACCCCGTGTTGTGCAGGCGATTGGAAGAGGTGGGGGTAGCGGCCGTGATGCCCTTGGGAGCACCTATCGGCAGCAACCAGGGATTAACGACACGCAGTATGCTGGAAATTATCATTCGCCAGTCGGGCGTTCCGGTGGTGATCGATGCGGGCATCGGAGCGCCCAGTCAGGCGGCTGAAGCCATGGAGATGGGGGCCGATGCTGTTCTGGTGAATACGGCCATTGCCACCGCCGGGAATCCACAGAAAATGGCGGAGGCTTTTCGATGGGCTGTAGAAGCCGGTCGGAGCGGGTTTCTACATGGCCTTCCCGGAAGCGGTTTGCAGGCTTCAGCCAGCAGTCCGCTTACTGCTTTTTTGAACGATCGTGAATGAGTGCGTATGTTTACCGATATTTTTAGTCAACAGTCCTGGGATGACATGCAGTTCTCCATTTACGGAAAAACCGGAGAGGATGTCGAGCGGGCGCTTCAAAAAGAGCACCGCAGTTTGGAAGATTTCAAAGCGCTGATCTCGCCTGCAGCCAAACCTTTCCTGGAGGAGATGGCGGGCATAAGTCAGCTGGAGACGCAGCGCCGTTTCGGCAAGACCATCCAGCTTTTCATCCCCCTCTATCTCTCTAACGAATGCCAGAACATCTGCACGTATTGCGGTTTCAGCCTGGATAATCAGATTCCGCGCCGAACGCTGAATAGCATGGAAATCCTGCAGGAAATCGCTGCCATTAAGGAAATGGGCTATGAACATGTTTTGCTGGTTACCGGAGAGGCGCAACAGCTGGTCGGGATGGATTATTTCCGTAAGATGATTCCGTTGATCCGGAAACACTTTGCCCAGGTTTCCATGGAGGTGCAGCCTCTGGATGAAGCGGATTACCGTGAACTGCATGAGCTGGGGGTGCACAGCATCCTGGTTTACCAGGAAACCTATCATCGGGAGGATTACCGGAAGCACCATCCGAAGGGAAAGAAATCGAATTTCCGGTATCGCCTGGAAACACCCGACCGCATCGGGAAGGCCGGTCTGCATAAAGTCGGGCTGGGAGCGCTGCTGGGCCTGGACGACTGGCGGACCGACAGTGCTTTTACAGCGCTGCACCTGGCCTATTTGATGAAGCGCTACTGGCGCAGTAAATTTGCCGTATCTTTCCCCCGTCTTCGACCGCATGCGGGTGGCCTGGAGCCGAAAATGGTGCTGAGCGACCGGGAGTTGATTCAGCTGATCTGCGCCTGGCGGTTGTTTGATCCGGATTTGGAGCTTTCGCTATCGACACGGGAGAGTGAACATTTCCGAAACCATGCTTTCCGGCTTGGTATCACCTCGATGAGTGCCGGATCCAAAACAAATCCGGGAGGATATGCTTCGGGCGAGGAGAGCCTGGAACAATTTGAAATTGACGATACCCGTTC
>JBMDWN010000109.1:0-6506 GCA_048595275.1 Olivibacter sp. | reverse complement strand
ATACGCTTTAATCCCGGGATACTGATAAAAATACTGATCGATAATGTCCGCTGCTTCTTTCCTGGCGATGCCGAGCGATTGCGAAAGGCCGAAAGCCGACTGTCCGTAAATGATGCCGAAGTTAACGGCCTTGGCATTCCTGCGCTGGTCGCTGCTCACGCCGTCCAGGGGCAGGCCATACACTTTTGCCGCAGTGGCCGTATGAATATCCAGCTGTTGCTGAAAAGCCTCCTGCATGGCCTCGTCGCCGCTGATCTCCGCGATCAGCCGCAATTCAATCTGAGAATAGTCGGCCGAAAGCAAGATATGATCTTCGTTGCGCGCAATAAAGGCCTTCCGCACCTCCCGGCCTCGTTCCGTTCGGATGGGAATATTCTGCAGGTTCGGATTATTGGAGCTAAGCCTTCCGGTAGCGGCCACCGCCTGGTTGTATGAAGTGTGGACGCGACCGGTCCGGTCGTTCACCATCAGCGGCAAGGCGTCTACATAGGTAGACTTCAGCTTCTGCAGCTGACGGAAATCGAGGATATCCCGTACGATATCGCTTTTACTGGCCAGGGCAAGCAACACATCTTCACCGGTTTGGTATTGCCCCGTTTTTGTCTTTTTTGCCTTAGCATCCAGCTGAAGCTTATCGAAAAGCACTTCGCCCAACTGCTTGGGGGAGGCGATATTGAAATTTACGCCCGCTTTTTCATAGATCACCTTTTCCAGCTGCAGGATATCCTGCTGTATCTTTAGCGAAGAAGCCTTCAATCCCTCTATATCGATCCGCACGCCTTCTTTTTCCATCTCCACCAGAACCGGCACCAACGGGAATTCAACCTCGTAAGCCAGTTTGACTGCATTCACTTCGGGCAGCATCGGCTCGAAAACCTGTTTTAGCTGCAGGGTAATGTCGGCATCTTCGGCGGCGTAATCGGCAATCTGCTTTACGTCAACATCCCGCATGCTCAGCTGCTTTTTCCCTTTGGGGCCGATCAGGGTTGTGATGGACACCGGCTGATAGCCCAGGTAATTCTCAGACAGCACGTCCATACCGTGGCGGGTCTCCGGATCGATCAGGTAATGCGCCAGCATGGTATCGAAGACGGAGCCTTTCACCGCAATACCATACCAGCTCAGCACCAGCATATCGAACTTAATGTTCTGTGCGATTTTGGTGATGCGCTCGTCTTCAAAGAAGGCACGGAAAGGTTCCAGGAAAGACCGGCAGGCTTCCCATTCTGCCGGGACCGGCACGTACCAGGCCTTGCCCGGCTCAACGGAAAAGCTCAGGCCGACCAGCTCACTGGCGTTGGCATCCGTTCCGGTGGTCTCCGTATCAAAGCAGACCTCTTTATATCGGGAAAGCAGCGCAATCAGGTCTCTCCGGCCGTTATCATCTTCCACCAATACATATTCGTGGAGGGTGTTCTCCATATTTTTATGAACATCTACAGAAGCGTCCATGTCCTGCTCATCGGGACTTCCATGCTGTTCTGTCGGTACACCGAACAGGTCCATCTGGCCACCCGACTCCGTGCGCGCATCGGTCACGTTGAAGCCCTCTCCAAAAACGCGCCTGCCCAGCGTGCGGAACTCCAGTTCTGCAAAAAGCGGCTCGAGCTGGTCCTTATCCGGGTCCTCAAGCTTCAGCTGTTCAGGGTCCAGGGTTACCGGAACGTCCAGGAGGATGGTCGCCAGTTTTTTGGACAGCAGACCCTGTTCAGCAAAGTTTTCAATATTCTCCCGCTGTTTTCCTTTCAGTTGATGCGCATTTTCAATAATGCCCTCCATCGAGCCAAACTGCTGGATGAGCTTCTTAGCTGTCTTTTCACCGATGCCCGGTATGCCGGGGATGTTGTCCACCGCATCACCCCAGAGCCCGAGGATGTCGATAACCTGCTCAACGTTTTCGATCTCCCACTTTTCGAGCACCTCTTCTACCCCGAGAATCTCGTGCCCGTTGCCCATACGGGCCGGCTTATAGATCCGGATATTCGGAGAGACCAGCTGAGCGAAGTCTTTATCCGGGGTCATACAGAAAACCTGAAAGTTTTCCTTTTCCGCCTGCTTGGCCAGCGTCCCGATGATGTCATCCGCTTCGTAGCCATCCATCCGGATTACGGGGATATTAAAGCCTTCAATCAACCGGAAGACATAAGGGATTGCCTTCGCCAGGTCTTCGGGGATCGCCTCCCGATGTGCCTTATAGGCCTCAAAGGCGGTATGCCTTTCCGTAGGCGCATCCGTATCAAAGACGACGGCAATGTGGGTCGGCTCCTCCTTTCGCAGCACTTCCAGCAAGGTGTTCGTAAATCCCATCACTGCCGAGGTGTTGATTCCGGTAGAGGTAAACCTGGGATTTTTACTTAATGCAAAATGTGCCCGGTAAATCAGAGCCATTCCATCCAGTAGAAATAGTTTTTTCAAAACCTTTGAGACTTTTTAGTATAACGCAAACTTATGCAAATTGTACACGTTTTCAATGGTAGTCATGGATGTATTGAACGAATTGCTCACCCGCGTATTGCCTTTGTACGGCTTTATCGTGCTTGGGTTTCTGGCCAACCGCTATTGGAAGCTGCAAAGCAAATGGATCTCGAAAAGCCTGTTGTATGTATTAATTCCCCTGCTTATTGTCGACAATCTTCTGAAAGCAGAGCTTTCCGAGCTGACTGCGGCAGCCTCCATCATCTTTCTGCTGGCCGCCGCTATGACGGTTCCGGCGCTGATCTGCCACCGTTTTATTGCGAAGGATATGGACAGCAGCCTTCTGAAAGGCAGCTTCTCCTACTTTAACATCGGCTGGTTTGGTATTCCGGTCACCCTGGCGCTTTTTGGTGAGGAACAGATGCCGCTGATTATCAGCGCATATGTCGGGAATGTTTTGTACGGAGACACGGTTGGCTTCTACCTGATGTCCCGCACGAAAGATCTTCCCGTCCGGGAGGCCGTAAAAAATGTATTCAAAATTCCCGCCATCTATGCCTGTGTGCTTGCCGTTGGCCTCAACCTTTGGGGCGTTGAATTCCCGGAAAGCCTGGAACCTGTGAGCAAAGGGGTGAGCTGGCTGGTATCTGCACTGGGTATGCTGATCATCGGCGTTACGCTTGGCAAAATAGATTTCAGCAAGATCAGTTATGGTCTTTTTTCAAAGATCTTAGGTATGCGTTACCTCTTTGGGGCTTTGCTGATCGCCGCCCTGGTGTTTGCCGAGCAACAATTTTTCGGCATCCTGGAAGAAGACCAAAGCAAGTTGCTGCTGCTGGTCTCTGCCTTCCCCATCGCGGCGAATCTGGTGGTGTTCGCCTCTGTGCTGGAAACGGAAGAGGAGAATTCCGCGCTTCTGGTCGGCGCCTCTTCCCTGGTGTCCCTCTTCCTGGTACCAGCCGTCTGCCTGCTTCTGTTCTAACGGAAGTGCACACTGATGCGACAAACCAATCTCCGGTTCATGTGTTAAACCTCAACACAAATTATTGTTATGAGTAATTCAACATCAATGACACCGCTCTCTACGGTCATGACCAAGCTGGCGGGAAGAGGATATGCCGATGAGTTTAAGATCGGAAAAGAAGGTGCTGTGCTGGGCGAGGGATCTACGGTTTATCAGCCGGAAGACCTGACCATTGTCCGAAACTACCGCTTTGAAGGCGAAAGCGATCCGGCGGACATGTCGGTTCTTTATGCTATTGAAACGAAGGATGGGAAGAAAGGTTATATCCTGAGTGCCTACGGCACCTATTCCGATCAGGATCAGCAGTACTATGATGATTTCATTGTAGGTGTTCCGGTGAACGAAAGGGCAGAGCTGGAAGAACTGGGAAATTAGCCGGGTCCTTTACCGGTAAAGCCCGCTCTGATCAATGTATTGGAGTACGGCATCAGGAACCAGGTAGCGTATGCTTTTACCCTCGCTGATGGCCTTCCTGATAAAGGTTGAAGAGATCTCCATATGCGGGGTCTCCGTAATCATTACAGAGGAGTGGTTTCGCCATTCCTCTATATCGATACCCGGCCTGGGGTATACGTAGAGCGCATAGCGCTCCAGAAGCAGTTCTTGATTTTTCCATTTCCGGAAGGTTTTCAGGTTATCGCCCCCCATAATCAGTGCGAACTGATCGTTGGGATGCCGCTCTTCCAGGTGCACCAGGGTATTTGCGGTATAGGAGGGCTTCGGAAGCCGAAACTCAATATCACTTACCTTGATCCGGTCCTGTCCCTTCAGTGCACGATCAACCAGCTCCAGCCGGTCGTACATATTCAATAGATTGGAACTCTTCTTCAGGGGATTCTGCGGTGATACGACCAGCCATACCTCATCAAGGTCCGTATACTGCGCCATGTAACTGGCAATGATCAGGTGACCGACGTGAACAGGATTGAAGGAGCCGAAGAAGAGACCTATTTTAGCCATCCCTGTCCGTTAAGGCAAAAAATTCAGCAGCATTTGCTCCGCTTCTGCGCAGGCTTCTTCCAGGTTATCGTTCCGGAGAATAACATCAAATTCATCCGAGAAACTGGATTCCTTTTCCGCCTTTTCGATTCGTTCTTTAAGTTTTTCCTCGCTGTCCGTTCCCCTGCCCCTCAATCGCTCAACGAGGGTCTCCATATCGGGAGCCTGAACAAAAATTGCCAGGGCCTGATCCTTGAATTTACGTTTGAGGTGCAAACCTCCGATGACATCGATGTCGAAAATAACGGCCTTCCCGCTATCCCAGATCCGCTGAATCTCCGAACGAAGTGTTCCGTAAAACGTACCGGAGTAAACCTCTTCGAATTCTACAAATTCCTTTTTGGCAATCCGGTGCAGGAACTCCTCCTTGGTAATGAAGTAATAGTCTTTTCCATCTACTTCATTTGATCGCGGTTCCCGGGTACTTGCCGAGATGGAAAAGGCAATCCGGTCCTGGTATTTTGTTAAAAGGTGCTTTACGATCGTCGTTTTGCCGGCTCCGGAAGGAGCGGAAAAGATGATTAATCTGCCTTCCATGCTTTTTGCTATAATATATTTAGTAACTGCTCCTTAATCTTCTCTAGTTCTTCCTTCATCAACACCACCGTTTGCTGTATCTTCGCCTGATTTGCTTTCGCTCCCAAAGTATTGATTTCCCGGCCGATCTCCTGGGAGATGAATCCCAGTTTTTTTCCGCTGGCTTCTTCTCCTCCGAGCACCTCCGTGAAATACCGGCAATGGCTTCTCAAGCGGACTTTCTCTTCCGTGATGTCTAATTTGTCGATGTAATAGATCAGTTCCTGTTCGAAACGATTCTCGTCCACGTAATCCCGACCCACACTTTCCGAGAGGAAATGCCGGATCCGCTCCTTGATGACCGGAAGCCGCAATGGCTCCTGTTCTTCCACGACCGACAGCAACTCCAGAATTGTCTGGATGCGTTTCGACAGGTCTTTTTTCAGTACGGCACCTTCGGAAGCTCTGAAAGCCTGGAAACGGGCATTCGCTTCCCTGAAGGCCGATTGCACCTGCAGCCACTCGTCTTCGTCAGCGGCTTCTTCGGCTTGCTGCACCACATCGGGCATATTGATCACGAGATCAAAGAGCCGCTCTTTTGAGTCCGGACCTTCAAGCTGCTCTGCAAGTCCTTTTAACTCCTTATAATACGCTTCAAACAAGGTTTTATTGATGACCGCTCCCTTTGTTTGTGCCTCATAATAATCCAGGGTAATGGTGATGACCACTTTACCACGCTCAATCAATTTGGAGCAATCGTTCCGGAAAAGCAGTTCTTTATCCGAAAAGACTTTGGGTAACTTAATGCTCATTTCCAGAAACTTGGAATTGAGCGATTTTATTTCGATCGTATATTTCCCCAGAACACCTTCGTGCGTGGCTTGTCCAAAGCCCGTCATGGATTTTATCATATACAAAGGTACGAAAATTGCAGTGCTGACCTAGATTGTTTATGTTTACCTGTTTAATGAAAGATAGGTGTTTTTATAAAGGCTTGCTGTGTGTGGGGATGATGTTCCTGCTGGGCCTCTTTTTGCATCCGGCGAAAGCTCAGGAAGGCATGATCCGCGGTATTGTACAGGAAAAGGATAGCCCGAAACGGGTCGCGGAAGCTACGGTTACCAACATGCGAACCTTGAAAAAAGCGTTGTCCAGCAACCTCGGACAATTCGGTATCGAGGCCAGAAAAGGAGACACACTGCTGGTAACTAAATTCGGATACAGCTCTTCCTATCAGCAGCTCAGCAACACGGAAGATGTCGTGCTTCGCCTGAATCCGACGATCGAATTGGAAACGGTAACCGTTACGGGACAGACACGTGAATCGCAGATGGAGGGCATTATGGACGATTACCGCAAGCAGGGCGTCTTCAATAACGGGAAAAAACCGAAGGCCCTTCAATACCTGGCGTCGCCGCTGACGGCTCTTTACGAACGCTTTGGCAAGACTCCGGGCAATGCCCGCCGGTTCCGGAATTATATGGAACGTGAACTGGAAGAAACGGATGTTGACAAGAAATTTAATAAGTACAATGTTTCTGAAATTACCGGT
>JBMDWN010000108.1:0-12930 GCA_048595275.1 Olivibacter sp. | reverse complement strand
GACATTTTCTATATTGTCGGTTCAAATTATGGCCTTATGGAATTTCTTGATGGAGCGAATGCATTAACCCTGGTTTTTTCTTCCCTGCTGCTTTTTGCTATTGCTTATCGGTTTTACGGTCTTTTTCTGGCGAACAAGGTGCTAAAGCTGAGCAATAAGCATGAAACGCCTGCAGTGGAGTTTGCCGATGGAAAGGACTACGTCGCTACCAACAAAAATGTCCTGTTCGGGCACCACTTCGCAGCCATTGCCGCTGCAGGACCGCTAGTAGGGCCCGTTCTGGCCGCACAATTCGGTTATTTACCCGGCACGTTGTGGATCCTGATCGGCTGCGTGCTCGGTGGTGGCGTGCACGACATGGTGGTGCTCTTCGCTTCTGTACGCCATAAAGGCGAGAGCCTGGCCTCCATCGCCTCGAAAGAAATAGGGCGCGTCAACGGCAGCGTGGCCGGGGTCGCTATTCTTTTTATCCTGATCCTTACGCTGGCGGGACTTTACCTGGCTTGTATAAACGCCATGCATGAAGCAGCCTGGTCGCTATTTACGGTCGTGATCACGATGCCGATCGCGGTGCTCATGGGCCTGATTATGCGGTATCGCAATAACAGTGTCTTATTTGCCAGCATCCTGGGCGGCATTCTCCTGATCGCCGGCATCGTGGGTGGAAATGAACTCATGAAAATTTCCTGGATGAACGACCTGTTCAGCTGGGACATCGAAACCATTTCCATTGCGGTTCCGATATATGGTTTTCTGGCCTCTGTGCTTCCGGTCTGGCTCTTACTCGTTCCACGCGACTACCTGTCCACCTACCTTAAAATAGGAACCATCATCATGCTCGCCGTTGGCGTGATCTTCATTCACCCGACCCTGGAGATGCCGGCTATTACCAGTTTCATCAACGGCGGAGGACCCGTGATTGCCGGTCCGGTGCTGCCCTTTATCTTCATCGTCATCGCCTGCGGCGCAATCTCTGGTTTCCATGCCGTCATCGCTACGGGCACCACACCTAAGATGATCTCCCACGAAAGAGAGATCCTGTTTGTCGGATACGGGGCGATGCTGGTGGAAGGCTTCGTCGCGCTGATGGCGCTGATTGCTGCCTGTACGCTCATGCCGGGCGACTATTTCGCCATCAATACGCCAACGGAAGGTTACGCGGCCTTTCTGAAGGCGCATCCGGAACTGCATGCGGTGGATCTGGATTATTTTGCCGACAAGATCGGGCTTGATCTGCATGGGCGGACCGGGGGAGCGGTGTCTCTGGCGGTGGGCATGGCGCATATTTTCAATAAGATTCCGGGAATGGATTCCCTGATGGCTTACTGGTATAATTTTGCCATCATGTTCGAGGCCGTCTTTATCCTGACGGCTATCGATGCGGGAACTCGGGTAGGCCGTTTTTTTCTGCAGGAAATGCTGGGCTCCGTCATCCCGCGCTTCAACGATAAAAACTGGACGCCGGGCATCATCATCACCAGTTTACTCTTTACCTTCTCCTGGGGTTACCTGGTCTATACCGGGAATGTCAGCAGCATCTGGCCGCTTTTCGGGATCAGCAACCAGCTTCTGGCCGCCTGCGGACTCATTGTCTGTACGACAATGCTGATCCGCCTGAACCGTGGACGCTATGCCCTCTGCGCCGCCATTCCAGGCGTATTCATGGCGGTGATCACCTTTTGGGCGGGTTATCTTCAGGTTCGGGATATTTATCTCCCGGCGGGAGAATACTTGTTGGCTTCGCTCGCCGTACTGGCTATGCTTCTGATGCTGATCGTCTTTGCCGGGGCCTTCCGTAAATGGTATCAGCTTCTTCAGATCAAAGCGGAAGAGCTGGACTTCTACGGGGAAAAGGTGAAGCAGCAAGTCGAGCGGTGATTCGAACCCTGTCGTGTTATCAAAGCAAGAAAAACATAGGAAAGGCTCTGCGGGGCTAGTTCAGTCGAACCCTAAAACAACGCAATCCATCTGCGAAGGCGCGGATGGATTGCGGAGGAATGCGAAGGAATCCCGGAGGGGTTTAGTTCCAGGTTCCTTAATATCCAGGATTCTGTACCAATTCCGTATTCCGGTTGATTTCGTCCCGGTGGAAACACATGAAATACATTTTATCCTGCCATTGCCGGTTTTCTATACCCGGATCCAGGTCCTGTGGGGTATAGGTATAACGGTAATTGGCGGGGTTGTATGCATACAGGGAAACATTTGCACCAGGTTGCAGGGCGCCGAAGATGCGAATGATCCGGATCTTCTGACCGATGGTTTCCGGGGCGATCATCCAGCGACGGGCGTCGAAGAAACGGTGTTCTTCGTAAGCCAGCTCAACCCGACGCTCGTTCCGGTAGCGATCGCGTAAAGCCTGTCCGGCATCGTTGATGGCCGGCATACCGCCGCGGAAGCGGATGCGGTTCATCCAGGTTCTCGCCTCGGCTTCTTCACCCAATTCAATGCAGGCTTCCACGTAGTTCAGCACCGCTTCGGTATAGCGAAGAATCGGCCAGGGTACCCGCTGACGAAGGTTCTGATCGACAATAGCCGGGTTCGGGTCGATGAATTTGCGCATGTAGTAGCCGGTATGGCTGCCGTTCCAATCCTCAATAGGGCTTGTACGGGTATCCAGGCCCTGAACCACCGATACATTGCCGCCCGGGTTGACCTGGTAGGCCCCCGTCTGGATCTGGTTGTTCGGATCGCGGCCGGCAACGTCTGCCGTGCGGGGCTTCCAGTTCGCGCCATCATGGAGTAGGGTACCATACATGCGCGGGTCACGATTCTGGTAAGGCGCTGCCGCATGGCTTGGATTATCCCAGCTGAAAGGCACCCCGCTGATCATTTCATAATCGTCGACCAGGTTTTGAATGGGGGTATTTCCGGCCCAGTTGTGGTAGCCGTTCGGTCCGTTATTCCGGCCGACGTAAGTACCGCCCTCGTCTTTTTGATCCACGAAATAGCGACCAAGGATGAGTTCCCGGCCTCCATCGATGGGAACAGCCGCACTACCTCCGCCCATGGAGAGCGAGATGTAATTCGCGGTTCCTTCTTCCGGACTTACGGGTGCCGAAAGATCCATATTGTAGGCGTAAGCTGCCTGGGTTACCACGGCCTGGGCCGCAGCTTTTGCCCGTTGCCAACGCTCAGCGCGGCTGCCGGAGGTATAACCCAGGAATTCGGGGTTGCTGTAGCCGGCAATCGTGGCTGATTTAGCCGATGCGGTGGGGATATCGTGCAGGTCGCTGGCGGCATAAGTTAGTATGCGGGCTTTAAGGGCCATAGGAGCAATGGCTCCGGCCCTTCCGGCAGGCGCGTTAAAATCGGCCAGGAGCCCGATCGCCTCATCGCAATCCCGGACAATAAATTCCACACATTCTTCGAAGGTATTCCTGCTGAGGCTGTATTCCGGTTCATTCAGCTCGTAAGGACGATCCACCAATGGAACGGCGCCATAAAAGCGGAGCAGCTGATGATAGAAATAAGCCCGCATGAACATCGCTTCACCCCTTAAGCGGTCTGCCGCTCCGGAAGAATTGTCGAACTTGGGTTCGGTCAATTGCTGAATGGCGATGTTCGTCGCACGAATGCGGGTGAAAAGATCTCCATAGGCATAAGTCATGTTGATCCAGCCTTGATCTGCGGGATTGCTCCGGGATTCTGTAATGGTGTTGATGCCGCGTCCGGGATGGGTGAACATGGCTTCGTCGGTTAAGGAGGCCTGCATTTGCTCGTCGAGGCCACCCTGGCCAAAACCGTTGTACATTTCTACGATGAATCCTTCCGCCAGCCCGGCGTCAGACCAGACGACTTCCGCAGGCACTTCGACCAGAGGTCCTTTGTTTAGAAAGTCATCTTTACATCCTGCAAAGGCGATCGTCAAGAACAGCAAGCCAACATATTTTTTATTTTTAAAGTAGTTCATAGTTTCAAGCTTAGAAGGTGACTGATAAACCGGTGTTTAAGATTCTCTGCGGCGGATAGTACTGCCCTAGATTATTGACGGCTTCCGGATCGTACGCTTTCATACCAGAAAATGTCAGCAGATTAAAGCCGCTTACGTAAATCCGCAGGTTGCTGATTCCGGCCTTTTGAAGCATTGCCCCGGGAAAGGTATACCCGAATTCCAGATTCTTCAAACGCAGGTAGTCGGTGCTTTGAAGAAAATAGGTATTGGCTGAAGAAAAATATTGGTCGCTCCGGTCAGTAATCCGTGGGTGCTCACTGCTTGGGTTATCAACGGTCCACCGATTTTCGTAGAATTGGGTAAGATAGTTACCAATAGCTCCGGACTCTCCGGTACTAATAGGTAGTTCGCCACCCAATGCCCCCTGAAACAATACACTCAGGTCAAACCCTTTGTAGGAGAGATTGATGTTCATACCGCCCTGAAACAAAGGATACATGTTTCTGTCGCGACGTACCTGATCTTCCGGAGTAATCTTACCGTCGCCGTTATGGTCGATAAATTTCATGTCTCCCGGCCTCAAGGTATTCGTCAGCGCACTGTAGTCAATTGTATTCGCAGCAATTTCGGCTTCGTCACGGAAGACACCATCCGCTATGTAATAGAGCTGGCCGTCAATAATTTTACCGGTACTGCGCTGCCACTCCGGTGCTCCCGGCGCTTCATCCCAGAAAACAATTTTATTTTTTGCGTAGCCACCGTTGAGGTTTACGGAGTAATTAAACTCTCCGGAATTACCGTGATAATTGAGGCCGAAATCAAAACCTCTGTTTTCAACACGTCCGATATTTTCTGCGGGAAGGATAAGTCCGGTATGCTGGGGAACCGAGGCGTTTCTCTGCCAAAGAATATTGGAGCGCCTGTTCATAAACGCATCAAACGTCAGGTCAAATTTTCCTCCGAAAAGCTGGGCATCAATACCGACATTGTATTTGTCTTCCACCTCCCAGGTAATCATGTTGTTGGGAATACGCAGCTCGGTAAGCGTTGTTGCCAGATTGTTATTGACAACATACGTATTAAACCCATAGGAAGAAAAGTACTGGTATTCCTGCAGTGTTTCATCGTAGAAAATGTTGTCGTTACCCAATTGGCCCCAGGATGCGCGAAGCTTAAGGTAGTTGACTGCTTTTATGTTATCCTTCCAGAAGTTTTCTTCGGAGATTTGCCAGCCGATACTTGCACCCGGGAAAAAGCCGTAGCGACTGTTCTGCGGGAACATGTAAGATCCGTCGTAGCGCCATACAAACTCGCCTATATACTTGCCTTTATAATTGTAACCGGCGCGACCAAAATAGTTCAGACGAGCGGTTTCCCTTCCGCCCCCGCGGTTATCCCGTTCGTACTCACCGCCAGCGTCGAGGTAGTCGATCGCCGTGGATATAAAATAGCGACGGAAAGCACCGAAGCTGTCAAAGCGCATCGTTTCCCGGTTGATACCGGCCATTACAGAGAAGTTGTGATCTTCTTTAAAGGTGTGTTCGTAGTTCAACACACCGCCTAATAATATACTGAGTTGATCTTCGTTTCGCTGATCCAGCCGGGGGTCAGCTGGTCCGCGTTGCCCTCTTACTAACTGTGGAGTTACACCATCCTGTTCGTATGCCCCCTGCCAGGTGTACAGGTACCAGGGAGTTTCCCAGCGTTTTCCCTGTAGTATAAAACGGTCAACAGAGGCCGTTCCGGTAAACTTCAATCCTTCAATCCAGGGCTGGGTGATTTCGATCTCACCGTTCGACTGAAAGTAGTATTGTGCAGTTCGGTCGTATCCGGTCTGATCGGTCGTGATAACGACCGGGTTTTCGCCGTTTTCAATATCCGGTCCGGGCATTCCGTTAGGCCAAAAAGCCGGTTGGGTAGGATTTCCTCTCATGAGCATCCGGAAGATGGTAGAGGCTGGCTTTGTAGGAAAATTGCGGTTCTCCTGTCTTCCCAATACGCCAATTTTCGTTTTGATGTATTGGCTGATGTCCGCATCCAGGTTAACCCGGAGATCATATTGCTTGTAGTTCGTTGCTGAATTCTTATAAGCGGCATCCTGATCCTGATAGCCCAAAGAGGTTAGGAAGCGAAAGTTTTCAGATCCTCCGGTAATCTGTAGATTATGACGGGATTGTGGAGCAAAATCTCGTACGGTTGCACCAAACCAGTCTGTATTCGGATGACCCCAAGGATCTGAGCCATCCCGGAATTTCTGAAAAGCATCCGGGCCAAAGGGTGCGTTAAGCTCATTTCCATTCGGACGATTGTATACGCCCTCGTTACGGAACGCATCCGTTGCTGGGCGCCATTCCGAAACGGGAAGCTTATAGACTTCCAGATCGTTTCGCATCTCTGCATATTGGACAGCATCAGCAAGCTCAGGGATTGTGGCTAACCCTGCAAAGCCTTGATTAAAGGTATAAGAGATGGTCGGTTTGCCCGTACTTCCTCTTTTAGTCGTAATCAGGATAACCCCATTGGCTGCCCGTGCTCCGTAAATAGCCGCCGCAGCGTCTTTCAATACGGACATACTTTCGATATCAGCAGGGTTAATACGTTCCAATCCACCCTGTCGAGCCGGAATTCCATCAATAACGATGAGTGGTGCACTATCACCCATCGTGCTGCTTCCCCTGATGCGGATCCTTGCTCCATCGGCACCCGGCTCGCCGCTCGACTGGGTGGCAATAACACCCGGTGTTCGGCCTGCCAGGGCATTAGAAAGGTTCACAGCAGGGGTTTTGACCAGCTCTTTGGTCGGAACGGAAGTCACCGAACCGGTAATGGTCTCTTTTCTCTGGGTACCGTAACCGACAACGACGACCTCCGAGAGGGAAGAGACATCTTCCAGCATGGAAATGTTGATCACTTCCCGTTTATTCACCTGCTCTTCTACCGGCTGATAGCCGATAGCGCTGAATACCAGAACGGCATCCGGGGCAACATTGCTGAGTTGAAACTTTCCGTCGGCATCGGTGGTCGTGCCGTTCTGGGTGCCTTTCACCCGGACACTTACACCGGGAATGCTCTCTGTTCCGGCCTGATCGGCCACGCGGCCAGCAACCGTTAACTGCTGCTGCCCATAGACAAGAATGGTGCTTGAAGAGGTGGCAAAGGCAGATTGGGTACCCATAGCCGGGCCGACCAGGCAACCGATCGAGGAAGCCAGAAAGACTGCCACAGCAAGGCGTGTACTAGGCCTTTGGTGTTGGTTAGACATCATAATAAAAAATGTTAGCGTTGGTTTTTAATTAACTGTTTTTATGACAGTTATAAGTTTTTACAAGTTTTTTGGCTGTGTTTTTTATGTTTTCATAAAGGAAAAAATTAGTTAGTGTTAAAAAGTGTTAAATTTCAGAGGCCTAATGTAGTCAATAATAAATGGTATTTCCAAAACAAATTTGGTATCTTTCCTATCAGAGATCAACCCAGCCTTACTATGAGAACGATAAATTTAATGGTAATAATAAGTTGTATGCTAGCTGCCTGTTCTACAGAAAAAGAAAACAGAAAACCTTATCAATGGCCGGACGCCGAAGCGCCCGTCGCTGAGAAAAAAGAATATTTCCGCGACCTTCACGGAGACCGCGTTGAAGATCCTTATTACTGGATGATCGATTATTTTAAGAAAGGTCCGGACAGCAGCCAGGTAATTCAGTATCTGGAACAGGAAAACGCCTACCTGGATACGATGATGGCCGGGACGCAACTCTTTCAGAACAGCTTGTTCAAGGAATTGAAAGGCCGGATCAAGGAGCAGGATGAATCCGTTCCCGTATTTAAGAATGGCTATTTCTATTATTCTCGTACGGACGAGGGAAAGCAGTATTTTAAGTATTGCCGTAGAAAAGGGACGATGGAAGCCTCTGAAGAGGTCCTGCTGGATGTAGACGCACTGGCGGAAGGCCACCCGTATTACAGCATTGGCGGGATGAGTGTGAGCCCGGATAATCAACTGCTGTGCTATGGCGTGGATACCGTATCGCGCCGGGAATACGTACTGCACATCAAGGATCTACAGAGCGGAGAATTGTTGACCGAACGCATTAAAGGGACCAGCGGTTCAGCCGCCTGGGCAAATGACAACAAAACGCTTTTTTATACGGCTCAGAATCCGGTTACCTTATTGACGGAGAAGATCTACCGGCATCGACTGGGATCCGAGTCTGCAAAGGACCAGCTGGTGTACGAGGAAAAAGACAAAAGCAATTACATCGGCGTCGGACGCTCAAAGTCGGGTAAATTCATCTTTATCTATTCTGGTTCCACCACGTCTTCCGAAGCACGCTATCTAAAAGCCGATGATCCTGAAGGAACGTTTTCGCTTTTTCAGCCCCGGATGAAAGATGTGTTGTATGATGTTAGCGCGCTGGAAGACCGCTTCCTGATCGTGACGAATAAAGATGCCCTGAACTTCCGAATGATGGAGTGCCCGCTGGACCAAACGGGAATTGAGCACTGGAAGGAAGTAATCCCGCACCGGAAGGACGTCTTGCTGGAAGGCGTCGAAGAGTTTAAGGATTTTATCGTGCTCTCGGAACGTAAGAATGGGCTAACTCAACTGAACGTAAGACCGCTGAATGGTGGAGAAGACCACTACCTGGCTTTTGAAGAGCCGACCTATGACGCTTATGTTGGAAACAATCCGGAGTACAATACGCAGGTGCTCCGCTATCAGTACACTTCTATGGTCACCCCGGCGTCTACGTTCGACTATGAAATGGCCACCAAAAAGAAGGAGCTGAAAAAGCAACAGGAGGTTTTGGGGGGCTATAATCCGGAGGAGTATGTCAGCGAAAGACTTTACGCCAAAGCGACTGACGGAACCGAGGTTCCGATTTCCCTCGTACATCGCCGGGACTTGAAAAAGCGTGCAGAAACGCCGCTGCTGCTTTATGGTTACGGTTCTTACGGCGCTTCAATGGATGCTTCCTTCAGCAGCACGCGTCTGAGTTTACTCGACCGCGGTTTTGTCTTTGCCATTGCGCACATTCGTGGCGGGCAGGAGATGGGGCGCCAGTGGTACGAGAGCGGAAAGATGATGCACAAGAAGAACACCTTTACGGACTTCATCGATTGCGCCCGCTACCTGATTACCGAAGGTTATACGTCAAGTGAACATCTGTATGGACAGGGGGGGAGCGCCGGGGGTCTCCTGATGGGGGCGGTCATGAACATGGAGCCTGCTCTTTGGAAGGGCCTTATTGCCCAGGTGCCTTTTGTAGACGTGGTGAATACGATGCTGGATGAAAGCATACCGCTGACGACCAATGAATTCGACGAATGGGGTAACCCGAAAGATGCAGCGGCTTACGCCTACATTAAGAGTTATTCGCCCTATGAGAATATTGAGGCGAAAGCCTATCCGAATCTACTGGTGACCACCGGCCTGCACGACAGTCAGGTGCAATACTTTGAACCAGCAAAATGGGTGGCCAAGCTGCGGGCGACCAAAACGGATAACAACGTGCTGCTCTTAAAAACCGATATGGACTACGGTCATGGGGGAGCTTCCGGTCGTTTTGATTACCTGAAGGATGTGGCCTTGAATTATGCGTTTCTCTTTGCGCTGGAAGGCATTACAGAATAGGGGAGCTTAGCTCCCCCCTCAGATCTTTCTCGACCCAATAAGCCACTTCTTTCTGATCAGAGAAAGTGCCCTGAAGATACATCAGCTTGGTGACAGCGGATTCAAAGGTCATGTCGTATCCGCTCAATACGCCCATTTCAGCAAGCCAGTGACTGGTTTCGTAGCGGCCCAACTCCACTGAACCTACTTTGCATTGAGAGATGTTCAGGATGTTTTTTCCCTGCTCAATAGCCTGGCGAAGAGCGTCCAGAAACCAGCTTTCTGTAGTGGTGTTTCCAGAACCGAAGGTTTCCATGATGACAGAACGGGCATCGGACTTCAGGATAGCATTAACCACTTGCGGGCTGATCCCCGGATACAGCTTGAGCACGGAGATCGAATTGTCGAGATCTGTATGTATGCTAAGTTCCTTTCCCTCGTTATTCATCAGCGCGGGCAGGTTGAAGTTTATATGGATACCAGCTTCCGCTAGCGTCGGGTAGTTTGGAGAGCGGAAGGCTTCAAATTTAGCCGAATTGTATTTGAAAGAACGATTACCCCGGAAGAGCTTGCTCTCAAAAAAAATACACACTTCCTGAACAAGACTTCTTCCGTCGACTTTAGTAACGGCAATTTCCAGTGCGGCTTTCAGATTTTCCCGCGCATCGGTCCGTATTTCGCCTATAGGAAGCTGAGAACCGGAGAAGATAACGGGTTTCTGAAGGCCTTCCAGCATAAAACTCATGGCCGAGGCGGAGAAAGCCATCGTGTCCGAGCCATGTAAGATCACGAAACCATCGTATACGTCGTAATTTTCCTCGATAAGCTTGGCGAGCTCAATCCAGATGGCCGGGGTAACGTTGGAGGAATCGATTATCGAACTAAAGGAGTGGATGGTCAGATCGAAATCCATTCGCTTTAGTTCGGGGACATTCCGGTAGATCAGATCGAAATCGAAGGGTACAAAAGTGCCGGTCGCCTCATCATTGACCATACCGATCGTACCGCCAGTATAGATGATTAGAAGTTTATTCATCGCAGGTGTGTTGATTATTCTAATAATACGCTAAAATAATCAAAATATCACAACCGGGTCTCGGAATAGCGGGCGATATTTATGATTTTTTCAATCCGAAGACGCGTCGGGCATTATCGGTCGTTTGTTCGGCAACTTCCTCACGCCCGATGCCGAGTAAGTCGGCCAGTTTATCGGCGATGAGCGGCAGGTAGCTGCTCTGGTTTGGCTTTCCCCGGTAAGGAACGGGGGCGAGGTAGGGTGCATCCGTTTCCAGGACGAGTTGTTCGAGCGGAAGCTCTTGAACCACATGGTCCAATCCGCTGTTCTTAAAGGTGAGTACCCCGCCAATACCCAGCATAAAGCCGAGATCGATGGCTCTTTTGGCCTGCTCCACGTTTCCGGTAAAACAGTGGAATATGCCGAAAAGCTTTTCATCGTTCAGTTCGTCCAGCAGTTCAAACTGCTCATCGAACGCGTCCCGGCAATGGATAACGATGGGCAGGTTGCGCTGTTTGGCCCAACCAACCTGCTGCCGGAAGGCATCCTGCTGCCAGGCGAGTGTCGACTTGTCCCAATACAGATCGGTACCAATTTCCCCGATCGCATAGATCTTGCGCTCGTCCAGGCGGGATTCAATGGCGTTCAAAGCAGCCTGGTAATCTTCCTTCACACTGGTAGGGTGCAAGCCCAGCATAGGATAACATACAGCAGGGTGTCGATCGCAGGTTTCAAAAACGGCATCAACCGACTCGACATCAACGTTAGGAAGGAATAGTCGCCCGACGTGCTGCTGCTGGCAGCGTTCAATCTGTTCATCCAGTTCCGGTCCTTTGTGGTAGTAGATATGGGTATGGGTATCGATCAGGTACATGCTGTTTCAATAGGAAATGCTCGCTTGTTAAGCAAAAACGCCTCCGTGAAGGAGGCGTTTCGAAAGATTATTTTGTGCCGGTAGCGGGTGTAGATGTTCCGCCTTGCTGTGGCTTGATGTCAATGATTTCTACATCAAAGGCCAGCGGCGTGTAAGGAGGAATTCCCATGTTACCATTTTCGCCGTAAGCCAGGTTTGAAGGCAATACTAAAGTAGCCTTGCTTCCTTTAGGCAGCAGGGCCAGTCCTTCATCCCAACCCGGAACCACGGCACCGATACCAATTGGTATTTTCATCGGCTCGTACGGTTCACGCATCTGGTTGTACACGCCGGCTTTCTGCGCTTCCTCTTTTACACTGGTGTCAAATACTTTTCCACCCAGGAACCGGCCGGTGTAATGTACCACGACGGTATCGCCTACGGCAGCCTTCGGACCGTCGCCCTCTTTTTCAATATAATACTGCAGACCAGAAGCTGTTTTTTCGGTTTCCAGTTTATGCTCTTTGATGTAGTTTTCCAGTTTACCGGCTTCAGCGTTCTTCGCTTTTTCGCGGTCTTCGGCAATGTATTTCTCGATTTCCGCATTGAACAGGGAATCGTTAAGGTCGCCTTTAGGGATCACCTTATTGATCTTAAAGGTGTAAATGATGTGTTCGCCCTTCATTTCCGGAGAACGTGGCTGACCGGTTTTGGAGGTTAGGGTGTCCAGGTTCAGCTTGAATATCGCGCTGTCACCTTCCCCAAGCATTCCCAGGGCGGTGAAGATATCGCCTTCATACATTGGTTTTTGAGCGGCAATGTAATTCGGCTGATCCATTTCATAGCTGCTGACCAGCACGGAATCATCATCCCGTTTCAGAATAACACCCAGAGAAACGAAATCGCCTTCTTTGATTTTTTCCTTCCCGGCATCTTCCACGATTTTATACTGCATTCCTCCGGTACCTTCTTTAAAGTTCTGGCAGGAAGAAAGCCCAACCGCTGCGAAAGCAGCTAGACCTAGCATTAAGGTGGTTTTTTTCATTTTATTCATTTAAATTATGTTACTTACTGATGAGCCTGTCCTGGTATTCAGGCAGGATGCGTTTAAACTGATCGACAACTTCCGCTATTGGAAGGTTTGAGCTGCCGCCGGCAGCATTGCGGTGCCCCCCGCCATTAAAGTATTTGCTGCAGATCTCATTGGCAGGGAAATCCCCGGAAGAGCGTAGCGAAAGCTTAACCATTTCAGTGCGGTCAATTATCAGAGCCGCCAGGCGGATTCCACTGATGGAAAGGGCGTAATTGACCAGTCCTTCGGTATCACCTGTGGTGATATCAAATCGTTCGAGATCCTCTTTCGTAATGGCGAACAGGGCAGTGTTGTAATCGTAAAGAACCTCGAGCCGATACAGCAGGCAATAGCCCAGAAATTTAAGCCGGTTTTCGGTAGAACTGTTGTAGACCAGGTCCTGTATTTCGTAATTTCTAGCGCCAAGCTCAATAAGATCGGCAGCAATAAGGTGCACGGCTGAAGAGGTGGACTGAAAGCGGAA
>JBMDWN010000107.1:0-1871 GCA_048595275.1 Olivibacter sp. | reverse complement strand
CAAACGTTTGTTATCTGTCAAACCCGGCATCACGTCAGTAGGTCAGGTGTTTTATGGCTACGCACAAAATGTGGATGAAATGTGTGAGCGGGCTAACCTGGATTTGCATTATCTGAAAGGAATTAACTTTTCTTCAGATCTGAATATTATTATAAAAACGGTGAAAGTGATGGTTCAGGCCAAAGGTAAATAATGACAGAGGGTACTGGGATTCCGAAAATTGCTGCGAATTTCCTACAGAAGTAGGCAGTTATATTGCAGATGAATTTATAATAAAAAATATTGAGCCGATTAACTCAATTAATCGGCTCAATATTTTTTCTATATTTGAGCCGATTAGCACTATTAATCGGCTCAAATATGTATCATTGGCAACTAAAAGGCTGGCCGAACTTCACGTATTCTACGCACATGTTGCCCGACTTGGCGATTGCTTTTGCCCATGAATTCGGAGTGGTTAATGGATTGATTGCTGGTCTGAAAAAAGACATCAAACAGGAAACTTTTTTGGAGATACTGATCGAAGAGGCCATTAAAACATCCGAAATTGAAGGAGAATTTGTGAGTCGGGTTGATGTAATGTCCTCACTCAAAAAAAATCTAGGTATTCAGCAGGTATCGGCGGTTAAAGATAAAAGAGCTTCCGGAATCGCCATACTGATGGTCGAGTTGAATCGAAGCAGTAACCTCCCTTTATCATTAGAGACCATTTGCCAGTGGCATCAAATTCTGATGGAACACAATACGAAAATTAATGCAGGCATATGGAGACAGGGATCAGAACCCATGCAAATTGTTTCAGGGGCTTACGGCAGGGAGCTCATCCACTATGAAGCCCCGCCAGCGGTCAACATTTCAAAGGAAATGGAAAAATTCATTGATTGGTTCCTGTTTCCTGATCTTAAGGTGAAAGACAACGTTTCGATGGCCCTGCTTAATCGTCTATTGCCCATTTGTATTTTGAATCCATTCATCCATTCGAAGATGGCAATGGGCGCATTGGACGGGCTATAGCAGAATTCACACTTGTCCAGGTTTTAGGGTTGCCTATTTCTATATCCCTGTCAACAATTATAGAAAAAAACAGAAAGTTGTACTACAAGCAATTACAGATAGCACAACGCAGCCTGGATATAACGGAATGGGTAAATTATTTTTCAAACACTATTCTTCAAGCGCAAAAACACACTAGAGAGTTGGTGGAATTCACGTTGAAGAAAACACGCTTTTTCGATCAATATAAAAGCTTGTTAAATGAACGTCAACTGAAGGTCGTGAACAAGATGTTGGAGCAGGGACCTTTGGAGTTTTCAGGAGGAATGACGGCCAGGAAATATATAAGCATCACCAAAACATCCAAAGCCTCTGCTACACGGGATTTACAACACTTAAATGAAATAGGTGCCTTCATCGCTGAAGGGGCCGGACGCTCGGTAAGATACCGATGTAACATATAGCCGGGCAGATAGTCTTTTTAATAAAGACTCATGAGAGCTAAAGCACTACCAGCCTTTCTATTTCTCTTCTTATGCCATAACGCCAATTCACAAGAGGCGCGGCCAGATACTTCCTTTCACAGTACCGTCGCTACATGGTTTTCTGCCTGGGAGCTGGTTTACAGAGATACCTACGGGATCAAACAAATCAGCCCGGTAGATTTCGTATTGTTCGATGAGGAATATATTTATTCAACTTCTGATGTCTCAATAGCAGAAGGCGATCCGGTCTCCGGTCCTGACCTGCTCAACCTGCCCTTGCACTGGAGGAAAAAAGCGCACGAAGGGGTATTGAAGCTGCCTGATAGTTCTTCCGTACCTGTCGCTATGATGTGCTTCGCGGCTGAGGGTCCGCCGAATGGCAGTCCATACTTT
>JBMDWN010000106.1:0-13533 GCA_048595275.1 Olivibacter sp. | reverse complement strand
AGAAAACGTTTCCGGGACATCGCCGGGATTGCCGGCCTGGTATTTCAGGGTTTTCCGGGAAGGCGGGTCAAAACCAAACATCTTCAAGCCAATTCCGGATTATTTTTCCAGGTCTTTGGTGAATACGATCCGGAGAATCTGCTGTTAAGAGAGGCCTACGACGAGGTTTTCGATTTTCAGCTCGACTTAGCTCGTTTGACGCAGGCCATAGAGCGTATTAATCTTCAGCCGGTCATTATTCGTTATCCCCGGAAGCTAACTCCATTTGCTTTTCCGATATTTGCAGAATCCTTCCGCGAACGCTTCAGCAATGAGAAGCTTGAGGACCGGCTAAACCGGATCAAGGAAGATTTGAACGGATGAAACAACAAACGACACTGCATTTTTTTGGTAAGGCCTGCCAATTGTTACCGGAACGCGCTCTTTTTCTGGAAGATAGTCGCACGCTCGTTCTGGCGGATCTTCATCTTGGCAAGGCAGCTCATTTTCGGAAGGCCGGAATCGTATTTCCTATTCAAAACGAAGCCAGTTCCGATTACAAAAGACTCCGTGACCTCATTGAAGTATACCGGCCGGACCGTATCGTTTTCCTGGGCGACTTATTCCATAGCCAAATCAACAGTGAATGGCGGCACTTTGAGCAGTTTATGCACAACTACAGAACGCTGGAAATAATCCTGATTAAGGGCAATCACGACATTATTCCCGAAGCGGTTTATAACGGAAGCGGTCTACGGATCATCCCGGAAATAATGAAAGAGAAGCCGTTTATTTTCTCTCACGCTCCTCTGCAGGAAGTAGAACCAGGCTGGCTCAATGTGAGTGGCCATATCCACCCCGGCTGCGTTATCCGCGGAAAAGCCAGACAGCGTTTAAAACTCCCCTGCTTTCATTATGAATACCCTCATTTTATCCTTCCTGCTTTTGGAAGTCTGACTGGCCTGTACACCTTGCAGGCCGGGCAGGATATAAAACAGTTCGCTATTGCCGGAGGCCAGGTAATCCCTGCGCAAAACCAATAATTAATACACTATATACCAGACCATTAAGCTATTTAAGTTTCTCTTGGCAAACATTACATTCGTTTCAGAGTTTAGAGTTTCTATAAAGTACTTATTAAAACAATTGTATATGAGACCAAACATGTATTCTCTGATTCTGGGATTTTTCCTGGCGTTTACCTTACTTAGTGCTCCGGCTTCGGCCAACAACCTTCCTGGTGCCGGACCGGAAAAAGAATTATCTGCCGAAGATGCGGCACGCCTGGCCTCCATTAAACATCGCGTGGAAGAAATTAAGGCCATGGACAAGTCCGATTTAAGCAAAACGGAGCGCAAAGCATTAAAAAAGGAACTGAAAGAAATGAAGAAAAAGGCCCGTGCTTTAAGTGGTGGCGTGTATCTTTCAGTTGGTGCGATTATCATTATTATCCTGCTGCTTATTCTTATTTTGTAAGCAAACACCACAAGCTTCACCGCTGCCGGAAAATGCTTTTATGTTAAGCCGCCCAAGGGCGGCTTGACCTGTTTTTTAGAAAGGTGTCAAAATCTTTAATTGTAAGAGAAACGCGTCAATAAGATTTGTAGATTTGTGTTTTAAAAATCAATACGCGTGAGCGTTAACTAAAATGATCTTAATTGTTGATGACAAGTCGGAGAATCTAATATCCTTAAGCCGATTTTTGGAATCTCAAAGTTTCGAAGTCGATACTGCTTCCTCTGGTGAAGAGGCTCTTAAAAAAGTTCTCAAGAAGACCTACTCCTTAATTATTCTGGATGTCCAGATGCCCGGAATGGATGGTTTTGAAGTAGCCGAGCTGCTTTCCGGCTATAGCAAAGCGGTCAATACACCCATTATCTTTCTTTCAGCTGTCAATACAGAAAAGAAATTTATTACTCAGGGTTATGAGACCGGGGGGATCGATTATGTGACCAAGCCCTTCGATCCGGATATTTTACTTTTGAAAGTAAAAACCTTCACCCGGCTGTTTCAACAGGCTTACGACTTAAGGAAGATGCAGGAGAAGCTGCAGGTCGAAATTGAGCAGCGAAAAATTCTGGAGACCAAGAAAGATGAGTTCATCAGCATTGCCAGCCATGAGCTTAAAACACCACTCACCAGCGTGCGGGGATACCTCCAGTTGATCGAACGCATGCCCGAAACCATCAGCAACAAAACTTTCAAAAATTACATCCACAAAACGTCGTCTCAGGTTGACAAACTTGGTGCATTAATCAACGATCTGCTGGATGTATCTAATATCGAAAGTGGTAAAATGAAATTTAATTTTCAGCCACTGCGAATCAATCAAGTAATAGAAAACACGATCGAGAACATTAGTCAGATCCATCCTGATTATCAGTTCATCAAAGATTATACACTCAACGGTGAGGAGATCTTCGGCGATGAAATACGGCTGGAGCAAGTGCTCATCAACTACCTCAATAACGCGGTTAAGTATTCTCCCGACAGGAAGGAAATCCGCGTGGAATGCACGCTTACGCAGGATAATAAGATTCAGATCGGCGTACGTGACTTTGGGATTGGCATTCCTGTTGAGAAACAGCGAAACTTATTCGACAAGTTTTATCGTGTGGAGGAATCTTCTTATAAGTTTCAGGGGCTTGGTATGGGCTTATATATTTGCTCGGAGATCATCAGTCGTCATCAAGGCGAATATGGGGTCGAGAGCGCTATCGGCAAAGGATCGATGTTTTATTTCAGGTTACCCCTTTCCAGCAACACCGACCCTGCATGAATCTAAGCAGTAAATTAAACTTGATACCCTTAAATTATAAGCTGGTTCTTACCGTTCTCACGCCTTTATTGGCGTTGATCTTATTTTTTGTGCAGATTGAAGCACAAAAAAAGGAAAGTATGGAGACTACTTCACGATTGGTGGAGCGGATTTCCATGGGGGTAGCAATAGAGCGGGTCGTAGATGCTCTTCAACAAGAAAGACGAGCCAGCATCCGTAAGATTGCACACGATCGGCAATACAGCGATGCTGATTTGCAGAATGCACAGCTTCGTAGTAATTCCGCATTGTCGGCATTGGATTCTTTCAGAACCAAGGGGCTGGTTGCGGATTATCAGCGCTATGCCTTTATTGATCAGATACCAGATTGGCGGCTCCAGGTTGCTGAAGAACGCATCGGGTTCAAAAGCCTTTACAACAATTATCAGAAGGTGGCTGAACGATTAAAGAGTTACCTGCAATCGGATCAGACGTTCGAAAAAAGGAGTGATGCTTTTGGAGCGACGCTTCAAGCCAATACAGACCTCTCCAACCTCATCGATCATTTTATTGCGATGCGCTTATCGACCTACCTACATTATGTAGATCCGAAGGGAAGCGCGCTCGACCTGGACGAATACCGTCTTCATTATGACTTATATGATTCTTATAAGCGCTCGCTAACGTCCGCTTTATCCTCGGAAGACGCCCGGACTTTGTTCGAAAACTCTTCCTTTGAAGCCAGCGACGCCTTGTTTGCTTCAATTCTCCGAACTCAAGGAGTCCGGGAAACCATGCCTTCTGAAGAATGGTGGGAGATCACTGCAGCCGGTTTGACCAGTTTAAGACAGCAGCAACGAATTATTTCAGAGCACATCAACCAGGAAATTTCAGCAATCAAACTTGATGAGCTAAGGGATTTAAATCAGGGCCGTATCGTATTGCTGGCCTGTCTGGCAGTAACACTGATTACCATATTGCTGGTGACCCGAAGTATCGCTGTCCATCTGGATGAACTACAAAAGCTGGCAGCAAAAATTGCCCTCGGCCACACTAACCTCGTTTTTCCGCTTTTTGCAAAAGACGCCCTGGGTGCTGTTGCTTCTTCCATAAAAAGCATCGATCGGAACAATCAAAAGCTCTCTTTCGCAGCGACAAAAATCGGCGATAATAACTTTGATGTAGAAATTGAGCCACGAGGAGAGCATGACGCGATTGGAAATGCCCTGCAACGAATGCGGGATTCTCTGCACCGGCATGCCATACTGGATCAGCGTGAGTTGTGGATTCAGGCGGGATTAAGTTCCATTACGCGTATCATTATCGAAAACAGGCAACTGGATGCGCTTTGTCAGGCCGTGTTAAATGAGATGGCACATTACCTGGAAGCGTCGGTGGGTGCATTTTACGTCAGTTTGCGAGAAGACCGTTTAACCCTTAAATCGGGCATCGGACTCACTGAAGCAGACCAGATAAATAAGGAGTTATCCGTCAGTGAAGGATTGTTAGGGAAGAGTATTCAGGAGAATCGATTACTATTGGTTACAGAGCTTCCAGAGAATTTCTTAAGAATTTCCAGCGGTCTCGGTTCCGGCAAGCCTAACTGGGTATTGATTATTCCCCTAATCCATGAAGATGTGTTACACGGCGCCATAGAGCTGGCATCTTTTTCCCCTGCGCATGAGGCCATCCTGGATTTAAGCAGACAAGTTGCTTCCAATATCTCCGCTGCTTTGCACGCTGTAAAGAGCCGAATGCAACTGAAAGAACTGCTGGAAGAAACGCAAGCCCAATCTGAAGAACTTCAGGCTCAGCATTCTGAACTTGAAAACCTCAACGTTGAACTTGAGGCACAGGCGCAGCGGCTACAGGCCTCGGAAGAAGAGTTAAGGGTACAGCAGGAGGAGTTGCTGGATGCCAATCAGGAGCTGGAAATCCGCAGTCAGTCGCTCGAAGAAAAAAACCAGCTGATTCTGGAGCGGAACCTGGAAATTCAGCGTAAAGCCAGGGAGCTTGAGCAGAGTACCCGCTACAAATCAGAATTCTTGGCGAACATGTCTCACGAGCTTAGAACGCCTTTGAATTCTATCTTGCTTTTGTCCCATTTACTTTCCGAAAACAAACAGGGCAACTTATCCGGCGAGCAGGTTGAGTCGGCTCAGGTTATCCAGAATTCTGGTAACGGGCTACTGGCTCTTATCGATGAAATTCTGGATTTATCTAAAATTGAATCCGGTAAAATGGTTTTGGAGCTTCAGGAAACGACCTTTAAAGAAATTACGGATGAATTAAAGGGCTTGTTTCTTCCACTGGCGAAGGATAAAAACTTATTTCTAAACCTGGAAATTGACACCGAAGTACCAGGATCTTTTCAAACGGACTCGTTGCGTTTGCAGCAGATTTTGCGAAACCTGTTATCAAACGCCTTGAAATTCACTTCCAAAGGTGGCGTCACGCTGAGGATAAGTCTTGAGCCCGGGCAACATGGCACCGTGCGATTCTCTGTCCTGGATACTGGTATAGGTATACCTGAAGACAAGCAGCGCCTCATTTTCGAAGCATTTCAGCAAGCTGATGGCTCGACGCGTCGTCAGTTTGGCGGAACGGGGCTCGGGCTATCGATTAGCCGGGAACTGGCCAAATTGCTTCACGGGTCGCTTCAGGTTTCATCCGCTCCCGGAAAGGGTTCGGAGTTTTACCTGCTGTTGCCCCTGCAGCCTAATCAGGCTGATAAAGTTGTAAACAGAAAACACGAAAGCTTGATACACGAGCAGAAAAAAGAGCTTGGCTTAGAAGACATGTTCGCTGCTGACCCTTATGTTACGGATAAAATTCCAGATGGGATGGAAGACGACCGCACGGCTCTGAACCCAGGCGATCCTTGCATTCTGATTGTAGAGGACGACATTCGATTCGCTAAAGCCCTGATGGATTATGCCCATCAGGAAGGTTATAGAGTTATTGCAGCCGTGCGCGGCGATCATGCACTCCCGCTTGCTGAACGGTACGAGCCGAAGGCCATTCTACTGGACATTGAACTCCCTGTAATGAGCGGCTGGACGGTGATGGAATCCTTGAAGAAAAACCCGAAAACGAGGCATATTCCGGTGCACATCATGTCATCTCATGAGGTGAAGCGGGAAAGTATATCAAAGGGAGCGATCGACTTCGTACGAAAGCCCCTTATGCTGGAACATCTGTCGCATGTTTTTAAACGGATCGAAAAAGCGCTTTCCGGTAATAGCGGACGTGTGCTGATTGTTGAGGAAAATCTGAAACACGCTGAAGCCTTAGCCAGTTACCTCGAAAGTTTCCAAATCAAAACCGATATTAGGGGAGATATTCATTCAGCCATCGAAAGCCTAACGAATCAGGACGCCAACTGCGTAATTCTGGATATGGGAATGCCTGATGACACGGCTTATGAGGCGTTGGAGCAAATAAAGTCGGCCTCCGGAATGGAGAGCCTCCCTGTCATTATCTTCACGGGAAAAAACCTGTCACCTACGGAGGAACGGAAAATCAAGCAATATGCTGATTCCATCGTAGTTAAAACTGCTCATTCCTATGAGCGCATTATAGATGAGGTAGGCTTGTTTCTTCACATGGTGCATGAAAATGAAACGCCCGAACAACAACCAAAAAAATTCAAACTCCCAATGTCCGGGTCGGACACCCTCGCAGGGAAACGGGTGCTTATTGCTGACGACGATATCCGGAATATTTTCTCGCTGACCAAAGTGCTCGAGCAATATCAGATGACTGTCTTCTCAGCTACTACCGGAGCCGAAGCGCTAAAGCATCTTCAAAGCTCCGGTGAGGCCGTTGACGTAGTCTTAATGGATATGATGATGCCGGAAATGGACGGTTATGAAACCATCAGAAGAATCCGAAAGCTTAAACCATTCGAAAAGCTGCCAATACTGGCTGTTACCGCTAAGGCCATGGTCGGTGACCGCGAAAAATGCATCGCTGCGGGTGCTTCTGATTATATCTCAAAACCTGTGGACGTCAACCAACTCCTGTCTTTACTCAGGGTTTGGCTGTACAAATGATACGATATGATGGGTAAGCAAGACGTCGGTCTGCAAGAATCTGAGCTTGAATTATTACTGCATGATTTAAACAATCATCATGGTTATGACTTTCGCAATTATTCCCGCGCCTCCTTATTGCGTCAAACCAACCGCCTGTACCAGAAGGACCGCTTTCCCAGCTTTGCAGAAATGCGATACCGTTTGATCAATGACACGGATTATGTCCGTCACTTCATAGAAGAAATTACGGTGAATGTGACAGAGATGTTCCGAGATCCGGAATATTTTCGCTTTCTCAGCGAAGAATTGTTCCCGGTATTGGCGACTTATCCTTTCATAAGAATTTGGGTAGCCGGATGCTCAACAGGCGAGGAGGCCTTCTCAATTGCCATCTTGCTTAAAGAAGCGGGTCTGCTGGATAAGTCCATCATCTACGCTACCGACCTGAATGCAGGTGTACTGGAACGTGCTCAATCGGGGAAGATAAATCTCCGGAATATGCAGCAAAACTCTGAAAATTACTTGCTGGCGGGTGGAAAAAATGACTTTTCGACTTATTATACTGCTAATTACCATTACGCTCAATTAAGTAATGAATTAAGAAACCGAATCATCTTCAGTGTTCATAACCTGGTTTCGGATAATTCCTTCAATGAATTCCAGCTGATTTGCTGCAGGAATGTCCTTATCTATTTTGACAATCTATTGCAAAATCGTGTTTTCAAACTATTTGACGCCAGCCTGGGCAGGTTGGGATATCTCCTATTGGGTAGTAAGGAAACCTTACATTTCTCTGATATATCTGCCGGCTATAAAGTCATAGATCCTAAACTTAAAATCTGGAGAAAACAGAGTTCCTGAGGCGGAAAAAGCTTGGATAAAATCTGTATGTTTGTGCACAAATGCAATCGTTAGAGCAAATCAGGAAGCCCATTGACCAGCACTTACGTGCCTTTGAAGAGAAGTTTAAGGCTTCAATGAAAAGTTCAGTTCCTTTGCTAGACCGCATAACCCACTACATCGTTAAACGCAAAGGGAAGCAAATGCGTCCAATGTTTGTTTTCTTCTCCGCAGGCCTTTGTGGTGAAATCAACGAGGCCACACATCGCGGAGCGGCTTTAGTTGAATTGCTTCATACGGCTACGTTGGTACATGATGATGTGGTAGACCATTCTTATGAGCGCAGGGGATTCTTTTCCGTTAATGCGCTCTGGAAGAATAAAGTTGCCGTCCTGGTGGGAGACTTTTTGTTATCTAAGGGACTTACCCTTTCCATTCATAATAATGATTTTGAGTTACTTCGCATCGTTTCTGAAGCGATGGAGGATATGAGTGAGGGCGAGTTGCTGCAGATTGAAAAAGCCAGACGACTGGACATTGACGAGTCGGTTTATTTTGAGGTGATCCGTAAAAAGACTGCTTCTCTCATAGCGTCCTGCTGCGCTTGTGGTGCAGCTTCGGCTTCGAAAGATCCTGAAACAATTCAAAAAATGAAGCTGCTGGGAGAGAAGATCGGGATTGCATTTCAGATTAAGGACGACTTATTTGATTTCGGCTTCGACGACGTAGGTAAACCTTTGGGCATTGACATTAAAGAAAAGAAACTTACGCTGCCGCTGATATACGCGCTCAAGCAAAGTGACCGATCAACTAAAAGATCCATCATCACATTGGTGAAAAATTACAATGATGACCAGAAAAAGGTACAGGCTGTAATTGATTTTGTCCGCCAAAGTGGTGGAATGGACTACGCTGCGAAAAAAATGCAGCAATATCAGCAAGAGGCATTTGATTTGCTGAATAGTTTTGCGCCCAGTCAGTATCGCGATAGTCTGGAGCAGTTAGTTCGCTTCACTACGGAGCGACGGAAGTAATCATGAGCAACGAGTTTATTTTTTTTGGTGGTTTCATTTTATTCATCGTTCTGATGCTGGCCATTGACCTTGGTGTTTTTAACCGCAAGGAAAAGGAAGTGTCGCTGAAGGAAGCTGGTTTTATGAGCGCGGTATGGGTGCTTTTCGCCCTGCTCTTCTACGTCCTGCTCAGAATATGGGGAGACCAACTCCATGACATCCAAAGCTTTGAACAGCTACAACATGTTGTTCAAAAGCATATGCACCGGATCAAACTTGATCCCGCGGATTTCGCGGGCAGCCTGACTATTTACAAAAACAATCTCGCACTGGAATACCTAAGCGGGTATGTGGTGGAGTATGCGCTATCGGTCGATAATATTTTCGTAATGGTGCTCATTTTTTCTTCTTTTGGAGTTCAGCCGCGTTACTACCACCGGGTACTGGTCTGGGGAATTATTGGCGCGATTTTACTGAGGTTCCTTTTCATCTTCCTTGGCGCCACCTTGATTAGTCGGTTTGAGTGGATTTTATACCTTTTTGGAATCTTCCTGGTCTACACCGGAATCAACATGTTTCTGAATAGAGATGAGGAAGAGGAGATCAACACGAAGGAGCACCCGGTGGTTCGCTTTGCTTCCCGGCATTTTGCGGTCTATCCCAGCTTCGTAGGGAAACATTTTTTTGTCTCAAGAGACAGCAAAACATTTATTACTCCTTTGTTTCTCGTCCTGCTGGTTATCGAGTTTACCGATGTGATTTTTGCCGTTGATTCCATCCCGGCGATATTTGCCGTAACGAAGGACCCTTATATCGTCTTCTTCTCAAACATCTTCGCTATTCTCGGATTGCGCTCTATGTTTTTCCTATTGGTGAACGTAATCCACAAATTTCACTACCTGAAAACCGGCCTGGCCTTTCTTCTGGTATTTATCGGAGGAAAGATGCTGGCGCACCATTGGCTTGACGAATGGGGTTTTACGACTGCCCATTCCCTGTATGTAATTGTTGGTATTCTGGTGATCAGCATTGTCGCATCTTTACTTTTTCCCAAAAAATCAGCGCCTCCCGTGCAACGTTAGTTTTCCTTTTGCGTCTTTTAGACAGAACACAAAATGAAAAGACTTGGAGACTTCATTCAAAGATCCACATAGTCAGTTGATTGCGGACTGCAGAGGAGGTGATCGAAAAGCTCAGTTCCGTCTGTACCAGCTATACTCCAAAGCGATGTATAACACAGCTTTGCGTATTGTCACCGAAACGGACACAGCGGCCGATGTGCTGCAGGAGGCATTCATTGACGCGTTCCGCCGTCTGAACAGTTTCCGCGAGGAAAGTACATTTGGCTTATGGATTAAACAAATTGTAATCAATAAGAGTCTATCCGCGCTGCGCCGAAAAAAAATTGAGCTCGTTCCACTTGCTGAAGCTGATCAGTTTACCGAGGAGGATGCACAGGAAGACGAAGACATTGATTTTCAGGTTCAGCAGGTTCGTGAGGCTATACAGAAATTACCGGACGGTTACCGTATTGTATTGAGCCTGCACTTACTTGAAGGGTTCGACCACGAGGAGATCGCGCATATTTTAAAGATCAATGAAGCGACGTCCCGAAGTCAATATTTAAGAGGAAAAAAGAAATTACTGACGATAATAGAAAGGGATTCAGGATGAAAGGGGATATAAAAGATTTAGTGAGATCTAACAGGAAAGACTTCGATAACCAAGAGCCGGAGATGGCAATCTGGGATCGGATTGAGCGGGAATTGGATAAAGACGATGACGAAAAGATCCGGAAAATCAGAAGTGTACGGCTCAAAAGATTTCTGTCTGTGGCTGCGGTACTGGCCTTAGTGTTCAGCGCTAGCCTCATTATTTACCGTTCCGCGAATACTACCGGGTTTAACTATAGCGATATAGATCCGGCGCTTGCTCAGCAACAGGCCGATTATTCAAAACTTATTGAAGAAAAACGGGATCAGCTGGCGTCTTTCGGAAGACGGGAGCCGGATTTATACCGAGAGTTTTCCGGAGAGCTGCAAAGAATGGAGAGCAATTACCGTGAATTAAAACAGGACTTACCAGACAGCCCTAACCAGGAGCTTATGCTGGAAGCTATGATCCAGAACCTACGCATGCAAATCGAAGTACTGAATCAGCAATTAGATGTGTTAAACTACCTTGAGCAAAAAGAAAAAAATACGCCTTATGAGCATTTATAAATATTTGTTACTGGTTGTGCTGAGCTTTGGCCTTAACAGCCCTCTCTCTGCGCAAAAAAAGGAGAAGAATGATATGCAGGATCTTGCCGACCGCATCAACGAGTTGGTCGCAAAACATGTAGATGTAGAGAAAATCACCCGGGAGGCTGAGCGCCTTGCAGCCATTGGCGAACGGGAAGCTGAACGCATAGCAGAGAAAGTCGCTAACCTTAATTTCGATCAGCTTGGATCAGAGTTTAGGTCTTTCGAACCTCCAAATTATAATTTGGAAGATGCGGCTGTTCAACAGGAGAAAAACATTCAGAAAAAATATACCGTCACTAAAAAAAGGACGCTATTGATTGACAATCGCTTTGGCAAAGTTGATGTACAAACCTGGAACAAGAATGAAATTCAAGTTGACATAAAGGTGCGCGTAGGCGAACGCTCCGCCAGTCGGGCAACAGACCTCCTTAACGGGGTGACGGTGGATGAGCAGGTATCATCCGATCAGATTCAACTAAAGACAAACATTCAGTCGTCTTTAAGCCGAAACTCAGGTAATGGCAATAAAGGTCTGGAGATTAACTACACGGTTCATATGCCGGCAAATACGAACCTTAAAATTGCCAACAAATATGGTGCTGTTTTGCTCCCCGATCTTTCCGGAGCGATAGAAATGGATGTTTCATACGGAAGCCTGACAGCAGGCAAATTATCCGCCCCGGGAACACGAATTCAGTCGGCCTACGGTTCTGCTAAAATAAGCGAATTGAATTCGGCTGCGCTTAATGTCAAATACGGAAGTCTGGATCTGGGATCAGTTAGAGCACTTAAACTTGATCTCAGTTATTGCGGCGGGAGCAATATTGTGCACATCGGAGAAGAAGCAGATATCACCATGAAGTATTCCGGTGGGTTTAAAGCAGGTATTTCCAGTGGCTTAAAAAAACTGAATCTGGATGCCGCTTATTCACCTGCTGCATTTTCAATTGCGGATAAGGGCCAATTTAAGTTCATGGTTGACCTAAGCTACGGCAGCTTTTCCGAAGGAAAGGGAACCATTGTTAAGGAAGACCCTGACCCTTCCAGTCGGGGACCTCGCCTGCACCGGACTTATCAGGGCTATTACGGCAATTCAAATAGTAAAAACACGGTAAATATTAATTCAAAGTATGGTTCGATAAGTTTCCGGTAGTTATCGGCTGCTTTGGGGTTGCAAGGGATTTTTCTTAAATTAGACGCTAGATCAATTGCCGCGCCAAATGAACTTATCCCTGCACTCCACGGCTATATGCCGTACCCCCCGTTTTTCTTACAGTTATACGCTTGCTCAGATATGGCCGGAATTAAGGGAGTCTATTATTGAATCATCAGATGCGCTTGATCAGGATAACTTACCGATGAAGGTGGAGGATTTGGATGGATTAAGCGATAAAATGAAGGATACGATCTGGCGCTATGCCAATCGAAGTCGCCACCGAGCAACACCATTCGGTCGTATGAGTGGGTTTAGCCTTGTATCGATCGGGAATGAAAGAATACCGGTTATTTTACGGGCCGATTTTCAGGTTCACCAATTTAAGGGTTGGGCACTTAAGGATCAACCGAGTCAGGAAGTGCGGTTTACGGGCAGCTCTCATTTCATCGCCAATTCGACTTATTACGAAATTGGAGAAAAGGTTATTCGCTATATTATGCAGCACGACGGGGAGTTCGTTCTAAACGAGGTCGAATGGAATCCGGTTATCCAGGCAACGCTGAAAGCATGTAAACAGTCTTGCTCGAAGGAGCGGTTAAAGGCGGTTCTGGAAGATTTTTCGGTGTCGCCAGCTGATGCTGATGATTATTTGAAAAGTCTCCATTCAGCACAATTGATTCGGGGTGATCTTGACGCAAATATTGTGGGAAGGGAATATTTTGAACGTCAGTCATCTCTCTTCCCCCCCTCCACGGTAAGTACGGTAAAACATTACGAAATTTCTGAAAGACATTGCATCGAAGGATGTTTAGGCGATGACCTTTTTAACCCTTTGAAAGAGCTTATTCATTTGCTGGCTAAATTGGATCTGAACGCTGGACGGGCCCCTTCGGCAGTGTCAGATCTGAGAACCTTTAAGAACCGCTTCAGGCAAAAATTTGAGTATCACCAGGTTCCTCTTTTACTTGCGCTGGATCCCGAAACCGGTGTAGGTTACGGCGGGCTGGAGTCTGCTACGGACGATTCCGAATGGCTATTGGGTCTTGGCGGACAAAAAGCGGATACGCCGACTGTTCGCCTTGGGCCTTTTGACAGATTTTTGCTTAACGGAATGGTAAAGGGCAATGAAATAGACCTCGGCATTTTTTTCAGCTCAAAGACCGCCGAGAATTCCCACTCCACTCCCTCATTGCCAAACAGCTTCACCGCCTTAGTGGAGATCATTGATGAAACCATTTGTTTGAAACATTTGGGCGGTGTTACCGCGAATGCACTTCATGGTCGTTTTACATTGGCGAGTGAGAATGTTGAAGAACTGACGCTGGCTTTGGCAGGTATCGAGCGAAGCAGTAACCCAGATGTTCTTTTTGCTGATATCGCCTATCAGGCCGAGCCAAAAATAGATAACATTAACCGGAGAAAGTCGATGTATACGCATCAGGTAGATATTGGAAACTGGCCGGATGAGACTTATTCTATTCCTGCAAATGATCTGCTGATTTCC
>JBMDWN010000105.1:0-11045 GCA_048595275.1 Olivibacter sp. | reverse complement strand
TTCACCTGTACCGCCATCATGGAATCCGTCAGCACGGCCCCGATGGTTCCTTCGCCGGCAGCCACCCGCTCACTTAGCTTTTTGATATCGTTGGTGATGCCCACCAGGTTCTGATTGTTCACCTGAAGGGTCGCCATCATTTCTTCCGTATCTACGGATTTAACCGATTGTAAAAGGTCGCCTTCTTCCACTACTGCCACATCCGAAGATCCCCCTTGGATAACGATAATCTTATTTCCGATGAAGCCTTCAGAGCTAATGGTGACCTCTGAATTCTTGCGTATAAATTCTTTGGATTTTTCCTCTATGTTGAAGTCGATCTCTACATGCGAGTCCTCAACGAGGCTGATCTTCTTAATCGTTCCGATCTTAACCCCTGAAAAAAATACGTTATTTCCTGCCTTTAGCCCACCGGCATCGTCAAATATAGCCTTCAGCATGATCGTCTTGGTAAAACGCTTCTGCTGCCCGCCCAAAACCAGAATGGCCGCAACGAAAAAAGCAATACCGATAAAGGTAAAGAGTCCGACGATAATGGATCGTTTGTTGTCTGATTTATTATTACTCATATTCTATATACAAAGCAGCTCACTAAAAGCTGCGGATTAGTCAATGAAATTATATTCGTAGAAGGCCTTCACCCGCGGATCAGGAACTTCGAAAATTTCGTGGAAACGACCCTGTCGTTCAAACTTCCCGTCCAGCAGCATCACGATGCGATCCCCCGTATCCCGCGCACAGGTCAGATCATGCGTAATGATAATGGAAGATGTCTTATACTCTTGCTGTACCTGGTTGATGAGGTTATTGATCTCTGTACAGGTAATCGGATCCAGACCGGCGGTTGGTTCATCGTAAAGCATGATATCCGGACGCAGGATCAGGGTCCGCGCAATGCCGATCCGTTTACGCTGACCGCCGGAAAGCTCCGAAGGCATTTGGTTCAGCGCTTGTAAAAGCCCAACAGAATCCAGCACCTGATGCACTTCACGATCAATCTCGGTTCTGGTCAGGTGACGTTTGTTGCGCACCAGCGGAAATTCAAGGTTCTCCCGGATGGTCATGCTATCGTATAGAGCACTGTTCTGAAAAGAAAAACCAATCCGAAGCCGGAGGCTGGTTAGCTCCGATTCCGGCAATGCGGGAACATCTTCTCCCAATACACGCACCTGGCCCTCGTCCGGAGTCAGCAAACCCGATATAATCTTGATCAACACCGATTTACCGGTACCGGACCTGCCCAGGACCACCAGGTTCTCTCCCTCAAACAAATTAAGATCCACTCCCCGGAGCACGTGCAGGTCACCAAAAGACTTCACCAGGTCTTTGATCTCAATGACCGGGTTCTCGTAATTGATGTGAGCTGTTTTCTTTTCCATGGCCTAACTCCGCAGACTTTGTAAAACCATAACAACCAATTGTTCCTCGATAAAAATCAGGAACATAGAAGCCACCACCGCTGCATTGGCCGCTTTACCGACGCCTTCCGTTCCCTTGTCCGAATTGTACCCCTGGTAACAACCCACAATACCAATCGTAAAACCAAAGAAACCCGCCTTTATAATTGCCTGAAACACATCCAGGAAAGAAATCGTTTCAAATACCTGGGCAAAGAAACTCTGAAAACTTACCGATTCGTGCTGGTAAACATTCAAAAAAGACCCCATAAGGGCAACGAACCCCGTATAACAACTTAAAATGGGAATCATGATGGTTGTGGCCAATACCCGGGTTACCACGAGAAATTTAAAAGGATTGGTTCCCGATACCTCCATCGCGTCGATCTGCTCCGTCACCTTCATCGATCCCAGCTCCGCACCGATGTTGGAGCCGACCTTTCCGGCGGCAATCAGGGCGGTTACCAGGGGTGCCAGCGCGCGGATAATGGCTATGGCCACCAGAGACGGAATCATAGCGGTCGCCCCGAAATCCTCAAGCGAAGGACGGGACTGGTTTGTAAATACCAGACCAGTAATAAAGCCCGTAAGCGATATCAGGGGCAAGGACTTCACCCCCACCTCATAGCACTGGTTTATGACCTCCTTGAATTCGTAGGGGGGCGAAACCAATTCCTTGAAAAAGCGCATAACAAAAAGATGCACTTTGCCCAAACCTATCAACTGCTGATCGATTTTTTTAGAAAACATTCCGAAATATTTATTACATTGATGAGTGTCTGCCCGATCGGACACAAAAGTACGGATATTATTGAAATTATTGACCAATCAGGATAGAAAGTTAAAGCTCGCAAACGTACCTTTGCAGGCTATGAAAATTGGAGGCGATCTAAGTTTTCTTGCGCTCTCTGCGCTGTTGCTTATATTTTTAGCAGGCAGCGCCCGGGCTCAGGAACCTGTAAGACAAAGAACGGACACGCTGGGAAGAGTCACCGGAACAGAAAGTCGTCAACAGCCCGGGCTTGGTATTGCGGCGTCGAAGGTATACTACTCCGACAACCCATTTTCCATCAGCGGTTTCGGAGAGTTTAATTACGTTCCTATTCAGGATGCGAGTCGCGAACTCGGCGACCTTGAACTGTATTATGCCGGTCTGTACCGCCTTTCTACTTTCCTGGGCTACCGCATCAGTAATAAACTGGTCTGGAACAGCGAATTCCAATTCGAATTTATGCACGGCCAGGGAGAGCAGCAGCTGGAGCTGGCCATGGAAGCCTATTTCGATCTGCGCTTGCGCAAAGCATTGAATGTCCGTGCAGGCTTCTTTCCGTTGAGCATTGGTTACATCAACAACAACGACGATCCGACCATGTTCTACTCCGTTAACCGCCCGGAGGTGGAGCGACTGATCATTCCTTCCACGTGGATAGGCCTGGGCGCCATGGCTTATGGATCGCTGACAGACGACCTTGAGTACATGTTAGGTATCACGCAGGGAATGGATGGAAATACGATGCGCTCGGGCAGCTGGATCCGTCAGGGGCGTTATATCGACTTCCCGTTGGTTAACTCCTACGGGATCAATCCGCAACTCATTTACCGGGGTTTTGAGAAGGTAGAATTGGGGAGTTCTGCCTTCCTCGGCAGTATCCGGACCCGCGTGCCTGAACAAGCGGGTGTATCCGGCAACTCGCCTTTTACCCGGTTATGGACAGCCTATGGACTGTACCAGTCCGGCCGGTTCCGCGCATTGCTGTTAGGCGCGCTGGGCAACCTCTCCGGAAGTGAACAAGTTTTCCAAGCAAGTTTATCCGAGGGAAACGGACAGGTGCTGGGCCGGCAAACTTACGGCTTTCAATTTGAAGTAGGATATGATTTGATAAACGATAAAAAACTGTCATCCAAAGGAATAAAGAACTTTCCGGTATTCGCCCGATATGAACGTCTGGATACGCATGCAGCGCTAAGTGATGCCTTGCTAAGTGCACCGTACTTCCGTAATAATCTAAACATTTACACCCTGGGCTTTAATGTAAACCCCTGGAATAACGTTGTCGGGAAAGCCAACTACCAATACCGCACCAACCGACCACAGAGCGGACAAACGGATAATCAGCACGTTTTAGAATTTGGTGTTGGATTTGTTTATTAGACCCTTGCTTATCTCAATATTAAGCTATCAGGAGCTAATTAACTACTGACTAACTTCTTATCAAATTCGACCAACTCACAGGCGTTCGAAGAAAGTACGGTATTAGTATGGAGAACGTACCTTGTTGACCAAAAAATTTATGAGAGAATCACCCCGAAGATTGACCGCTACAATTTTTCCTTCCGGATCAAACAGAAAAGATGCAGGAATTTTATCAATGGGATAGTTTCTAATCTGAGGATCATAAATCCCTGATATCACCTGCTGCCATGTCAATTTATCTTTTCTTATCGCTTCCTTCCAGGCAAGGGTATCCTGATCAATGCTAACTGACAATATTTCGAACCCCTCTCCTCCGAATTTGTTGTAAGCTTTGATTAGATTGGGATGCTCTTGTCTACAAGGAACACACCAACTTGCCCAAAAGTCAATCAGAAGATACCCGCTACGATACTTTCTTGAATCGATTAATGTACCAATCGTATCTGGCAAGATGAAATCAACTATCGACTCACCGACTGTGGATAATTTTGGAGTATATTTATTTAAAGCTCTTTCGTAGATATCCAATTGCCTGAACTTTTCGGGAAAATTATCGATTAGACCCAAGGCAATCTCCTTTTGCATTATCTTGTCTCCATGCTTAGCCATTAATTCTAAAGAAGCGTAACTAGTCGGAAAATTTTTGATGTGCTGATTTATAACACTGTAGACATGAGATTGAATCTGCTTAAATTCAGGTGTCAACAGCTTGATAGAGTCAGTATTCCCAGCTTTTTTCAGCCTTAGTAATTGATTAAACAAGTTCATTTCTTGCAGCTTCAACGGTTTCAGCCGAGTCTCGATCTGATTTATTATATTCATCTCGTCTGAACCCTCAACAAGAGCTGAATGAAGTGAATCCGCAGACATCTTTAAGCTTATATCCTGACCATCGAGGAATATTTTTTTCCATTGTTTACTTTTCTTTATGAACAAAGCATGCATACCCAATTTTGCTTCACCCTTAAACATGAACCGGCCTTGATCGATTGAGGACGAATCAATAATCAATTTTTCCTCATTGGGTATCGCTTCATCGATAGCCAAATAGATCATGTCCGCATCATCTGAGCCGTCAATAGTACCCTCAATACGATAAGGCACCAAATCACCAACTGGTTGAGCAGGTAAAGCAACAACACAGCACAAAAACGTTACTATTAGAGCTTTCATCATACACTTGATTTTTTACAAAAATACAAGAATCACTATAATTACGAAATTATCGTAGAAATTCGAAACACACGTATTCCAATCTTGAGTAGATTTTAGATATATTCATCCAAAATTTCGGTTGTCCTCTCAGGCGCCGGTAAGCTACTTATGAAAAACAGAAGAACATTTTTACGCCAGACCCTTCTGGGAAGTGCGCTGGCGCTGAGTCTCCCGGACATGGCATTTTCGGCCGCGCCGCAAAAAGGCAAAAAGATCCGGCTGAAAGAAGGTCAGACCGTTCTCTTCCAGGGAGATTCGATTACGGATGCCGGACGGGATAAAAACAGTCAGGACAAGAACAATGCCGCCACGCTGGGTTCGGGCTACTCGTTGCTGGCCGGCTCGCAACTCCTTCTGAACAAAGCTTCGCTGAACCTGAGCGTATACAACAAAGGCATCAGTGGAAATAAGGTATATCAACTGGCCGAGCGATGGGATGCCGATGCGCTAAACTTAAAACCAGACGTTCTGAGCATTCTGATCGGGGTAAACGACTTCTGGCACACCCTGGCCAAAGAAAACCCCTACAAGGGCACCGTAAAGACTTATGAAGACGATTACCGAAAACTGTTGCAACAAACCAAACAGGCTTTACCCGATGTGCGCTTCATTATCGGCGAGCCGTTTACGCTAAAGGGCTTGAAAGCGGTAGACAATAGCTGGTTCCCGAAATTCGACGACTATCGGAACGTTTCCCGGAAACTCGCTGAAGAATTCGATGCTGTCTTCATCCCCTACCAGCAAGTTTTTGACGAGGCGGTAAAACAAGCCCCTGCAGCCTATTGGTCTAACGATGGTGTCCACACCACCCTTGCGGGTTCCGCACTGATGGCCAGTGCGTGGTTAAAAGCATTTCAATAAAGTTCTTATGCGCTCAGATGCACCGATCTTGCTGAACAGCATCCTGGATAATGATTTTTATAAGTTCACGATGCAACATGCCGTGGTGAAACTTTTTCCGAAAGCCCTGGCACGATATGCGTTCATAAACCGGGGAGCACATACGTTCCCCGCAGGATTCGGTGAGGCCTTGCAGCAGTCTGTTCGGGATATGGAAGGCCTGCGGCTTAGCTCAGAAGAAAAAGAATACCTAAGAAGAACCTGCCCCTACCTGGATCCCACCTACCTGGACTTCCTGCAGGGCTATCGCTTCGACCCGTCGGAAGTCAGCATTACGCAGCAGGGTGGCTCCCTGAGCGTAGAGATCGAAGGACTCTGGTACCGGACCATCCTGTGGGAGGTTCCTTTGATGGCCCTGATCTGTGAGCTGTATTATAAATTAAAAAACCTGAAGGCCGATGACGAAGCGGCTATCGTCCGGCGGACAGAAGAGAAAATCCGCCTGTACCAGGAATTGGGTATCACGGTAGCCGAATTCGGTACGCGCAGGCGTCATGCTTACCACACCCACAAACTCGTAGCCGAAACCTTGAAAAAGCGAGGGGAAGGCGTTTTCATCGGGAGCAGCAACGTTCACCTTGCCATGCTTTACGGCACCAGGCCGATCGGGACACATGCGCACGAATGGTTTATGTTTCACGCGGCGAAATACGGCTTTAAAATGGCCAATCACCTTGGACTGGAACATTGGGTACAGGTATACCGGGGCGACCTGGGCATCGCCTTGTCCGACACCTACACCACCAAGGTGTTTTTCCGTCAGTTTGATAAAATGTTCACTAAACTTTTTGACGGAGTACGGCACGACAGCGGCGATCCACTGGAATTTGCCGACAGCACTATTGCGCATTACCGCCACATGGGAATCGACCCGCTTTCCAAAACCATCATTTTTTCCGATGGCCTGAACCCGAAACGTGTAGAAGAAATCGCGCGCTACTGCAAAGGGAAGATCGGCATGTCTTTCGGTATCGGAACCGATTTCACGAACGACGTAGGGCTTGAACAGATGAACATCGTGATTAAAATGAGCGATGCGCGACCCGACGAGGATCAGTGGATACCGGTCATCAAATTATCCGACGAACCCAACAAATACACCGGGCTTCCGGAAGGCATCCAGCTAGCAAAAGAATCATTAAACATTACATGAAAGATATTTTCGGCCGGGCGCTCCTGGATTATAGCCAGCAGCACCAACAGCCTCTCTTGTTGCATACCAGTTACGGACCCGTCGAAGAAATGCCGGTCGAGGTGTTTTTCCGGGACGAAGACGATTTCAGCGAACTGGAAGACATCGCCCTGGCTTTGTGCGACGGTAAGGTACTGGATGTCGGCGCGGGGGCCGGCGCACACAGTCTGTATCTTCAGAAGCAGGGTTTTGAAGTCATTTCCCTGGAACGGTCCCCCCTGGCTTGTAAGCTCATGGAATCACGGGGGCTTAACGAGGTAATCGAGGAGGATATCTTTGGCTATTCGGGCCAGGTGTACGATACGATCCTAATGCTTATGAACGGCATCGGACTGGTAGAGAAGCTGGATCGGCTGGTGCCCTTCCTGGAACACTGCAAAACAATCCTCAAACCGGGCGGACAACTGCTGTTTGACTCGTCCAACATCTCCTACCTTTACGAAGATCAAAAGCAACAGCCTGACCATTATTTCGGCGAAGTCCGGTTTCAGTATGAATATGCCGGAGAACTGGGGGATCCCTTCGGGTGGGTATACATCGATCAGCAATCTTTGATCGCGTTGGCACAGCAAGCCGGTTGGGTCGTACAGATTCTTTATGAAGACGAATACGACCAATACCTGGTCCGCCTATCCGTCATCGAACCGGATTAAGATTTCAGCAAGCGCTGTATGTCGTCTAGTTTCATCAGTGCCTCCACCGGGGTCAGCGTATTGACGTCCAGGTTGTTCAGCACATCCCGGATTTTAAGCAGGATCGGGTCTTCGATGGAAAACATCTGAAGCTGGTAAGCCTGCTTCTGGATCTTCTTCATGCTGTCTTTTATGTCCTCCCCACCGGTGCGTTCCTGCTCCAGGCGCTTTAGAATATCCGATGCCCTGCCGATGAGCCTGGCCGGCATACCGGCCATTTTAGCCACATGGATACCGAAACTGTGTTCGCTTCCGCCGGGCACCAGCTTACGTAAAAAGATGATCTTATTGTTGGACTCTTTAACAGCAACGTTGAAGTTTTTGATCCGCGGGAAAGAATTGCTCAACTCATTCAGTTCGTGGTAATGGGTAGCGAAAAGGGTTTTGGCCTGCGCCTGCAGATTCGTATGCAGGTATTCGGCAATCGCCCAGGCTATAGAGATGCCGTCGTAAGTGGACGTCCCCCTGCCAATCTCGTCGAGCAAAACCAGACTCCGACTGGAAAGGTTGTTCAGGATGCTGGCGGTCTCCGTCATTTCAACCATAAAGGTCGATTCCCCGCTGGCCAGGTTATCAGACGCCCCCACGCGGGTGAATATCTTGTCCACGAGACCGATCCGAGCTTCTTTAGCCGGAACAAAACAGCCCATCTGAGCCATAAGCACGATCAGACCGGTTTGGCGGAGAATAGCCGACTTACCGGCCATATTCGGCCCCGTAATGATGAGCACCTGCTGCGAATCGCTGTCCAGGTACACATCGTTCGTAATATAGGCTTCCCCTACGGGAAGGTGTTGTTCAATAACCGGGTGCCTGCCCCCTTTGATGTCCAGGATGCTGGACAAGTCCAGCTTCGGGCGCACATAATGGTGTTGTTTCGCCACACGGGCGAAGTTCATCAGCACGTCCAGCTGAGCTACCAGCTGTGCGTTCAGCTGAATAGGCTTGATGTAGTGCAGCAGACTACTCAGCAATGTTGTGTAAAGGCGATTCTCGATCTGCTGGATTTTTTCCTCCGCCCCCAGGATCTGCTCTTCGTATTCCTTCAGTTCATTGGTGATGTAACGCTCTGCATTGACCAGGGTTTGCTTACGGATCCATTCCGCGGGTACTTTGCCTTTATGCGAATTGGTCACCTCTAGGTAATAGCCAAAGACGTTGTTGAATGCGATTTTCAGTGAGGATATTCCGGTGGCTTCCGCTTCACGCTTCTGGATCTCCAGCAAGTAATCTTTACCCCCGAAAGCGATCTTACGCAAGCGGTCCAGGTCCTCATCGACCGATTCCCGGAACACCGAACCTTTATTCAGCAGGACTGGCGGTTCGTCCACCAGCTCCTTTTCAATCCTCGAGCGGATGCTGGTACATGGATTCAACCGCTCAGAATAGCTGAGCATCGCCGCAGAACCGGAATCTGCCGTCAGCTCCTTCAGGCTTTCAATATTCAGAAGAGCCCGTTTCAGCTGAACCAGTTCGCGCGGGTTAATTTTTTGGAGGCCGATCTTACTGACCAGCCGTTCCAGATCGCCGATCTGCCGGACGGCCTGATGCGCTTTAGCGGAAAATTCCTCCTCCTTCGAGAAATAGTCCACCACATCCAGCCGTTCCTCAATCGGTTGCTGCTCTTTGAGGGGCATGATCAGCCACCGTTTCAACAGCCGGGCACCCATGGGTGTCGCTGTATCATCGAGCACGTCGAACAGGCTCACGGAATCCTCCTGAGCGCCGATCAATTCCAGGTTCCGAATAGTGAAGCGGTCGAGCCACATGTAGCGATCCTCTTCGATGCGGGCGATATGAGAGATGTGCTGCAGGTTCTTATGTTCTGTTTCGTTAAGGTAGTGCAGCGCAACCCCCGCGGATAAAATAGCCAGCTGCATACGATCAATCCCGAAGCCCTTTAAAGTGCTTACCTCAAAATGCTTCAGCAGGTTCTCCCGGGCATAGTCGCCCGTATAAACCCACTCGTCGAGCGTATACGTATAATACCGGTCTCCGAAATGCTCGATAAAATCCCGGTAGCTTTTCTTAGCCAATATGACTTCAGAAGGCCTGAAGCTCTGCAGCAACTTGTCCACATAAGCCAGAGAACCCTGAGCAGTCAGAAATTCGCCAGTTGAAATATCGAGAAAGGAAATACCAATCTGTGACTTATCAAAAGTCAAGGAAGCCAGGTAGTTATTAGCCTTTTGCTGAACAATATGATCACCATAAGAAACACCCGGCGTGATCAGTTCTGTAACCCCCCGTTTGACAATTGTCTTGACTGATTTCGGGTCTTCCAGCTGATCGCAGATGGCCACCCGCTGGCCCGCCCGCACCAGTTTCGGCAGATACGTTTCCAGCGAATGATGGGGAAACCCGGCTAAAGCTGTTTCCGAAGCACTTCCGTTTCCTCTTTTCGTGAGCACGATCCCCAGGATATCAGCCGCCTTTACCGCATCCTCTCCAAAGGTTTCATAGAAATCCCCTACCCGGAAAAGCAGTAGAGCACCTGGATACTTAACCTTAATGCTGTTGTACTGCTGCATTAAGGGGGTTTCTTTCTTTGCTGATTTTGCCAAGATGTGTTTAGATTATACCGTTCGAATTATGCACGCTAAAGCCCGCAAAACTAGGGAAATTGCTTAGGATAAGCAATTTTAATCGTCGTCATCATCCTGTTCAATACCCATAAGGCTATGGTATACGGCCTGAAGCTCCATAAAAGCATGGTGATCACCTTTTTGCTTTGTAATAGCCATTCCTTTCAAATAAGTTTCCCGTGCATCTTCCAGGCGTTCCAGCGTCTCATAAAGCCGACCAGCATGATAATAGGTTCCAACGTACTGTTCATGCTCACTTAACAGGACTTCATAATAGGTCAGCGCCTGCTGCTGGTCGCCCTCTTTCGCGTATTCCATAGCCAGCGCATAAATCAGGAAAGGGTCATTCATATTATCCCTTCTCAACTCAAGTAATTGTTCCAGTCTTGTCATGCTGCTTCAAATGTACCACTTTAGCCGCTGGTTTAAAATTTATAATTTACTATGCAGACATAGTATTTTTTACTACCTTGCCTGAACTACCAATATATCAAAAGAACATTAAATTATGAATATACTTGTGTGCATCAGTCAGGTCCCGGACACGACGTCAAGAATTTCCTTCGACGATGAAGGAAAAAACCTTAAGACTTCCGACCTCCAGTTTATAATTAATCCGTATGATGAGATAGCGCTATCTAAATCTTTGGTTTTCAAAGAACAAAATCAGTCTAACGTCAAGACAATTCTCATTGGTAAAATCGGCGCGGAGGCAACACTCCGAAAGACGCTGGCGATTGGGGCTGATGAGGCCGTCCGGGTGGACGCTGATCCGAAGGATGCCTTTTTTGTAGCGACACAGATTGCCGCCTATCTAAAAGATGAACCGGCTGATCTGATTCTGATGGGAGCGGAATCAATCGATTATAA
>JBMDWN010000104.1:0-15468 GCA_048595275.1 Olivibacter sp. | reverse complement strand
AGGATGCCGTGGCGCAGGTTACCAAGACGGGTTATGTGTTTGTTTTCGATAGGGAAACAGGTGAACCTTTCTTTCCGATTGATGAGAAAGCGGTAAGGTCCTCTTCAGGTCCCGGAGAAACCTTGTGGGCAACTCAGCCTATCCCTAAGCTACCCAAACCCTTCGCCAGGCAGCATATGGCGGAAAAGGATATAAGCAATATTGCCCGAAACAGGCAGGAGTTGCTTGACGTTTACAGGAACATAAACAAAGGCTTTTTCGCCCCTTTGGAAGTAAACAAAGAGACACTCATACTCCCCGGGGCGGATGGCGGAGCGGAATGGGGAGGTGCGGCCGTTGATCCGGAAGGAATTATGTACATCAATGCAAACGAAATGCCCTGGCTTTTCAGCCTCGTACCCGCATCCGTACAAAATGAGAAAGCAGTAACGAGAGGCAACGCCCTTTACCAAAGCTATTGCATTGCTTGCCACGGGCAGGACCTGAAAGGGAATCCCGCGAGTGGCTTTCCATCTTTGGTAGGTATTGGAGACAAACTCAATCGGGAGGAGATGTCTAAGCTGATCACCAATGGCAAAGGAATGATGCCTGGTTTTTCACAGATCAGTACAGGTGACAGGCAAGCGATTTTAGATTATGTATCTGGAGAGGAAAAAACAGAAGCAATCGACCAACCCGTCGGAATCGATCTTGCTGAAAAGAGCGTCCGGAAGCAAGCGCCCTACCGGTTCAATGGCTATACGAAGTTTTTAGATGACAGGGGGTATCCAGCTATTAATCCTCCATGGGGAACACTCACAGCGATTGACCTCAACTCAGGAGAACACCTTTGGCGCAAAACATTGGGAACTTTTAAGGAACTGGAAGGCGAGGGGCATCCGCAAACAGGGACAGAAAATTACGGCGGACCGATGGTGACCGGAAGCGGTCTTCTTTTTATTGCAGCGACGAAGGATGGTATGTTCAGGGCTTTCGATAAAAAAACGGGCGATCTGCTTTGGGAAACGGAACTTCCAGCCCCGGGCTTCGCTACTCCCTGTACCTATTCTATTAAAAACAGGCAATTTATTGTCATCGCCTGCGGTGGAACCAAATTAGGGACTAAAAAGGGTGACCGTTACGTGGCTTTCGCCTTACCGAAGAAATAAAAGTGAATTGTAAATATGCGGCCGGTGAATCCCCCGGCCGCCAAACCGTTCAGTCCGTGTTTAAGAAAAACCGGAATTGATAAGAAACACTTAAGCTTCGGGCATTAACATACCATCTCCGATCCTTAATATCCCATCTTTACTCAACAGAACGAATCTCACCGTGTAATCCCGTCCTTCAAAATTTACTGTTTGTTCTTTTACTGCGGGAGAGTCAGCTTCCTCAATCTGATTGATAAGCCGTCTTATCGTCACGTCATCAAAAGAACCGGAAAGGTCACTTTTAGCCCGCGAGATGATCGTCGATAATTTATTGTCCGTCATACAATAATAAACGGTTAAGGACATGCAATTCTTTTCTTAAAGAGAAATGTAACAATAAAATCACAAAGAGTGCCCTACAACCCGCAATACTTTACGGGGAGAAAAAATTGTAGATTATCCCTAACAATACTAGCTTTATCTCATGAGCACATTATCCACACGGCGTAGTTTAAATATTGGAATCATCGGTTACGGGTGGCTTGGGAGCAGGATCGGTGATCGATTGCGAATCAAAAATAATATTTACGCAACGACTACCTCAGAAATGAAGCAAAAGGCGTTGATTGAAAAGGGTTTAAGCTCAGTAGTTGTTGACTTCAATTCGCGTGGCTCGACTGATGGGATCTCCTGTTGGGCAGCTGTCTCGCTTTTGGACGTTTTGATCATCACCGCACCGATGTCGACTCGAAAAGATAAGGACGAGAAGGATGTTCAGAATCGTATTCAAAATCTTTTTGGATTTATAGGTCACTTCGAAAAGCAAATGTTTTTCATGGATTCGACAAGTATTTATCCGGATTCGCTGAAAGAATTTCATGAGGATGATGCTCCCGTCGAAACAACCTTTCATGAGAACTTAATGAGGGAGTTGTATCCTCAACTAAATATTCTAAGGCTGGGCGGTTTGATGGGGGATGACAGACAGCTGAGTAATTATAAACTTTCAAATCTTAATGCACCAGTTAATCATGTTCATTTCCGGGATATCGTTTCCATAATCGAAAAAATGATAGAGAGCGGGTCGAAACGAAAAGTTTACAATGTAGTAGCACCACAGCACCCATCTAAGATTGAAGTAATATCTGAACAGAAAAATGAAGGCTCAGAACAAGGAGCTTATGCTTCAGGGAGGACGATTTCTCCGGAAAGGCTAATAAATGACCTGAGTTATAAATTCATTTATCCCGACCCCAGATATTTTCACGTCTGATGAAGAAACCGCAAACAAGCAGCTAAAGAACAATATGCAATATCTGGACACGCAGGCTACGATCATCTTTGCTTATCGAAGAGCGGATTAAGGAATAGAATAATGATTAATGCAATTAAAGCGATGGTGTTTATGGTATCATGCATAGAGTCACTCTTTCAGTATATACAAAAATTAGAAGATTCCGTCGACGGCAGCGAATTATGTACACCAAATGGCTTGTTGCGTAAACGAAACAAGCCATTTGGTGCTCTGGTTATCATTTTACAACCGTAGCTTCGAGTTCTATTTTCAAGGTTTCAAAAAGTGTTTTCACCTCGTAGAAACTGGCAGCCTGCTTAATTTCATTCTTATCGATCCACTCTCCGAAAGCATCGAAACACGTAAAAAACTCTTCGTGGGATGTAGTAAAGACATCTAGTCTGACGATATTCTTAGCTTCATATCCGGACTCCTTTAGTACCTTTTCAAGATTCTCTATGGCGATAAGTAACTGGGTTTTCATATCAGCGGAACTAGACGTTCCATCCGGCAGAACGGCAGCCTGCCCGGCACAATATAAGGTACCTTTGACTTCTGTTACTTCAACAGCTTGTACATAGTGGCGTTCGTCCTGATATTTCCAGGGGTTAATAATGCGCTTTTCCATAATTCTGAAAGTTGATGTGAACTGTTTAATTTTCACTTCAAAGCTGCGTATTTTGATTTGTATTGGACTGTGATGCAGATCACATTTATGGTGTGTCCCACATGCTTGATGAGTAAATATTCTGCTTAGCTATAGGATACAGATAGACTCGCGTCTGTAATCAGCTGAGGGCTGCTCAAAGACCATCGTTATTTTACCCGAATCCTTATCTTCGCTTACATGGAAGAAATGTTACGGCGGCATATCGAACATGTGGTGCCTCTAAGTGATGAGGAATACTCCTTTGTAAGACAGCACTTCATCATAAAAAATTACAAAAAAGGCGGTTTTCTGATCGAAGCAAATGAACCGGTAAAATACGTGTACCTGGTTATATCAGGCTTGCTGAAGTTGGTTTTTTATGACAAGAAAGGCCGCGAGCATATCATTTCTTTTGCGATGGAGGACTGGTGGGAAAGCGATTACCCGGCTTGGTTTTCCGGCGACCCGGCATCGCTTGGCCTGAAGTGCCTAGAAGATACGCAGGTTTATTGCCTTTCCTTGGAGGGTTACCAACAGCTCTGCGCCAAGCTTCGTAAAATGGAGCATTTTTTCCTTCATAAAGCAAACAGGGGTCACATGGCTTCTCAGGATCGAATCCTGTCATTCTTAGCAGACACCCCACGTGAACGCTATGAGTTGGTGCTGCGTAAACAGCCCGCGTTGATGCAGCGTATTCCTAAAACGGTTCTGGCGGCCTACTTAGGCCTGTCTCGCGAGACGCTTAGTCGGCTGTGGCGCCATAAATAATGCTTACTTCAGAAGTTGATGGATATCTTAATAAACTATCGGAACAAATTTTCTACCGGTTTTCGCATCAGGTAATATACCGTCGGGGTCAATTAAGGCAACATCGTGTCCATCACTTTTCAGCCGGTCAATACCATCGAGCAACATTCTACGACCCACGTCATTCACCAATGAAATATGACTTAGATCAAAAACGATTGTACTATCGCCCTTATCCTCATCCTGTAAAGCCCGAAGCAGTCGTTCAGCTTCGGTAAATTGCAACACGCCTTGTAATTTATATACTTTTACTGCTGGATTAGTCTGAACGGTTTCCTGATCGTGCACAATAACTCTTGATGATGGAACCCCTTCTAACAAGTGTAAGCCCATGTCGTTGGACATTTGCTGCATAATGTCAATACCCCTTACGCTATTACCATGATTATCAAGTTTCGGTGAGAATACCGCAAGACCGACCTGACCTGGTAGTATCCCGATAATACCCCCCGCCACACCACTTTTGGCGGGAATACCGACGTTGGCCAGCCAATCGCCCGCTGCGTCATACATTCCACAGGTTGTCATAACTGTCAATACCTGGCGGACTGTTTTATGACTAAGTATTCGTTTACCCGTTCTTGGCAGAACGCCGTCATTGACCAACACGCTGGCCATATTAGCCAAATCCTTAACCGTGACATTGATAGAACACTGTTTTATGTAACTTTCGATGATTTCCGTCGGATCACTATCCAGAATACCAACATTTCGCAAAGAGTAACCAATCGACAAATTTCGATAAGCGGTGCTCATTTCCGATTCAAAAATAGCCATATCAAATGATAATTCCCTTCCGGCCAATTCACTGAAGAAGTTACGTATTGTTTCCGCTCTGGAGTTGTTACCGCCGTTAGGAATAAGAGAATGCGCAGTAATCGCCCCTGAATTAATCATAGGGTTTTTAGGTTTAGGACCGTCTTCCGACTGGTCAAGCGAAATTTCGTTGAACGCTTCACCGGATGGCTCGACGCCCACCTTCTCCAGTACGGTCTCCAAGCCGAGCTTTTCAATCACGTAAGCATAGGTAAAAGCTTTAGATATGGATTGTATGCTAAATTCATATTCATCGTCGCCAGCCGTATATACCAAACCGTCTAACGTAGTTAGTGCAACTGCAAGCTTATTTGGATCAGCTGAAGCCAACTCAGGTATATAATCCGCAAGTTGCCCACCACTATAGGCCTTACAATTATAGAGCAAGTTAGCTAGATAGTCTGGAACAGGTGTATTCATGTGCAAGAAATTAAGTAAAGTGTTTCCCGCTAAAATATTTAAAAAAGCTGGTTGAGCATAATAGCTTAGCATCCGATTTAGTAAATTTGACTTTACAGATGAATAGGGTGGAAAAAATCTTGCACGCGTCTTTGGACGACTTTTATCGTGATATAGCAGAAAAAATGGGGAAGGATTTGGAAAGTATCCTACCTAAAGATCTGAATAAAGACATTGGACATTTTAATGTTTTCGATATCGCGCAAACCATACGGGAATCGGAAAATAATTTTAAGATGCCCTATAACAGGAGAAAATATTATAAAATCAGTTTGATCAGAGGAAAGAATAGGGCGGAGTATGCGGATAAAACAATAACGATAAAAACTAATGCCCTACTATTTGCTACACCGAAGGTTCCCTATCATTGGATTCCCGAAGATCAGCATCAGTCCGGTAGTTTTTGTGTATTTACGGAAGACTTTTTCATCAAAGATAAATCTCATAATACCTTACAAGACTTACCGATTTTTAAGCCCGGTAATGTACCGGTCTTTGAAATCGATGACTCTTCAGCTGATGAAATAGAGCTACTTTATGAAAAAATTCAGCGGGAAATAAAATCAGACTATGCGTTTAAATATGATTTGATAAGGAATTACGTCTGGGAGCTTTTTCATTATGGGCAGAAACTACAACCAGCTACGACACTAATGACAACCAATGACGCTTCGCTGCGCGTGGTCTCGTTATTTATAGAATTGCTGGAAAGGCAGTTTCCCATTGAGAGTTCACGGCAGAGAATGCAGCTCAAAACGGCCAAAGGTTTCGCCGAACGATTGTCTATTCACGTTAACTATCTCAATAAGGCTCTCAAGGAAAGTCTTGGCAAGACCACCACGGAAATTATCGCGGAACGAATCATTCAGGAAGCTAAAATTCTATTGAAGCAAACTAAATGGAGCGTGTCTGAAATCTCTTATGCCCTTGGTTTTGAAGAGATTGCTCACTTCTCTAACTTTTTCAAGAGGAAAACTTCACTGGCACCCTTGGAATTCCGCTCTTAATTTGATTTACGCAAACATCGGTTTGATTCGAGCAAATCGATTTGTATCGATTTATCTGAACTTTGTTTTTATCAGCAAATCATAAAAAAATGAGTAGAACAAAAATTGCATTGGTAACCGGCGGCAGCCGTGGGTTAGGAAAAAACGCAGCGATAAAAATTGCAGAAAAAGGATTGGACGTCGTCATTACTTATAATACCGGCAAGGAAGATGCAGAGAAAACGGTTGCAGAGATTGTGGCTTTGGGTAGAAAAGCAGTAGCTTATCAGCTCAATACGAAAGATGTAAAAAGCTTTGACACCTTTGTAAAGGAAGTTGGAGATTATCTGGATGATACTACAGGCAGCAGAAATATTGATTTTCTGGTTAATAATGCGGGTACGGCTCTTTATGCGCCAATCGCTGATGTAACAGAAGATCAATTGGACGATATGGTAGAAATTCATTTCAAAGGCGTTTTTTTTCTGACGCAGAAGCTTTTACCATTCATTAATGAACATGGAGGAATTATTAACTTGTCTTCGGGATTGGCACGATTCGCTTTGCCTGGTTCTTCCGTTTATGGATCGATGAAAGCCGCAATTGACCAATTGAGCAAGTATATGGCAAAGGAGTTGGGTGAAAAGAAAATCAAAGTAAATTCTGTTGCACCTGGCGCGATAGAAACAGACTTTGGAGGAGGTAGAACCAGAGACGATAAAACCATGAATGCAATGATTGCCTCGAATACCGCTTTAGGGAGGGCCGGCTTGCCGGACGATATCGGCGGTGTGGTTGCGTTTCTATGCACCGATGATGCGAGATGGATAACAGCTCAACGAATTGAAGTTTCTGGTGGTATGTTTTTCTAAACATGCCACTCAAAGCTTTCCTGATGCTTCCAGGGTCCGCCTTCGTAAATCCAAAGGTCTAAACCGATGGCGCTAACGAGAAAGGAATCGAAGCTATTCCTCAATTGTAGTAACAGCCCCTTCGATACTTCCGGCGTCACCTTATTCTGAATAGTGATATGTGGTTTAAAACCCTGTTTATCCTGAGGAATAAGGTGTTCGGCGAAAAGAGTGCTCAAATGACCGTGCAGTTGCTGCAGCTCTTCAGATTCAATTTGATAAGCTACGCCGTTACCTAAGTGTCGCAAACCGTTAACTTTCATATTGAACGGTTTCAGAGTAAGTCCACGTAGGATTTCGAAGGTATGGTCTGCATCCGGAAGTTGATGAAATAAGGTCAGATGTGCCTTCAGATAGTTACGTTCCGGAGGAAAATACTTTAGTCTAAGACGATCAAAAAAAGCTTGACTATCCGGATCCAGCCGGAGCGTTAATATATAGATTACTTGATTATCATCCGAAAACATATTGCTGCCTTAAAGACTTATTGGTTATTTACATTTCCTTTTTGCCATAAAGCAGCAAACGTTTAAAGGCATAAATAGCCGGAAACTTTTTGAATGCACGTTCAATGCGCTGCTTGTATTCCTCAATAAAAATATGGTGCTCATTTTGTGGTAACCGTTCCAGATAAGGAATCAAAGATGAACCAGAAATGAAATCAAAAAAAGGCTCTGGATTTTCTGCAATGATCGGATAGATCCGCTGCTCAACACGGATGTTTTGTAAATTACCTTCAAACATTATTTGGGTGTAATCATCTACGCTCAGTACCGGAGAAGTTTTTTTCCAACCGTTTAACAGATCTACAAAGGGTTTTTCTTGTACCAAATCGATTAGCAATCTATTCAGCAGATTCCCATTCTGAAACGGCATCTGCACCGCAAACTGTCCCCCGGGTTGCAGTTTGTCGATAAGTTTGGGAAACAGCTCGTCGTGGTTGTCTGCCCATTGCAGGGCCGCATTGCTGAAAATAAGGTCCCATGTTGACGGTTCACTCGCGAATGCCTCAATAGAGAATTTCCTGAACCGTAAATTCTCACGGATATACTTTTTCGATTCCGATAGCATTTCGTCGGAAGAATCGATTCCTAAAAAAGAGGTATTTCTAAATTTGTGAGAAAGAATCGCAGTTTGTTCTCCTGTCCCACAGCCAATATCAACAGCATTTCTCAACACATTTTCATCTATCATCCCCGCCAGGTCGAAAAACGGCTGGTATCGGATATTTTTAAACTGATTGTATTTTTCAGGATTCCAAGGCACAGTGAAGGGTGTTTAATTTAGCAATTAAGCTGAATGAATTGTTTGACGGACCAATTTAAGATATAAATTCGTATCCTACCATATTTTGTAAACCTTATACAAACAGGTTATGTATCATCAACTATTAAGAATTTGCCTCGCAAGTTTTTTTTGGTAGTCTCGACTTTGGCTATCGCGCAAGAAGAAATACAGATCATTGGTAGCGTTCCGTTGTGTCCAGTATCTCTACGAACTATTTGATCGATCCTAAAGGAAAAATAATCGCGAGAAATATCCTTGCAAGCACTTGCTATCAGTTCAAAAAATAAAGAAAGGTTAGTCTGCTAAAATGATTTATATCTATATTGCGGCAGCTAATCAAAACAACATGAACAAAATATCCCATGCTTATGCCAGAGCACTTATTCTAATCTTGGTATTCTTAGTTATGTTATCGGGCAATTCAGGCTTTTGTCAACAACAAAACACAAAGTCTTCGACGCAAACACCAGAATATCCGGATCAACTGTTTCAAGCGAACGACCGCGTAATGTTTTTGGGTAATAGTATAACTCACGGTGGACGCTACCACAGCTATATCTGGCTCTATTACATGACCCGTTTTCCCGATCTTCGGCTGACCATGTTAAATGGGGGAGTTGGCGGCGACATCATTGCCAACATAAATAACCGACTGGAAGAGGATATTTTAAGCAAGAAACCAAACATTATTAACCTGTCTTTCGGCATGAACGATTCCGGCTATTTTCAGTATATGACGGGAGATTCAGCAGAAGTATCGGATAAATTGTTCTTTCAATGCGACAGCGCATTCCAATTGGTTCTGGATAAATTGAAGAAACAACCTGGAATCAAAAAGATTATGATGTCGGGCTCGCCCTACGATTTAAACACGAAGGTTATCGAAAACAATGTCTTCCCGCCTAAGCCAGCGACCTTCGAACGCATCACTCAGCTCCAACGGTCCGCTGCTGAAGCCAACCAATGGGCTTTTGTTGATATTTATCACCCGATGGACGCTCTAAACAAGAAACATCAGCAATTGGACAGTAATTTTACGTTGAGCGGCAGCAATGACCGAATACATCCGGAGTCCTACGGACACCTGATATGGGCGTACCTTTACCTGGTCAATCAAGGGCTTAAAGGACATCCTGTGTCAACGTTCACGGTGGACGTAAAAAGCGGGAAGGGGATTTCACAAACCAATTGCGTTATAAGCAATGTATCTGGTAATCAAGATAAGGTCAGTTTTGATTATCTGGCCAAATCATTGCCTTTTCCGATTGACGAAACAATGCATGATGGCGATAAGCAACCTGCGTCTGTCGCTTTGAAAATAGTTCCTATTATGGAAGATCTTAACCAGGAAATTATAAAACTGAACAATCTCAAAGCAGGAAATTATGAGTTGTCAATCGACGGCAAAGCCATGGGGACTTTTACGGCATCAGTTTTTTCAGAGGGGGTGAATTTAGCGGCCATCAAGACTACACCACAGTATAACCAAGCGTTGGAAATTCTGAAAAAGAATGAGGAGCGTGGATCGGCAGAACGCGAGACGAGGGACTATGCCGTGCAGGTATATAATTTTGCGCGCCCTAACGGCATTACGGAAGACAATAAACCGGAGTCATGGGAAAAGATGCGCAAGCTAAAAGAAACGAATGGTTGGATTAACAACGACCTATACGAACGTGGTAGTAACCCTGAATACCAGAAGTCTTTGCAGGACAAAATGGACCGGTTAACAGAAGAGATTTATAGGATGAACAAACCCGTAACACACCATATACAAGTGGTAAAAGTGCATTAAACGCGTGTAGGTTTCAAAAAGGACTATGAAATTTATTCATCTCGAAGCGTTTCGACCGGATTAGTTATGGCCGCCCTTATTGCTTGCCAACCTACGGTTAGCAGAGCTATGGAAATTGCCATCAGACCTGCGGCAGCAAATAGCCACCAATGAATGCTAACGCGATAGGCAAAATCATCAAGCCATTTATTCATCGCCCACCAGGCAATGGGTGAGGCAAGTATGATAGCAAAAAACACCAATCTCACATAATCTAACGAGAGCATTCGGATTATGCTTGCTGCCGATGCTCCCAGCACTTTGCGGATGCCGATCTCCTTCATACGTTGTTGCGTACCGAAGATCACCAGGCCTAACAATCCAATGCAGGCGATTATGATAGACAACAAACTGAAGACGCCAATTATGCGTGCCGTCCTTTGATCAGAATCATATTGCATAGCCAGCTCCTCACGGAGAAAGTTACACTCCAGCAGCGTGTTAGGAAGGAATGAGCGCCAGCGTTCTTCGATTTGATTTACGGTAGTTTTCCAGTTTCCCGGTTCGATGCGGACGACAATGTTGGAGAACGACTGCTCGTATGTGTGCGAAGATTCATGAAACAACGCAAAAGGTCTGACCGGACTGTGGAGCGACTCAGTATGGAAATCTTTCATCACGCCGATGATCTGATAAGATTCGGCAGCGTTTCCACCTGGATATTTGATGTATTTACCTATAGGTTGGGTATAACCCATTTGTTTAGCCGCTGTCTCATTGATCAGCACAGTGCGGGTATTGTCATGACCCTCCTCGAAATTCGTCCCGGCCAGCATAGAAATGCCCATGGTGGGGACAAAATCTTTATCCGTAAGGTAAGAGTTCAGGGTGATGTCTTTCACCCGAGCCTGGTCTCCTCCGCTCGATAGCGGTATGTAAAAGTCTCCGAAAGCGCCCCTGCCAGGCAAGTTTGTGGTAATGGAAACGTCTTTTACCAATGCCAATTGCTTCAATTCATCTTTAAAGCTGTTTTCCTGAGTGCCCAGACGCTTGCTATTCGAAATTACCAGAACATGCTCTTTGTCGAGTCCGAGATCCCGGGTTTGCGTATAGGTAAGTTGCTGATAAACGACCATTGTACAAATGATCAGAGCAATGGAAATGGTAAACTGGAAAACGATTAAACTGCTGCGGATATTTTGATTAGCAGATGCTGAAGCCGAAACCTTTTGTCCCTTCAATACCTGCACGGGTTTGAAGTTGCTTAGGTAAAAGGCAGGGTAACAACCTGCGAGTATTGTGCATCCCATTACGAGGCCTGATAGATACACCCAGCTTCCATTAGTCCATAACGATTCGAAAGCAATCGTTTTTCCGGCTATTTGGTTGAAATAGGGAATGCTTAGGGACACCACCAGCAGCGCTATCAAACACGACAGAACAGTTAAGACCAGCGCCTCCACCAAGAATTGTTGAGCAATGGCATTGCTGGTAGAACCTATAACCTTGCGGACGCCTATTTCCTTTAACCGTCGCGAGGCGCCCGCCGTAGAGAGGTTCATAAAGTTGACACAGGCCAGAAGCAAGATAAAAAAGGCTATAAGGGCGAAAAAATACACCGTTTTTATATTTCCCTGATCTGTCACTACCGACGTAATCTCCGAGGAATACAAATGGATGTCCAGCAATGGCTGAAGGCTCAGGTCCCATCTTCCACCTTTTTTTAGGAATTCATCGTATGGTTGTCCTATACGTTTAAAAGCACCAACGGCATGTTGTTGCATCATGGCCGGAAATTTCGCTTCCAGCCGTGCGAGAGCCGCAGCATCTGTCGGCACGTTTTCCTTAAATTTGACATAGGTTGCTACATTAAGCCAAACCCAGCTCCAGTCAAAATATTGTACATCTTCCGCTTGAGCAATTGGAATGAGGAAGTCAAACGTTAGGGAGCTTGGCGTAGCAGGAAATCTGACAACTGCAGTTACAGTATAGGGTTGATCGTCTCCTTCGATGAATAATGACTGACCGATCGGATTCTCCTTATTGAAGTACTTTTTGGCCATTTTTTCGGAAAGGACCATGCTATTTCTGTTTTCCAGACAAGTGTTGCGCAGTCCAGATAAAAGGGGATAGGTCAACACCTGCAAAAAATTTGAGTCAACTGCTAGAATCCCCTGTTCATTAAATTGCACGTCCTGATCGGTACCCCTTGCTCTGCGGATGATCTTTTGGCCCGGATTAAAGATGCGCGTATAACTTTCGATTTCAGGGAATTCTGCAGCAAGCGTTTTGCCGGCTGGCGGAGGTGTGTAACCAGCGTAGAAAGATTCCTCACCCATCTTGCCGTTCATATTGACGCGGAAAATTCGGTCCCCGGCTGCAAAGTGACGGTCATACTGGTATTCATGTTTGATAAAAAGTGAAATCAGTATGGTGGAAGCCATAGCTAAAGTGAGCCCGAGTAGATTGATAAGGGTTTGTGTTCTATTTCTGGAGGCGTTTCGCCATGTGCCTTTAATGTAACTGCTGACCATCATGCTTAACCTCGCACAATTTTTCGACCACTTAAAAAATCCAATCAGATGAACATAAAAGATGTTTTTTCTGCTCTTATATGTACGCTATCGTACAGTGGCTGTCTGAAATCGGACATCAAGAGGCTTGAGCAATCTTAAATGGGGAATAATAGTCATGGATAAATTTAAGCCAAAGCGGTAAAAGCTCATATTAAAGTAGATGATGATTTATAACCGGATAATCCCATCTTTGCAAAGACAGGAAAATGCTTCGTTGATATCGGATAATAAACAGCCCAGGTAAGTCAGCAAAAGGAGAAAAAATTGTCATACCGAATTTTAACAGAAATCTTCAGAAAATTGTGAAACGATTGAGACGGCATATCGAAGAAATCACCCCTTTAACGGATGAAGAATTCGATCACATTCAGACCTTTTTTACTCCAAAACGGGTGTTGAAAAATCAGTACTTAGTTCACGAAGGTGATGAAGTGAAATATGAATTTGTCGTTTTATCCGGGCTTTATAAAGTTTTCTTTTTCGACGAACGAGGTAAAGAATACATTATTCAATTTGCAAAGGAAAACTGGTGGATGAGCGATTATCAGGCCTTTTTCCACGCTAATAAAGCGACGGTTTTTATTGAATGTCTGGAAGCCGGAGAAGTATTGGTGTCCACTTTAGAAACTAGAGAAAAGCTTTCTGCCAGGTTTCATAAGATGGAACATTTTTACAGGATAAAGCTAACCAACGGATACGTAGCGTTACAGCAACGCATCAAACTGCTGCTTTCCAGTACGCCGCAGGAACGGTATGAGAATTTTGTAAAACTCTATCCCGATCTATTACAGCGTCTTCCCAAAAGACTAGTGGCAGAATACCTTGGGGTGAGCCGGGAAACGTTGAGCAGACTGTATCTCAGGCAGTAATAATGACTTGATACCGGCTGCCTGCGGATGAACTATCAGCGATGTTAAATAAAGGATTACTGTGATTTGCATCACACGTTTATTGTGCGTGCGCTCCTTCCCAAAGAGCACTAGCCCATAGTACCTTTGATCTATCAAAATAGATTGAAAAAATAGCAATTTTAAATTTAGAAATCATGAACAAAAAGGTTTTAATTATTGCTTCAAATGCCCATTCGATCGGGCCGAACAATAGAAGAACAGGCGTTTTTTTGCCAGAAGTAGCACACCCTTATGCGGAGTTTGAAAAAGCTGGCTTTAAAATCGACTTTGCTTCTTTAACTGGCGAAGCGCCATTCCTGGATGCGCTGGAACTAGCCGGTGACCCGGACAATCTTAAATTTTTAACAGGCAAAGGTTGGGCGTTGATGCAGGCTGCTTCGATACTGGAGGATGTTGATACCAGTGGGTATGACGCAGTTTTTATCCCCGGAGGACTAGCCCCAATGGTGGACATGCCCGCAAACGAGCTATTGAAAAAAGTGATCGTTGATGCTTACGAACGCGGCGCTGTAGTTAGTGCTGTGTGCCATGGTCCAGTCGCTTTCCTTGATGCCAGGTTGAGTAATGGTACCTATCTTATTGCAGGCAAAAACATTTCCTCTTTTACAACAGAAGAGGAAGATAACTATGCGCGTGCAGATGTTCCATTCGATTTACAAACTGCTTTGGAGGCGCAGGGTGCCATATTCCACGAAGCAGAACCCTGGAAAGACAACAGCATTCGAGACGGACGAATCGTGACCGGACAAAATCCAGCTTCTGCGAAGAGCGTGGGTGAAAAAGTAGTTGCTCTGTTGACGGAAGAATGACTTAGCTATGCAATGGCTATAGAACTTCCGAAAGATTTTATTCATAAAAAGTTAAAAGCATCATGAGTAATAAAACAATCACAACGTTTGCCAAATGGCAGGTAAAGCCAGGTAATTTAGAACATGTTCTATCGCTTTTAACGGAAGCGGTTTTAAAAAGCGCTGCTGAGGAAGGAAACCTGAAATATGTCGTATATCAAGACAATGAAAACGAAAATACACTAATGCTTTTCGAAGAATATAGAGATATGAAAGCATTGGAATCTCACCGAAATTCACAACATTTTCAGGATGTGGTGGTGGGAAAAATAGTTCCTTTATTGGAAAACAGAGAAGTTCTTTCAACGACTCCGATAGACTTTCAATCAAAAGGCTAAACGCGATGCAAATACGGACATTTTGGTTCGAGCGCTAAAAAAGGCTAGCGCCTTCTCAAAAAAAGCAGCCCTTCCAAATTTTAAACGGAAGGGCTGCTTTTTTTATCTTTGGACGTTAATAATCAATAACCGGGATTCTGTACCAGGTTACCATTTGCGCCCAAAACCGCACGTTCGTAGGTCGTGTATCCTTTGGAACCTCCTGTGTAATAAGTACTACGATCACCCTCAGATAAAGGAAGGTTGAATTGAAAACGTTCAACCAAATCAGGATTAGCAATAAATGGCTCACCAAAGGAAACCAAGTCTGCTGTACCTTCATCCAATATTTTATTTCCTGTTTCTTCCGAGAAACCCAGGTTGACCATTAGCCTGCCACGATAGTTGTTCCGAAAATGCTGAAAGTAATGATCTTGTAGTGCCGCTACAGGGGTAGCAGATAGGTCTTGCGATGGTCCTACAATATGTACATAAGCCAGGTCGTAATCATTCAGTTTATGCATCAGGTATTTAAATAGTTCGATTGTATCCTCATCAGGTTTCACTATGCCCACGTTGTTGAACATAACAGGCGTAAACTTGATCGCAACGCGGCCACCACCCCAAACCTCCATCAGGGCATCTACTATCTCGAAAACAATACGCGAACGGTTCTCGATACTACCTCCGTACAAATCCGTGC
>JBMDWN010000103.1:0-2711 GCA_048595275.1 Olivibacter sp. | reverse complement strand
TTGCACACCTTTTTGAACACCTGTTATTTCTGGAATCGGAGAACTTGGGTAAGGGTGGTCTCGACAAACTGTCCGCCCGCGTTGGCGGTTCTGGTGCCAATGGATCAACTTCTAGAGACCGTACGAATTACCTGCAAACCGTTCCGAAAGATGCTTTGGAAAAGATGCTTTGGGCAGAAGCGGATAAATTAGGCTGGTTCATCAATACGGTAAGTGATCCCGTACTGGCTAAAGAAAAGCAGGTAGTGAAGAATGAGAAAAGAGAAGGTGTGGATAATTATCCCTATGGACATACCCGATATGTAATCGATAAAGCTCTTTTTCCCGAAGATCATCCTTATAACTGGCAGGTCATCGGATCACTGGAAGATCTGGACAAGGCAAGTCTTCAGGACGTTAAGGATTTTTTCAAACGGTGGTATGTGCCCAATAATGTAACGATTGTACTGGCTGGCGATTTCGATCCAAGGCAAGCCAGAATCTGGGTAGATAAGTATTTTGGCGAAATAAAAGCGGGCGAGGCTATTCCTGCTCTGAAAAAACGGACAGGCCAGTTGGATCGCATCGAGCGCTTTTATCATGAAGACAATTTCGCACGTCTTCCGGAACTGACCTATAATTGGCCCAGGGTGGAGAAGTACCACAAAGATTCCTATCCTTTGGAGATTCTTACCGAATACCTGACCTCAGGAAAGCGATCTCCATTTTACCGGGTCATTGTTGAAGACGAAAAACTGGCTCCTGCCACGCAAAGCAGTAATTGGGGGAGTGAATTGGCCGGTGAAATGCAAATTTCAGTCCGGGCTTTCGCCGATACAGACCTGAATAGGGTGGCGGACGCATTCCAGAAAGCTTTTCAATTATTTGAAGCTGAAGGAATATCTGAAACAGATCTGGAGCGCATCAAGGCTGTACAGGAACGCCGTTTTTATACCTCAGTCTCCAGTGTGCTCGGCAAAAGTTCCATTCTGGCAGAGTACGCTATTTTCACGGGTAACCCGGGGTTCATGGAACAAGATGTAACAAACATGCTTAGGGTCAGCCGGGACGATGTCATGCGGGTATACAAACAATACATTAAAGATAAACCGTTTGTAGCCACCAGCTTCGTACCAAAAGGACAGCGGGCACTAGCGCTGAACGCTTCTGCAAAAGCAAATGTTGTCGAAGAATCGATCGTGGAAGGAGCCGAACAGGATTTTGATGCCTCTGTTGCCGCTGAATATATGCCCACACCATCAGCCTTTGACAGGAGCGTAGAGCCCGACTACGGCGAAGCACCCGAAGTTAAAATACCGCCTATCTGGGAAAGGACGCTGGGAAATGGAATGAAACTTTACGCGATTGAAAATAATGAGGTACCGCTGGTGAATTTCACCATCCGGATGGAAGGCGGTCAGTTATTGGAGAGAACACCAGGCCTGGCCAACATGACGGCACGCATGTTTATGCAGGGTACAAAAAACAAATCTGCGGAAGAGTTGGAAGCAGTTATTGAGCAGCTCGGAGCTACCATTCAGTTTTCTGCTCAGAAAGAATACCTGACCCTGTCCGCCACTACCCTTACGAGAAATTATGATGCTGTCCTGAGATTGGTTGAAGAGATGCTGATTGAGCCTGCCTGGGACGTGTCTGAGCTGGCTTTGCAAAAGGAAGCGGTGCTCAGTGAGATCCGGCAGCAACAGGCCAATCCGAATCAGCTGGCGATGAACCGATTCAACGAAGTGATTTATGGAAAAGACCATATCTACGCGAGCAATTTACTGGGTACAGAAGAGTCTGTCGCAGCTCTCATGCCGGACGACCTGAAAGCTTATTACGAAACCGCAATATCCCCTGCCCGGGCTACGATGCATCTGGTAGGCGATCTGGCCAAGGGAACCGTATGGCAGTCGGTCGAAAGGCTCAACGCTTACTGGAAAGGTCCGTCTTTCGATTTGCCCGCTGTCCAGAAACCTGAAGCGCTTGAAAAGCCAACGATTTATTTCTACAATGTTCCGGACGCGAAGCAGTCCGTTTTAGCCATTGGTTACTCGGCTTTAGCAGAAACCAATACGGATTTTTATCCCGCAACCGTGGCGAATTACATTCTCGGGGGAGGGGGTTTTGCTTCCCGTTTGACCCAGGAGTTGCGGGAGGGGAAAGGCTATACTTACGGCATCCGTTCGGCTTTTCAGGGATCAACCTCACAGGGAATCTTTCAGATATACAGCGGAGTTCGTTCCAATATAACGCCGGAAGCACTCCGGTTGATCTACAACATATTGTCCGATTACCCGGATACCTTTAGCGAAACTGATCTGGAAACGACGAAAGCCTTCCTGATTAAAAGTCAGGCCCGTGCTTTCGAAACCTCAGGCGCAAAACTTGGCTTGTTGCAAAACATCAGCGCATATGGATGGCCTTATAATTATCAGAAGCAAAGAGAAGAAATCGTGAAGAAAATGACGCTTCCGGAAATTAAGCGCCTGGCACAAGAATACCTGAATCCGGATCACATGGCCTGGGTGGTGGTGGGCGATGCGAAAACCCAGCTGACACGATTGAAAGCACTGGATTTTGCAGAAGTTGAACTGCTGAACGATTAGCAGCTCACATCGGTCAATTAAATGCTTTTCGTCCCGCTGGGTTTGTGCGGTTTTCGGTTTCGCTGCGCGAAGGGTGTGGAATCAAATCGTTGCCTGAGCAATAAAAACGACAATACCAGCGGC
>JBMDWN010000102.1:0-22068 GCA_048595275.1 Olivibacter sp. | reverse complement strand
CAATGCAGCTTTCCGGTATTTTTATGATAGGTCAGACTCACATCGCATTGCCGGCATTTGGGCGTAAAACCGCAGGTCCGGCAAAGCAACATAGGCGTGTAACCTCGACGGTTCTGGAAGAGGATAACCTGTTCGCCGCGTTCGACACATTGCGATACGGCTTCCAGTAAGCTGTCGGTGAAATTCGTTGAAACACGCTCCTTTGAGGCCTGGAACTGGACGATCTCAATATCCGGCATGACGGATTTCCCAAACCGTCCATGGAGTTCTACAAGGCCGTACTTATGGGATTTAGCATTGTAATAACTCTCGAGCGATGGGGTTGCAGAACCTAAAAGCACCTTAGCATCGTGTAAATGAGCCAGGTAAATCGCCGTATCCCGGGCATGATAACGAGGTGCCGGATCGTACTGTTTGTAGGAAACTTCATGTTCCTCATCAACGATAATTAAACCGAGATCGCGAAATGGAAGAAATACCGCAGAACGTGCCCCCAGAACGATCCGGTACTCTCCTTTCAGCACCTTATACCACACTTCCGCCCGCTCGTTGCTGTTCATGCGGGAATGATAAATGCCCACCTCATTCCCAAAATGCTGCCTCAATCGCTCAATCATTTGCGAGGTAAGGGCTATTTCCGGAAGCAGGTAAAGCGCTGCTTTTCCTTCGGCCAGCAGATCCCGGATCAATTGAATGTAAAGCAAGGTTTTTCCGGATGCCGTAACACCGTGGAGTAATACGACAGCCCGTTCCCCGAATTCCCGGTGGATGGATTGATAAGCCCCTGTCTGTTCCTGGGTTAGCTGAAGTCCGGCCTCCGAGGGTTCATCGGATATCTTTAAACGACTTACGGGGTGCTCCTCCTGATCAAAAACACCCTTATCCAGGAGACTTCTCAACGCGGAGGCTCCGCAGCCACTCTGCTCTAACAGCGATTGCTTACTGACAGGCCCCTGCTTTTCCAATTGGAGATAACTCAGCAAGGCATCTTCCTGTTTGGGTGCACGCGTAAGGCTCTCAAATAAGATACGACGCGCTTCGGCTGTATGATATAGATCATTAAGCTTCAGATAGGTTTTCATCCGGGGTTTATAACGCGCGTCGACCTGTTCTGATACGCGGATGTAACCGCGATCCATGAGTCGTTTAATAATAGGGAAAACGGTTTTTTGCCCGAGGATTTTAACCACGTCATTTATCTTGAGCTCCTCGACAAGATCCAAGGCCTCAAGAACCAGAAATTCTTTATCGGTCAGCTCAGAGCGATCCATCTCTTCCGTAACAATGCGTGTTATACGAGTCTCGGAGGCTAGTTTGAGGGATGCAGGAAGGGCGGCCTGGAGCACCTCCCCGGGGTGGCACAAGTAATACGATGCAATCCAGTCCCAAAGTTTTAGCTGCAAGTCCGTAACAACGGGGTGCTCATCCAGTAAATCCAGCACATATTTAGCTTCATAGGTCTCCGGAGCTCTATGGTGTATACCGGCAATGACTGCCGTATACAACTTGCTTTTTCCGAATTGAACAATCACCCGCTTGCCGACCGCAACGTTTTCATTCAACACGGAAGGCAAGCGGTAGGTGTATTGCTTTGGTATAGCAAGCGGTAGTATAACGTCGACAAAATAGGTAGCCTGGGCGCCGTAACCCGCCGGATTCTGAAGTTCTAACATTTGCAATGATTTAACTTTCTGCGAAGTCTAACGGTTTTTCAGCGCCGCTAAAAACAAAGAAAACCATCCGATGATAAAACACAGTCCACCTAATGGAGTCAAGGGGCCCAAAACAGCCGTTATCCCAATCTGCGTCAGTTCACGGGTAGACAACAGATAAAGTGATCCGGAGAATAAGACTATCCCGAAGACAAAACCTAAATAGGCAATTAGGATAAGCGTATTCCGTGCACGGGAGAAGGTGGCCAGAAAAAGCATCGCCAAAGTATGATAGAACTGGTAACTCACAGCTGTATGCCAATTGGACAAACTTTGCTCACTGATTTTGCCACTTAGCCCGTGAGATCCGAAAGCTCCCAATACAACTGCCAGCAATCCAAAAAGGGCTGCCGTCATGATCATGCGTTTATTCATCCGTGAAATAGTTTCCTGCGCTAATTTAATAAACCTGATACACTTTCGTCGCAGATGCATTATTTTTTAACTTTGTTTCCACACGATGAAAAATACGATCATTTTAGCCTGTTTCTTATTCATCGCCGTTGTTACTGCAGCTGTGTTTTTTTTCCGGTCTCAGGAAAACCGTGCTACACGGGAATACCAGGGGCTTCGGGACTTGCCTGAAGATTTGCTTTTCGTTTCCTCCTTTAAAAATGATAAGGCTTTTGACCGGGCGCTCTCAACGTCATCCGTTTTTTCGGCTGTTCTCGGAACAAAATTGACCGAGGAACTGAAAGGGCTCAAGCAACTGACGGACACCAAACCTGTTCTTACGGATCTGTTTGCTTCCAGGCGGCTGTATTTTTCAGTGCATCCGGAAAAAAACGACTTACGGTGGCTAATTGTGGCACCACTAAGTCAGTCGATCAAGGAAAGCGAAATAAACGATCTTCTAACCACACCCTTTAAAGCATTAGATAGTGCTGATGAACGTTATTTTTCGTATACCGGCAACCAGCAGCAAGACAGTCTCTTTTTAAGTTGCGATGGGGAAACCATTTTCATCAGTTCTTCCATCGAATTGCTTAAGCGATTGCGCGATCCGGCAACCAAGCATCTTTCTGATGACGATCTCGCGCGTATTTCCGCTCATTTCCAAACGCAAGATCAGGCGCTTTTAAGCATGTATATACAAAACCGGGAGATCTATCCGTTCCTGCGTCAAATACTCCAAAAAGAACCGTCCGCTACTACCTCTATCTTGAAAGGGATAGACGGTTGGTCAGCCTGGAGCCTAAATTTCCGTAGCGATGCCCTTATGTTACGGGGTGACACCCATATAGAAACCGACAGCAGCGGCTACCTAAGCTTGCTTAATGGGCAGACTCCTTTAAAAGAGACGCTTAAATTTTATCTTCCACACCATACTTCCTCTTACTTCCGTGCGGGTTTTTCCGATTTTGAGCGCTTCCATGAGCGCTGGAAGGAACGGCTCGTGGAGAAAAACGAACTCGCCCGCATCCGCGAACAATTCCGGCTGATCCGGTCGTCGAAAAAAGTGGATATAGACAGTACATTTTTGCCGTTGTTTAGTGGGGAATATATCTCCTTTGAGTTGTCTACACGGGAATCCGTTGGCATGGCTTCCATTGGCGACTCTTCTGTTACAGACAGTATTCTGGAGCGAATCAGTTCAGCAGCTTCCGGGAAAATCCGGCGTCTCGATCACTCCAACCTGTTGTATTACACGTTCGGAGAACCGCTTAAGGCGTTTCAGCGACCCTATTTCTGTGTTTACGAAAATTTTATCTTATTCGCGAATACCTTTAGCACCCTTGAGCACCTCGATCAGGCGCTGGAAACCGATAACGTCTTGCGCAACTCGGCGACCTTCGTCAAATTCAGTCAACTCGAATCCAGTCAGTCAAATATCAGCTGGTTTATATCAAATACCGAAAATACGACGGTAAGCTCCTACCTCGATCCTTCGCTTCGGGAACTCTACCAGGACAGCACGGCCTTTCAATGGTCGAAATTTAAAAACTTCTCCGTCCAGCTGAATGCCGATGTAGATGGATACTATACAAATTTTACAGCTCAATACGATACACCCAAAGCAAACAATTCCCCGGAAGAAGAAAAGTCGGACTGGAATTTCACGCTGAATGGTCACACAGCAATTATCCCACAAGTATTCAGGGACATGAAAGACTCTGCGGTTGTCCTGATCCAGGATAAGGGAAATAGGCTTTACGCGTTAAGTTCTTCGGGAAATGAGCAATGGCATGCTGACCTGGACGGCGTATCTATAGATCGCATGGAGCAGCTTCCGGACCGTTCCATATTGCTGACCACGGCAAACAAACTTTATCGGTTCCAACCCGACGGATCGCCCGTTCAGGGGTTTCCGGTTAGTTACACACAAAATGCCAGCGCGCCGGCAACCGCTTATCTGGGCGACTCTTCCTCTGTCGACGATTACCGCTTTTTTATCCCTTGCAACAGTCGCGTACTGGCTTTCGATGACACCGGTAAGCCGCTCGATGGATGGAAAAATGTGAGCGTCGACGGAGATATTAAAGTCAAACTGGTGTCAACGCTCCTGAAAGGATTTAACTACGTCATTGCAACAAGCACCTCCCGTAAAACCTACTATTTTAATTACAATGGGGATCTGGCACGACTGTTACCGCATCCTGATCACCAGTTCATGCAGCCCTTCGAAGTACAGATTACCCCCGGAAGCAATCAAAAATCAAGGCTAATCGGGATCGACCAGAACAACAAACCGATCTACTTATTTTTTGACGGAAAAATACGTGAGCCAGATCTTGATCCGGAAGCCGGCGAAGGATCAGCCTTACTCTTGCACCGTGAAGAAGGCAAATTACCCAACCTGATTGTCTTTACAGACGACTTAATTCAGCTTCTGGATGTGGAAACCGGCAGCGTTTCCAAACGGCATAACTTTTCAGTACCCGCAAAAAGGCAGGTGAAAACGCTTAAGCTGGAGGACGGGCACTGGCTGATGGCATTCAGCGACACCGGAGGGCAAAACATTCAGCTTTTTGACGAAAACTTAGTTTCTTTAAATACAGATATGGCAGGTGTTTCCGGAGGTGAATTTACCTTGTCTGCTTTTTCCGGATCGGGCTTGTATTTACTGATGACCACGGGAAGCAATCTTTCTTGCTATAAGGTTCGTTAAATCGGCTTAAAAAGGTTTTCGCTTAGGTGTGGTCGGCACGAACTCTTTCAGGTAGTAGGGTTCAAAATAGGCCGTAGACTCGAATTGTGCGTTCTGGAATTTTCGAACTGCAATTCTGCTTAACTGAACGGCTGAATTTTTGTAGCCGGAGACTACGCTTATTTTTTGGTCAGCATTGAACAGCGTGTCAAATTTGTCGGCTCCGTTTCCAAAGAGAATTACCGCAGATGCCGGTATCTCCACAAAACTTTTTTCATCAATAACCTTTGCTTGTACAGGCATCACAACATCCAGGTTATTGCGGTATGCCGCACAATAGACTTCCATTCTCCGGGCATCGATCATAGGGCAATACAACACAGATTGATCCATCAATTCATCCGTTCTATTAATTATAAACGTTTCTGCCATTGCTTCCAGTGTATCCACAGCTACCAGTGGCAGGTCTAAAGCATAGCAAATACCTTTGGCGGCGGAAACGCCGATGCGCAAACCGGTATAGGAGCCCGGACCTTTGCTTACGGCTACTCCATCTAACTCAGCGAGTAAAATCCCGGCCTTATCCGCGACCTGCTGAATCATGGAAGTCAGACGGGCAGCATGGACATTTACCTCATTGAGTTCACAAAGGGACAATATATTTTTTTCGTCGCATAACGCAACCGAACAAACAGTAGTAGTGGTTTCAATGAGCAGCAGTTTCATGAGCGATTAATGGTTAAGGAACAGGATCGTGGCCATGTCCACCCCAGGGGTGGCAGCGACCGATACGTTTAAGCGTAAGCCAGGCTCCTTTAAAAGGTCCGTATTTTTTTATGGCTTCCAGGCCATATTGCGAACAAGTGGGTGAAAATCTGCATGCATTAGGCAACAAAGGAGAGATCAGGTATCGGTAAACCTGTATAAGGGAAACAAACAGCGTTCGGAACACAATATTTATAACACTCATTTACCCTGTTTAAGCATCGGCCTTTTCTGAAGAAAGGCGCGACAATAAGGATTTCATCCGTTGGCTCATGGTTTCAAAATGCACAAACTCCCTGGCGATGTACTGAATGGAAAAGAGCAACTGACGATTTTCTTCGTGAAGCCGGGGAAACAGGTATTCTACCCGATTAATCCGATAGATCTCCCGCATTTGCCGCTTCAACTTATTCCTATCCACCGCACGTTTAAATCGCTTTTTGGAAACCGAAAAAAGAACCTGTCCTGCCACCTTCTGATCCTGGGAGGCGGGAAGCGACAAATAAACAACCCGATAGGGAAATACCAAAAAGGAAGAACCTTCAGCAAAAAGCCTGTTAATAACGCTTTTACTGCTGAGACGTTCCTCCTTCCTAAATGTATCTTTTTTCATTGACTGCCTTAACGGTTGATGATTAATCTTTTCGTTCAAGCAGGCCATGGAAATCCCTGCACAGGGTGCAGGAATAAAATTATGCTTTATGACGGCGCTCGCTGGATACGCTGAGTTTCTTTCTCCCTTTTGCTCTGCGGGCAGCTAAAACGCGTCTGCCGTTGGCCGAAGACATGCGCTCTCTGAAACCATGCTTATTTCTGCGTTTGCGTTGTGAAGGCTGGAATGTTCTTTTCATTGCTTTATCGTATTTTCCATATACCGAAAGGCATCGGATTTGTTAACTATTGTGTTTCAAAACAAGAGCGCAAATGTACGGGTTAAAAAATAATATTCCAACAAATAGACACAAAATCGAAGAGACCTTATCAATTTAGGCCTTAGTCCGCAACAGATCGCGTATCTCCGTCAGCAAGATCTCCTCTTTAGTGGGGGCCGGAGGTGCTGAAGGGGCAACTTCTTCCTTTTTCTTCATATTGTTGATTCCTTTGATGATCAGGAATAAAGCAAAGGCAATGATGATAAATGAGATTACCTGTGACAAGAAATTACCGTATTTAATAGCCGTACCTGGAACGGTCAGTTCGGCAAGATTATTCAAATTAGCCGCATTAAGGGCTGGTGTTAGTATCGCCGGGGTAATGATGTCCTCAACTAATGACGTTACGATGCGACCGAAAGCGCCGCCGATGATCACACCGACTGCCAGATCTACAACATTGCCACGCATGGCAAAATCCTTGAACTCTTTAATAAAAGCCATGATTTATTATTTTAGGGTTTGAATAATCATATAATGTTTCCTACCATCAGGAACCACAATATTATAAATTTGTTCAGGCAAAAACAAGCAATTATCTATTCGGCAAATAAAACCATCGCTCGAACAACCATTAAAATGTTTACTTTTGCAGTAGTGCAGCGGGTTGCGTTGACACGCTACGCTGCTAAGGTAAAAACACTATGCTCAAACAAAGTTTACAGCAAAAATTACTTCAGAAACTTTCGCCCCAACAGATACAGTTCATTAAGCTTTTACAGGTGCCCACCGTTTCACTGGACACCCGGATAAAAGAAGAACTGGAAGAAAACCCGGCTTTGGAAGACCTGAGTCTGGCTAACCTCAACGAAACGAAAGAAGAATACCCGGATCGGGACCCGGACGATGAACCCATCAGCAATGATGATTCGTCTGCGGATGAAGAATTTAATGTAGACGACTATCTTCAAGAGGATGACTTATCGGACTACGCCGGCAGCATGGGCGGCAACGGCGACGATGAGGAAGACCGTAAGGAAATGCCGATCGCGGTTCAGAATTCGTTTTTTGAAAACTTGCAACAGCAGCTCGACCTACTGGCCCTGGACGACCGGAATTTCCTGATTGGTCAGCAGATTATTGGCAGCCTTGACGACGACGGCTATCTGAGGCGTCCTGTAATATCGCTGATCGACGACCTGGCTTTCTCCCAGAACGTTATCGCCACGGAAGAAGAGGTGGAAGAAATGCTGAAAGTAATCCAGGGCTTCGATCCGGCGGGGGTTGGTGCACGGGATCTTCAGGAATGCCTGCTGATCCAGCTGAGAAAAAAAGATCAGGAGAATCCGGTAGTCCGGGAAGCCATTATGGTTGTAGAAGATTACCTGGATGAATTTACAAAAAAACATTACGACAAGCTCGAACGCTCGCTTTCGATAACCTCGGAAGAACTGAAAAAAATTGTAGACGAAATTTTAAAGCTAAATCCAAAACCCGGTGATTCCGGATTGGTAGCGGGCAAGCAGCTTCACATTATACCCGACTTTCACATCACCAATAATGACGGTGTACTTTTCCTCACCCTCAACGCCAGGAACGCTCCGGAACTGAAGATCAGCCGATCTTATCAGGACATGTTTGAACACTATGATAAAGCTTCCCAGAAAGATAAGAAGATGAAGGAGGCCGTTCAGTTCGTAAAACAGAAACTGGATTCTGCAAAATGGTTTATCGACGCCATAAAGCAAAGGCAGCAAACCTTACTCAAGACGATGAACGCCATTATGAACTACCAGTATGAGTACTTCCTGACTGGTGATGAGCGGAACCTGAAACCGATGATCCTAAAGGATATCGCAGATAAAATCGATATGGACATATCGACCGTTTCCCGTGTAGCCAATTCCAAATATGTTCAGACGGAATTCGGCACGTTCCTTTTGAAATCGTTCTTCTCGGAAGCGATCCAAACAGAGACCGGCGAAGAGGTTTCCAATAAAGAGGTTAAGAAGATTCTGGAAGAATGCATTGATCAGGAGGATAAACGAAAACCCCTGGCGGATGAAAAGCTGACTGAAATACTAAAGGAAAAAGGCTACAATATTGCGAGGCGTACCGTGGCCAAATACCGGGAGGCTATGAATATTCCCGTGGCCCGACTGCGAAAGCGCCTTTAAATTCACCTTCTAACCGGGCTATTCATCAGGTTGATAATCCAGTGGAAGCATGTTGGACATACGACTGCTCCAACCCCAATATTCACTTGCCAGCAGATCGCGGGCATCGAAAAAAGAACCGTTGGCATCAATTAATATTTTTGTCCCTTTTCGAAGGTGCAATTCGGAGACTGGGGTACCGCGCCTTCGCCTGCTGTTTCCAAATGGCCGGTTTACATAAGCCATCTCTTCTTTTCCTTTTAAGAATACAACCTGCAAAATATGAGGGCTAGAAAGCCATCGATTGTTTTCCGCATCGGTAGAGACTAGACTATCGACGGCTATTTCCTGCGTATTCAGGTAGCGCATCGTGTCAGGCTGACGCATTACTGTGCTGTAATAGTGACTTGAATCCTGAACAGCTGTTCCGCTGCGCAGCAGCTGTCGCACCCGCACCTTCTCCCGGTTCGGCTCTAATAAAATATGGTGGACGGAAAACACATCTTCCGGCAAATTAAGTTCGTAAAGACTTCGAAGGAAATGCATCATCGACCCCTTGTAAGCGGCCTCCCTACGTCGCACAAATGACCGTCCTTCTTTTATGTCGCTAAAAAAGGGGAATCCGGCGTAATACTGCGTACCATTTTTGAAATCCATCTCAAAATCAGCCAGTGTATATTCAATCCGGTAACCTAACGCTTTATTCTCTACCAGAATCGGAGCAGAGGCAAAGGCCTTCAGAAAGTTTTTTTTCTTATCGAATTCAAAGTAAATCACTTCTTTATTCAGGATCTTGCAGGAACGGGCATTTCGACCAGAGCCGATGAAGGCCTCGGTAAACAATTTACCCCAGCGACGCCAACCCGCACCAGGATCCGCTTCGATCACAACCTCCTGTAAGGCTTGTTGTTTGGGTTCAAGCTGGATCTGATGCCTGGCTAATTTGCTTCCGTCAACCTGAATAAAAAAGAATAGCGCTTCATAACCCAATGAGGAAACCACCACCTCGTAGTTCCCGGGCTTTGAAATCCGGAAACGAAAATCGCCCTCCTCATCTGTACGAACGCCCACACTGCTGTTGTTCAGAAAAACACTGGCCGCAGGTATAGGTTTTCCGGTCAAGCCATCGACAATGCGCCCCTCCAAAGTCGTCTGTGCATAGGCCCGAAGGCCGGAGATCAGCAGAATAATAAGTGTGATATAAGAAAACTTCATTATTACGAAATATTCGTAGAAACAACAACCCCTATCTTTATTTGTTTGAAAAGAGATTTTAATCCGTAACATCTATCTTTGCAGCAGATTCATAATTATGTCAACAGTCAAAATCGGAACCGTACAGATGACTTGCGTGGAAGACAAAACCCGCAACCTGGAAAAAGCTATTGAACAGATTCGCGTCGCCGCAGCAAAAGGTGCCCAAATCGTGTGTTTGCAAGAGCTCTTCACTTCGCTTTACTTCTGTGATGAAGAGAATTACGATAATTTCTCTTTGGCGGAAGCCATCCCCGGACCGTCGACCGACACCCTCGGGAAACTAGCGGCTGAACTCCAGGTCGTCATTGTAGCCTCTTTATTTGAGAAGCGGGCTCAGGGTCTATACCACAACACCACTGCCGTCATTGACGCCGATGGTGCTTATCTGGGCAAATACCGCAAGATGCACATTCCGGACGATCCTGGATTTTATGAGAAATTTTATTTCACACCAGGTGACCTGGGGTACAAAGTGTTTAAAACCCGGTTTGCCAAAGTAGGCATATTGATCTGCTGGGATCAATGGTATCCGGAAGCTGCGCGCATAACCGCCTTGAAAGGCGCGGAAATCTTGTTTTATCCTACAGCCATAGGCTGGGCTACTGCGCAGGATGCCGGCACCAATACGGAGCAGTATAATGCCTGGCAGACAATTCAGCGTTCGCATTCCGTTGCCAATGGCATCCCGGTCGTCAGTGTAAACCGGGTCGGCACAGAGGCCGGCATCCGTTTCTGGGGAGGCTCTTTCATCAGCAATTCCTTCGGGAGCCTAATCTACAAAGGTTCTCATGAAGATGAGGAAACCGTAGTAACCGAAATTGATCTGAACGGTGCAGACTATTACCGCTCGCACTGGCCGTTTCTGCGTGATCGGCGAATCGATAGCTATAGTCCGATAACCAAACGTTTCTTAGACGAAGATTAAGCTTTTTACCTTATGCTCTACCCCGCTGATTTAGGTTATCAATTTCCCGCCGAGTGGCATCCACACCGTGCTACATGGCTCACCTGGCCACATAAAGAAGCCAGCTGGCCCGGAAAACTCCCGGACATTTATAAACCCTATGCGACCTTTATTAAAGCCGTTTCGGAAAAGGAGCTGGTCTGCATCAACGTAAATGACCGGGCCTTGGAAGAACGCGCAAGGGCATATCTTGCCGAAGCTGGTGTAGATATGCGGCAAATTCGCTTTTACCAACATCCTAACAACGACGCCTGGTGCAGAGACCACGGACCGGCTTTTCTGTTGAATGCGAAAGCGGCGGATCCGAAAGTGATTGTGGACTGGGGCTACAATGCCTGGGGCAATAAATATCCTCCTTTCGACCTTGATGACGATATCCCGACCAGAATCGCGGAAGAACTAAAGCTCCCTGTGTACTACCCCGGGATTGTCATGGAGGGAGGATCGGTAGAATTTAACGGTGCCGGGACTCTTTTGACGACAACAGCTTGTCTGCTGAACGAAAATCGAAATCCGCACCTCAGTCAGCCGGAAATCGAACGGTATCTAAGCCGCTACTACGGAGTAGAACAGGTATTATGGCTGGGCGATGGAATCGTAGGAGACGATACGGACGGACATATCGACGACATTACACGTTTCGTAAATGAAGACACCGTCGTAACCGTTATCGAGGAAAACAAACAGGACGACAATTACGGCTTACTTCAGGATAACCTAACTTTATTGAAAGAAATGCGGTTGCTGAACGGCAAACAGTTAAACATCGTCGAACTTCCTATGCCGAAAGCGGTTGTCTATGACGGCCAGCGCTTGCCGGCCTCCTACGCCAACTTCTACATTTCCAACGCGGCGGTAGTGGTGCCCACTTACCGGGATGATCGAAACGACCAGCGGGCGATCGATATCCTGGGGGGATGTTTTTCCGACCGCCCGGTTATCGGTATAGACAGTACCGATGTCATTTGGGGGCTGGGCAGCTGGCACTGCCTGAGCCAGCAGGAACCGCAAACAATAGCAGAACAAACCAGTCCATTATGAAAAGAAGAACATTTATCAATCAAAGTGCTTACGGCCTAGTCGGGGCCGGCATAGCTTCACATGCTGTGGCACAGGCAAACACAAAAGACAAAGAGCTTATGATTACCCATTATGTATTGTTCTGGCTCAAAGAAGGGCTTGAAGAAAAAGAAATAAAGGACTTTAGTGCCTTTTTTGAAAAACTCAGAGGCATACCAAATATTCATTCGCTCGAATATGGTCGCCCAGCCCCGACACATGCGAGAGACGTGGTAGATAACTCATTCACCTATAATCTGCTTGTGCGCTTCAAAAGTATGGAAGATATCAACGTATACGAAACGCACCCGATTCACCTGAAAGCCATCGAAGAATTCAGCCAGTATTGGACAAAAGTGGTTGTACACGATTCTTTGTTAAAATAAAGAATTTTTCCCTACCTTTGTCCCTCGTGAAATTCGAAGTTAATTACTTCTTAAAAGCGGAGAACAGGACGGAAGTTGATTCCGATAAGCCTTTCTTTTTTATTGAAAAATTCAATGTATTATCGGCCTTTGAGGGCCGTTTTTTTTATCCGGCTCATTCCTTTTTTTTCCCGGCGTCTATAATTTCGAAAATTAATCAACACATTATCAGTATTATATCATAATGACGAATTACACGAAGCTGCCTGCAATTTTGCTCCTAGAAGATGGTACGGTTTACCACGGTAAAGCTGCCGGAAAAATAGGCACCACTACAGGTGAGATCTGTTTCAATACAGGTATGACGGGCTATCAGGAGATTTTTACAGATCCCTCCTACTATGGTCAGATCATGGTGACCACGAATGCCCACATCGGGAATTACGGTGCAGCGGACGAGGAGACCGAATCTCACCACATCCAGATTGCTGGTCTTGTCTGCAAAAACTACAGCAACACCTACAGCAGAAAGATGGCTGATGAGTCGCTGCAGAGCTATTTTCAGGAGGAAAGCCTGGTGGGCATCTCCGATATTGATACTCGAGGCCTGGTTCGGCACATACGCGATAAAGGGGCTATGAATGCGATTATTTCGTCGGAAATACTGAACATCGACGAACTGAAGAAGAAGCTTGCCGAGGTTCCTTCTATGGAGGGACTGGAGCTTTCCAGTGTCGTTTCCACACAAAAACCATATTACTATGGTAACGAGGATGCTCCCTACCGTGTCGCTGTTCTGGACCTGGGCGTTAAGAAAAACATCCTCCGGAACTTTGATCAACGCGAAATTTATGTAAAAGTATTTCCCGCCAAAACCGCCTTTGAGGAAATGGAGCAATGGTCACCTGACGGATATTTCATCTCGAACGGGCCTGGCGATCCGGCGGCTATGGACTATGCCATAGAAACCGTTAAAGAAGTGCTGGCCTCTGAAAAACCATTTTTCGGCATTTGCCTCGGACATCAGCTCCTGGCCCTGGCCAATGGAATCCGCACACAGAAAATGTTTAATGGTCACCGGGGCATTAATCATCCGGTAAAAAATATCATAACTGGCCAATGCGAAATAACCAGTCAAAATCACGGTTTCAGTGTGGTGCGGGAAGACGTATTGAGTTCGGATAAAGTGGAAGTCACTCATACCAATCTGAACGATAAATCGATTGAAGGCATACGCGTCAAAGGGAGAAAAGCATTTTCTGTGCAGTATCATCCCGAGTCATCACCCGGCCCTCACGATTCCCGCTACCTGTTTAACGACTTTCTGGAATTGCTTCGCGCCTGATTTCTGAAAAAAGACAAATCCATTCCATCAGGAAGTTGTTTTATATTTATCTGAAAAAGAATATATTTGAAGCGTATAATAAGTGTGTCCATTGAACACTATCATTATACAACCAAAAATTTATATAAATATGAGTTCGATTATCGATGTACACGCGCGCCAGATTCTTGATTCGCGCGGTAACCCTACTATTGAGGTAGACGTAACAACTAATAACGGTTTTGTAGGCCGGGCCGCTGTGCCTTCCGGTGCTTCAACGGGTGTTCACGAAGCGGTGGAGCTGCGTGACGGCGACAAATCCAAATACCTGGGTAAAGGGGTATTGAAAGCGGTCGAAAATGTGAACACCACCATAACCGAAGCTTTGAAAGGCTTTGACGTTTTTGAGCAAAACGCCATCGATAAAAAAATGATTGAGCTTGATGGCTCTGAAAACAAAGGCACATTGGGTGCAAACGCTATTTTGGGTGTTTCTCTTGCTGTCGCCAAGGCAGCGGCACAGGAAAGTGCACAGCCTTTGTATCGTTATATCGGCGGTGTAAATGCCAATACGCTTCCGATCCCGATGATGAACATCGTGAACGGCGGATCTCACTCTGACGCGCCTATCGCTTTCCAGGAGTTTATGATTATGCCGGCCGGTGCTCCTTCGTTCTCCGAAGCCTTGCGTTGGGGTACTGAGGTTTTCCACCAGCTCAAGAAATTGCTTCACGACCGCGATCTGTCTACGGCAGTGGGCGATGAAGGTGGTTTCGCTCCTAAATTCGACGGTACCGAAGACGCCATCGAAACCATACTTACAGCAATTGAAAAGGCAGGCTACAAACCCGGTGAGGATATCTTCCTTGCCCTGGATTGCGCCGCTTCAGAGTTTTACGAAAACGACAAATACAACTACGCTAAGTTTGAAGGTGATAAGGGCGCTGTACGCACGAGCGAAGAGCAGGCTGCTTACCTGGCGGAACTTTCGGCAAAGTATCCGATCATATCCATCGAAGATGGCATGCAGGAAGATGACTGGACAGGCTGGAAGTTATTAACCGAAAAAATTGGTGACCGGGTGCAACTTGTTGGAGATGATTTATTCGTTACTAATGTAAAACGCCTTCAGAAGGGTATCGATGAGCACATTGGAAATTCAATACTGGTTAAGGTAAACCAGATTGGATCGCTTACAGAAACGATTAATGCCGTTTCACTGGCACAAACCAACAGCTACACATCAGTTATGTCGCACCGGTCGGGTGAAACTGAAGATAACACGATTGCCGACCTGGCTGTTGCGCTGAACTGTGGCCAGATCAAGACCGGTTCCGCTTCGCGCTCCGACCGTATGGCTAAATACAACCAGCTGCTGCGTATCGAAGAAGAATTAGGTGAGAATGCCCGGTTCCTTGGAAAATCTTTTAAATACGCAAAACGATAGGTTGGAAACAATCAGGTAAGAATAAAAAAAGGTCGGTGCGTAGAGCTACCGACCTTTTCTGTTTAATTAAATCTTTCTATATTCGCTGATCGCGCGAATCTTTTTATTGCCTTATGAAGAAAGTTTTACAAATTGCCAGAAACAAGTACTTGATTGCGGGGATAGGATTTATCGTTTGGATGCTTTTTTTCGACCGTAACGATATTCCCAGCCAAATGGAATACCGTGCTCAGCTGAATGATCTGAAAGTGGAACGGGATTTTTACCTGGAGGAAACTGCAACCGTGAGGGAGGATTTGAAAGAGCTCACCTCCAACCTATCCCGTCTGCAGAAGTTTGCCCGGGAAAAATACCTGATGAAAAAAGACAACGAAGATATTTTCGTTATTGAAGAAGTATCGCAGAGCAAATGATGTTGTGTTGACCGCTACATCGCTGGTCCGGACATAGCGGGCAACGGAGACTATCTTTTATAACATCCCGCCACAAACCGACAATACCTGTCCGGTAATGTAAGCAGCTTTATCTGAAGCCAGGAATACACAGGCGTTAGCAACGTCTTCTGCCTCGCCAGCTCTTTTCAACGGAATATCCGCTTCCCAGGATGCTACAACTTTCGGATCCAGCACGTCCGTCATCTCTGTCCGGATGAATCCCGGAGCTACCACATTCGTCCGTATATTACGCGATCCCAATTCCTTCGCAACCGATTTTGAGAAACCGATAATACCCGCTTTGGAAGCAGCGTAGTTCGCCTGCCCGGCATTCCCCTGTATACCGACAACAGAGCTCATATTGATAAAGGCTCCACTTCTGGCCCGCATCATCACTTTCGAGGCAGCTTTGGTTACATTGAATACAGACTTCAGGTTCACGTCCAGTACGTCGTCCCACTGCTGCTCTGTCATGCGCATCAGCAACCCGTCTTTAGTAATGCCTGCATTGTTCACTACGATATCCAACTGGCCGAATTCGCTAACGATATCGCTTATCAACTTTTCTGCTTCTTCAAAATTGGAAGCATCAGAACGGTAACCTTTTACTTTCACTCCCGCCCGCTGCAGCTCATTCTCCAGGGCCTGACCCTTTTCGACTGAAGATAAATAGGTAAAAGCTACGCTGGCGCCTTCTTCTACAAACTTCTCGGCAATCTTTCTTCCTATTCCTTTAGAAGCGCCGGTTATCAGGGCTACTTTACCTGCTAATAAGCTCATTGAGTATCGTTTTTGTGAAGCGCAAACTTATGCAAAGTTGGGAGCATCTGCAAATCAAATAGGATCATCCAGTACCGGAACGGGCTTTTTGTTTTCATCTATAGCAACGAACGTAAAGGTCCCTTTGATGGCCAGTTCCCGGTGGGCATCATACATATGCTCCACGTAGATCAGCACTTCTACTTTCATACTGGTGCGTCCGACATCCTGAACCTTCCCAACCAGCTCGATAATGGTTCCTGCCGGAATGGGTTTGGTAAAATTGATGCGGTCAGAGGAGACGGTCACCAGACGCTTTCTGCAAAAGCGCGTACCGGCAATGAAAGCCACTTCATCCATAAGTGCCATAGCGGTTCCGCCATAAAGCGTATCGTAATGATTGGTGGTATTCGGAAAAACTGCTTTGAAAATACTGGTGGTTGATTCTTCTATTCGTTCTTCTATGGTCATAGTTCCTGTTCAATCCGAAATTCTTCTTTTAACGCAAGCAGACATGAAGGACATAAGCAGGCATCGAAATGCTCAGCTATCCATTGCACCTCCCCAACCGTCAGGCTGACCTTCGAGCAATCGCAACGCGTATAGCTGTTTGCACGGCATTCCATTTCCTTCCCACAGCGGTCGCAACTGATAATCTCATGCTTGATGAAAGACATATACCGGAGTTATCCGTACAAAATTACGAATTTTAACCGATTTCAATTCCAATCTTTCTTAGCAGAAGCGAGGCGTTGAAGATTGTACAGGGTCCATCCTTAAGCCGATAATCGAATTGCATTTCTCCTTGTTGCACCTGAATATCAAAATGAAAGTTTTCCAATAATTGGGGGTAGACCGAAGAAAGCTCTGCCAGTTGCAGGTCATGCGTAGCCACCATCCCATGTCCTCCTAGCGCAATAAGCCGCTCGATAATCGCCTTCGAGCCCAGGTACTTGTCTTTTGAATTCGTACCCCTGAGCATCTCATCGATCAGGAAAAAGGAATTTTTGTCTTGTGCCACCCGATCCAGGACCAGCTGTAAACGGTTAAGCTCCGCTTTGAAAGTCGACGTACTTTCCTGAAGGTCATCTTTAATGCGCATGTACGATACCAGCAATAAGGGCGATAGCTGCATCTCTTCTGCGCACACGACCGCGCCGGCAAGGGCGAGCACTACGTTTACCCCAACCGTACGCAAAAAGGTGCTCTTGCCGGCCATATTAGAACCGGTGATCAGCGCCACACGATGACCTGTCATTTCGTAATCGTTGCCAACCGCCTGTTGTGCCGGAATCAGAGGATGTCTGCCACCTTTCATCCGCAACGTACTCTCTCCTTTGCTTTCGACAGACGGAACCACCCAGTCGGGTTCATTTAACCGAAGTTTGGTCAAGCTCAGTAAGGCCTCCCAGGCCGCCAATTCGTCTATTACGCCACTCAGGGCATCAACATTTGCTCCCCGCCACTTTAGCAGTTCCTGCGATTGTCGGATGTCCCACAACAGGAGTGCGTTCAGGAAGGCACCCACAAAAACATTCAGCCGGTATTCCAGTTTATTGATGAGGACACCCAGCTCGTTTAACAATTTTGAAGTAGCGCTACCGCTATTGCGTTGGCTGATACGCTCCCGTAGTTTTTTTAACAGCACAGATTCGAAATTCCTGCTTTCGATCAATCGGAACGCCGACGAAAAACGATTCAGAATATCCCCCATTTTCGAAGCTCCGGTATTCAACTTGCCCACACGCCCTGCAAAGCCCATACAGATAAGCAGATTAATGAGAGCCATATAACCCGCTGCTTTCAACAGTCCCGGAATCCAGTAAGAGGCAATGATCAATCCCGAAAGTAACCAAGGCGTCAGTTTGGCATAAAGCCCCAGTAAAGCACCCCCGACTTCTGGCATTGGTGCTTTTAAATAAGCGTCCAGGCTATTTCCGTAATTGTGTCGCTCCTTTCGCTGGAACAACAGGCTTGCCTGAAAATCATGCAGCCATTCCGGATCTTCCATAAGCTCGGCAATACTTTCCTGGCGTTCGGCTATTTCAGTTTGTGGCGCCTGGACCTTCAGCCAGGAAGCAAGCATCTTCATACCGGAAAAGGTAGCAGCCCGATTTACTTTTGCATAAACGGAATGTCGCCCAAAGATATCGAGATCGGCGGCATATGGATGCCCGGCTTCCTCAAAATCGGCACCATCATGGTATAGAGATAATGCCGGATCAATTTCATTAAGATAGACCTGCTTCAAATCCTTCAGCTTCTCCAAATCAGCATTCTTTTTCGCCTGCCTGGAAACCAAAGCAATGAAGAGCAGGAGGACTACAAGAACAGAAACGATGGTCAGGTATACCTCTTCCAGCTGAATGGTATTGAAGAGCGCTATGCCACCTAAAAGGATAACGCCTAGTCTGAGGAAGGAAAGTAAGTTAATCCGTCGTTCCAGCTGGTCGATCTGACGCTGGATGCCCTCTGACTTGGTTCGGTAGTAGGTTTCGGTTCGCTCTGATTGCATTTCTCTAAAATAGGTCATCCCTTTCGATAAAAACGAAAATAATCTACCGATTTTAAAAAAAGACTTAAACTTGCAGTCCAAACATAAACGGATGAAAGTTACCTTGCTGGCAATAGGCAAAACCGATGACGGCTATCTTAAAGAAGGCATCGAAAAATACCTGCAACGCCTGAAACATTATACCCGGTTTGACCTTCAGATCATTCCCGATGTCAAAAACAGTAAAAACTTATCGGAATCCGAACAACGCAGAAAAGAGGCCGGGCTCCTGCTGAAAAACTGTTTTCCCGGAGATTATGTGGTTCTGCTGGATGAACGGGGTAAGCTGCTCCGGTCGGCCGACTTCGCCCAATTCATTGAACAGAAGGCTGTGGCCAACATTCAGCAACTGACCTTTATTATCGGCGGACCCTATGGATTTGACGAAAGTGTCTACAGCCGGGCGAATGCACAGCTGTCCCTTTCAAAGATGACCTTTTCCCATCAAATGATACGGTTGCTCTTCGTCGAACAGCTATATCGCGCTCACACCATCCTGAAAGGCGAACCTTATCACCACGAATAGACCATCAAACGATTTCAGTTATGAAGTGTTTAGAGAGAAGAATATTATGAAATTACCAAACACCAGAAAGTACAGGTTTAAAGGGACGGATACCGGGAAGGAAAGTACGCGGTTATGGCTTATGATCATCATTGGGCTTGCGGCGGCGGCCCTGATCATTTTTTGGTTATAGGCTTAAACTATTCGCTCAGATTATTGCAAAAAAAATCCGGCAGTAAAAAACCACCGGATAAAGAATTCATTTATACGTTATACAGCAAACTAATCTGCCTTTTCAGAAGACTTCTTCGCAGCTTTTTTTGCCGTTGCCTTGTTCTTCGGAGTTTCTTCTTCTACGTTTTTAGATACAGCATCCTCCTCCTCAAGAGGAACCCGCGCATCCTCTTCAAACAAAGGAAGATCCTTCAGAATACCATACCAGGTAATAATCTTTTTAATATCCGAGCTGTACACGCGGGCAGTATCGTGCGTCGGCGCAACCTCCAGGAAAAAGCTTCGAAGCTCCTCTCCGCTTCCTTTTGCGGGAGGGATAGAAGATTGTTCTTTCATCCTTTCCAGGATGTCGATCAGTTTGATATCGTCATCCTCTCCAAAGATGGTGATATCCTCCAGGGAGGCCATCTTCGCATTCGAGATGTTGACAACAATCTTCAACTTCTTCTCATCAAGGCTTTCCAGCAGAAAACCCGATTTGTTCTGACCAATCAATTTGTATAGTCCCGGTTTACCGGTAACAGAAACAATTCCTCTTAAATTCATAATCTTTGCTTAAGCCTCCTCTTCGATTACTTCTATCGTCAGAATCTTGTCACCCTGACGGATATCGTCCACGACATCGACATTTTCGATCACTTTCCCGAAACAGGTATGGTTCCGGTCCAGGTGCGCCGTATTGTTCCGGCTATGGCATATAAAGAATTGTGATCCGCCAGTATTCCGTCCGCGATGCGCCATTGAAAGTACACCACGGTCGTGGTATTGATTGTCGCCGTCCAGCTCGCAATCGATGCTGTAGCCCGGGCCACCTGCTCCGGTACCCGTAGGATCTCCCCCCTGAACCACGAAGTCCGGGATAACCCGATGAAAGGTTGTATTATCGTAATAGCCGGACTTCGAAAGTTTAATAAAGTTAGCGACATGTCCCGGAGCATCCTTATCGTAGAATTCGACGGTCATGTTTCCTTTGTCCGTTTTTATAATTGCTTTACTCATATCCAATAAATTTAAAAGGACAAAGGTAAGGATTATCGCCCGAAAGATTAGTCATAAAAATTCCAGAGGATACCGAAGCGCATGAGTGAACCGGGCATGGGGTAGCGACGGACAGTATAATATCCTTCCGAGAACAAGCCTTTGTTGGCATAATCATAGCGCAGAAAGAAGTTTGTTCGCTTCAGGGTCGCGCTTAACCACAAATCGACTATCGGATAGGTTGAAAATTCCAGCTGGTAATCCGGCAGGTAAAACTGCCCGACGTTAATGGCATAAGCCGGTGCCACATAGGGCGTGTTAAAGCGCACATCGAAGCCCAGGTTCAAGTTGATCACCTTGACCACCTGACTGTTAAAATAGAAGCTGTGCCAGGAATAAATATCCGGTGTCATCAGCAGGTTCAGGAAATCCGATTGCTGATAAACGAAATAGTTGTCAAAATGCCATTTCTTACCGAAGGTAAAATTCTTCCCTACACTGAATTTCAAGACGTTGATCGGTGTACCCGCCTGCGTCGGACGGATCTGCCGCTCCAGCAGAGGACTGTTTCCGGGATTGGGGACTTCTGAGAAATAAGTATAGTTGTTTACCAGAAAGTACTCTGCTTTGGCATGGAAACGAAAGCGGGGGTTTTCATAGGTCGCGGAAAAATTCAGGTTCGTTGTCTTGCTTAATTCAATATCATCCCATTCATGATACGTATAGCGAAGCGATTCAAAGATGTGGGCGGGCGACTGGTTCTGGATATATGCGCCAAGGATCAGGCGTCCAATCGTAGGGCTATAATAGAAGTTCGCCGTTCCACCGTAGTAGAAATCTCCAAAATTGCGGCCGAGGACAATCTGCCGTACATCGGCGTCAATGTTGACCTTATCGCTGAAACGGTAGCCCATTTTACCTTTCAGCGTCAGGTTCTGAAACAACATATCCCTGCTGTTCGGTACGTTCATCAGCGAGTCGCGCCCCTGTTCAAAGAACATCAGTTCATGTTCCATACCGACTTTCAGCCTAACCTCATTTTTCAGCAGCGCCGCCGAACGACCCCGGAGACTAAAATTATACCCGAAATCGTTTCGGACGGTCGTCAGCATCGTAGAGTCGTTCGTTATCGAAGACGGCGTTTGTATAATCGGGAAAGCTCCGTAGGAATCGGATTCCGATTTAAAAAAATGGTATTTCTTCCGGTTCAGACTCAAGGCATGGTAAACCGACTGAGTCGGTATAATCTCCTGCGTCGGCATCCCCCTGTCCACCGTATCCAGGCGTCCGATATACATAGACTGCCGGAACAAGAAGCTATGGTCCGTCCAGCTATTTCTGGGACGCTGCTCTCGCTGTTGCTGCAGGCGAACCTGTACAGAGCGGGGATCGACCGCTCCTCCTTCAAAAATCTCGTTATCCAGTACGGAGCCGTTTTCAGTTCCCACCAGGGTGTTGAAGACCAGACTGGTCAGCAAGTTGTAGCGGTTATTCGGAGATTCGTACCAGGAATAGATTGCCGGCTTGATATCGTGGTAGCGCTGATTGATGTAAAAGCCTCTGGAAAGCGACATATCGAAACTGCCAAGCGGCGG
>JBMDWN010000101.1:0-3923 GCA_048595275.1 Olivibacter sp. | reverse complement strand
CATTCTGCATTTGCTGAAGAAGGGACATGATTATTTCATCTTCCTTTTCCGAAAGATGTAAGGCCTCAGCCGTGGAATAAGAAAAAAAATTGTAGCTTCCGATTACCTTCCCTAATCCGGAATGGCGAATCAGCTCCGGTTTAAAGACCAACATAAAACCAGATACCGGATCATCTGAGGCGTTTGTAACGGAAAATAGCTGACCGGGTTTCGTGAAACTCATGATGCCTTCATCAAAATCATAATTGCGTTGCCCGTATTTTAACTTCCCGGAAGAACCTTTCTTACAGGCAACGCAATAGAAATCATAATAAAAACTTTTCCAAATTTCGCTATCCCCAAATTTGAGCAATTCAAAATCGATAACACTTATCAGTGGATGATCCGGCTTTCTCAAACTAAACAAACGATGCAATTCAGAGATCGAGTTAATCTTATATGGAGTAGCTTTTTTCATCTTTGGTTTTATTTAAAATCAGTGGAAATAGATAACTCTTCCCATTTTTCCAATTCTACTGCCTCCTTTTTTCGCTGTCCCCGGATCGCCTGATAACTATCCGTTCCTAAAGGCAAGTGTAATGGTGGTTCTGGCAGATTGCTGATTTCGTAGAGTACTTCAGCTAATTTTGCAGGATCACCTGGCTGCTTACCATCAAAACTTCTGAAAAGTTCAACCTGTTGGTCCAGGTTATAGTCATCGATTTTATTCTTTGCCACCGCCAGACTGCTATCGCTCATAAAACTTGTGCGGAATGTTCCGGGAACAAGAATAGTAACTTTTATACCAAAAGGAGCCACTTCTTGTGCAAGTGCTTCGGATAATCCGATAACGGCAAACTTTGATGCACTGTAGCTGCCATTACCGGGATAACTCATATAGCCCATCATTGAGGAAGTATTCATGATATGCCCGGACTTATTTTTGCGAAGATAGGGCAATATATTTCTGATGACGTTAGTCATCCCAAAAACGTTTACATCCATTGTTTGACGGAACTCCGCATCACTCAGCTCCTCAACATTGCCCAGGAGGTTGTAACCTGCATTATTAAGGACGACATCGATTCGTCCAAATGTTTCAATGCCCTTTTCAATAGCTGATTTCACTTCAGCTTCACGGGTAATATCCACTTTCAATGGAAGAAACGTTTCTGACGCTTCGCCGATGTTCGCTATTTGCTCATCCAAATTTCTGGAAGTTGCAATGACTTTGCCACCATTAGCCAAAACATTTTTTGCTACCTCAAGCCCCATTCCTTTGGAGGCTCCTGTGATAAACCAAACTTTTTGCTTGCTCATATTACTTTATATTTTCTTACAATACAAAGTTCAACTAAACAGTATTTTCGAATGTGTCCAGATCCGGGTTTGGTGTGTTCAAATGCAGGTGCTAATCTGAGTCTTTCTCTTTATGCTGGATTCTGAAAACATGGTTGATCTTTTTCAGCATGCGTTTCTCTATTTCGAGTTCATCAGCTTTGCCGATTAACGGTGCTTTATAAGGTGACTTTTCAGGAAGGTTTATATACCATTCCTCAAGATGCTCGGCCTCTGACGAAGACAGTTTTCTGGATTTGGATGATCTTAAGATTTGCTTTACATGTTCAGGTACGGATTCCATAGCGTTTTGCTCTGGTCGAACAATGCCTATCAGGTTGTTATTGACTTCCTAAAGTTGGATGGAGAGATTCCGGTATAACGCTTGAATTGTTTACATAAATGACTTTCGTCTGCATACCCAAACTCATCGGCCAGGTCGTTTAACGACTTTTCTGTAAACTGAAGCCGGGACTGGATGAGGTTTATTTTCATTTTAGTGATGTACTTTTTCAGGCATTCGCCGGTTTGCCGCTTAAAGAAAACACTGAAATAGGAAGGGGCAAAATTAAACCTTTGAGCCATTTTTGAAACAACGAGTTTCTCAGGATGGAAAATATTCTGTTTCACATAATGGAGTATATTCTCCAAAGACTTTTCTGAGCTTGCAGGAATGGTTTGTTCTGCGGCTACCGACCTGGAAAGAATAAGGAGCATGGTGCGCAATATGCTATCCCGAATGATCCAGTAGTGTTTCGAATTTCGATCCTGATCTTCTGATTCCAGAACAGACAATAAATGATGCAACTTTATCCGCTCTTTTTCTCCCTTTACATAGATATTACGCGCTTGTGAGTTCCCTTCTAATAGTCCATAAATTATTGGCATCACGGCCCCATCATCTTTTCGTTCAGGTGCTCTTTGCTGAGGCTCATTGAACCGTACGAAAGAAAACTCCGTCTCTTCATCAATCTCAAAGAAATGAAGGTCTTCGGGACCCAGAAAAAATACGTCTTGCTTGTTGTACCTGTAATGGTGACCATTAACGTGGTGCATGCCACTCCCCTTCAAGATAAAAATAATTTCAAAGTAGGTATGCTTATGCGCAAGGTGCTCCCACTTAGCGGAGGTAAAGTGATTAATACTAAATGGCTTGTGGAGCGTATATCTTCTCATCGGTCGTAAACTTACCGAAATATCATGATTTTGTACAAGGCTTGTAAGCCTGGTTGTACGTAACTTCGTTTCTAATCCTCTGATAGATCGCTTCAGAATCATAATTTTTCTGAGCTGGTAGGTTTTTCAAAACTTCATCATGCTGATAATTATGATGAAAAAGTACAGTAGTCCTAAGTATGGTATTTACCGTATCAATGGATAGGATTGAATCTTTGAAGGGTCGGAGGTTAGATTTAGATACGAGTTTTTAAATTCTCAACGAAAATATGATGTTACATTTCAAAAGAAGAGCGTTAATAAGAGCGGCTTTATATTTCAGTGTTTTAACAACTGCGCTTCCGGTATTGGCACAGGATTCGGAAAAGGATTTATCAAATGACGAAGATACAAGTGGTTCGATCGTACATTCCGTATACTTTTGGTTAAATGACGAAATAACGAAACAGGACGAGCAGCGCTTTTTAGAATATTTTGAGCTCTTGAGAACTGTTCCGGGAGCTCGTTCGCTCTCCTACGGTAAACCTGCGAAAACAACCAAAAGGGACGTTACTGATAATACCTTTGATTATAACCTGATCATCACTTTCGATAATTTAGAAGCTATATCGAAGTATGAGAATCATCCTAAACATTTAGCCGGAGCAGAACGTTACAAAAAATATTGGAAAAGGGTTCAGGTAAGGGACACCATGATCGAATAAATTTCCATTTTATGCATTCATGAAGGTTTTATAGTGTTTTCCGACGGCACTGAATTTAATTCGTGATAATGGAGACGACCCTTATTTATCATTTGGAATAAATTGCATACCCGATACTACTCTTTAAGGTAAACGATATTTGCGACCGCACGCTCGCCTTCATGGTCAAAGATTTTGTTATCTGAAGGATGATTCACCACGGTGTTTTCGGTATCACCTTTCACGTAAAGTGTGCTGCTGCCGCCGCCGTCCAGATTCATGGCATCTTCAGCGCCTAGCCAGCGCAAAACTTTTGACAGTTCTGTCAAACGCATCCCTGCGGACATCCGGTTCCGGCCGTCTACTACAATAAAAATTAATTTCCTGTCCGATGTAATGACCAGGGCACTTCGCGGATGGCGGTTGTCATTGAACGGATTATTGCGTAGAGGTACTTCCATCCTATCTTGTACTAAAAGAGGCCCGGATAAAAGTATGTCCGGCGCTTTATGTATTTCGAAGTCGACGGCTGAATCCGGCAGAATCTCTATTCTTTTTTTTGAGATCAGCAGGATGGCATTGGCCCGGCTGCTTTTCTCTCTTGTGCGGTTGACTACCTGGTTTTTCACTTTTACATAATCCACTGCACCACCGTTCTTAACTTCGAAAAAACCGCCATTGATGGCCACTATGGCTTTGTTTTCTAAAGCAAACTGCGAAGTCGGTTTCAGTTCCTTAGCATCTGCC
>JBMDWN010000100.1:0-1903 GCA_048595275.1 Olivibacter sp. | reverse complement strand
TCAGTTCCTTAACCGGCCGGGTTAGACTTCCCACCAGATCTCGGGTGTAAAATTGAACAACTTCTTTCCCGGCGAATTTCCCGGTATTGCGCACCTCTACGCTGGCGCGGATTTGCCCATTCTGCGACAGCTGATCGCTGTCCAGCGTGAGCTTACCGTATTCAAAGGTTGTGTAGCTCAGTCCAAAGCCGAAGGGGTAAAGGGGGTCGTTGTCGACATCCAGGTAGTTCGATCGGAACTTTTGAAACCAATCGCCGTCTTTCAGCGGTCTGCCCGTATTCTTATGGCTGTAATAAATCGGTATCTGGCCTACGTTCTTTGGGAAGGTCGCCGTAATCTTCCCGGAGGGATTTACATCGCCAAACAGAACATCTGTAATCGCCTTCGCTGATCCTGTTCCACCAAACCAGACATTCAGGATGGCCGGCACGTTCTGCTCCTCCCATTCCAGCGTAAGCGGTCTCCCGGTGAAGAGCACCAGCACAACTGGCTTACCCGTTTTCAGCAAAGCTTTGAGCAGGCGTTGTTGATTTTCCGGCAGCCCGATATCCGTTCTGCTGGAACTTTCTCCGCTCATTTCAGAACCTTCTCCCAGGGCGGCGACGACGACGTCCGAGGACTCCGCCAGCTTCACCGCTTCGGCCAGCCGGTCCGCTTCTGATCGATCGTCGCGCGGGATTTCCCGTCCGAACATCGTTGCCCGTTGCTGATAAGCCGCATCCTCTATCAGATTCGCACCCAGGGCATGTCCGATGCTCACAGATTTACCCATTAATTCCTGCATCGCAGCAAGAAGTGGTTGTGTTTTCTCCAGGTCCGCATTCACACTCCAGGTGCCCGGCATATTGCTGCCACTATTGGCCAGCGGTCCGATCAGCGCTATTTTGCCCTGCTTCTTAAGCGGCAGGAGCTGATCCTGGTTTTTCAGTAAGACAAAAGACTCTGCGGCTGCCTTTCTGGCGAAATCGAGGTTCGCCTGGCTTCCGATGGTTTCCTTGGCCCGTTGCTCATTGCAATAGCGGTAAGGGTCTTCGAAAAGCCCCAGCACGTATTTTGCTTCCAGCACCTTCCGGCAGGCCCGGTCAATTTCCTCTTCCTGAATCTTCCCTTCTTCGAGCGATTTCTTCAGGGTAGTCAGGAACCCTTCCCCGACCATATCCATATCGATCCCGGCTTGCAGCGCCTTTGCCGAAACCTGCTGCAAATTGCCCAATCCATGATCTACCAGTTCATTGATTCCGGTATAATCGGTGACGATCAATCCATTGAAGCCCCATTCCTTCCGAAGCACCTCCTGCATCAACCATTTATTTGCCGTGGCCGGCACACCGTTGATATCGTTAAACGACATCATAATACTCCCAGCCCCCGCATCAACGGCCGCTTTATAAGGCGGCAGGTATTCATTGTACATACGATGCAAGCTCATGTCCGTCGTGTTGTAATCCCTTCCCGCCTCAGCCGCACCATACAAAGCAAAGTGCTTCACGCAGGCCATCAGTGTGTTTGTTGCCGCCAGGTCACCGTTCTGCAGCCCTTTAACCATAGCCGCAGAAATCAGCGAACCCAGGAAGGTATCCTCGCCACTGCCTTCCGATATCCTTCCCCACCGCGGATCCCTGGAAACATCTACCATGGGAGAAAAAGCCCAGTTCAGACCATCTGCACTCGCTTCGCTCGCCGCGATGCGCGCCGACTTTTCGATCAGTCCCAGGTCCCAGGTTGCCGCCAGACCCAGAGGAATCGGAAACAGCGTTTTATAACCATGAATCACGTCCTGTCCGAAGATCAGGGGGATTTTCAGGCGGGTATGTTCCACCGCCAGCTGCTGTGTTTTGCGCACCCGCTCCGGCGTAGTAAGGCTAAAAACCCCTCCTACTTCCCCTTTACGGATCTTTTGCTC
>JBMDWN010000099.1:0-22735 GCA_048595275.1 Olivibacter sp. | reverse complement strand
TAGATGCCGAAATGGAGATGTGGAGGCGTCGTTCTGGCGTTACCCGTATTCCCTACCAAACCCAGCGTGTCTCCGATGCTAACCGCCGTACCGGCCTGCACCAGCTGGGAGTCCAGGTGGGCATAGTATAAGCGGTAAGGGCTTCCTTCAGGCTTCAGCCAGACGACTTTTCCACCAAGCCTGTTTGTACCGACGCGACTAACACGCCCGTCGGCGGCGGCTACAGCCGGACTTAGCCTGGCAGCGAAAACATCTACGCCCTCATGCCTGCGCGCACCGGCCTCTCTCCCATCACCAAAAAAGCTACCGATGTTCGACTGCACAGAAGAATCTACGGGGAAGGACATCGAGCCGGAGGCTGTGATGCGCAAGCGATAGGCTACATCAGACAAAAGCTCAGGCTGAATTCTTAAAAGGTATTCTCCGGAACGATCGGCATTCAGCTGCACAACGTTGCGCTGCGTATCTGCAGACTTTACCGGACGGGTATTCCAGGTACTGTCGGGTTTAAGCTGAAATAGGTCTACGAAAACCAGGCTGCTTTCCACGCTGCGGGTCATAACTTCCACCCGCAATTGCTCCCCTTCTGTTACGCTGAAACGAAAGGTGGCGGCGCGCGGTTTTGACGCGCTGAACAATCCGGCTTCTTCAAAAGGCACATCGATCTCCTGAGCTCCTTCGAAGCCGGCGCGCCCCGCTTCCTTCCAGCTTTTATACAGGCTGCTGGTGGCCAGTCCCGCGTCGTTCAGTTGCCGGCTGTATCGCTCATACGGAGATTCGTTTTTGAATAAACTGACGGGAGCATTGCAGGACAGGGTCAACAGCAACAGAACAGCAAAAACGGTAGCCTTATCTCGGGAAACAACTTTCATATTCAAAAAACAGCGTTAGGCTGAAAATGATTTTGTCCGGAAAAAACTATATTAGCAAAAGCCATGAAACACATCTTATTTCTAATTGCGCTGTCAACCGCCCTAAGCCAGCCCTATTGCGCTTCTGCGCAGTTCAGCCTGGAAGCGGTAACCAGCTATCCATTCCCTTCAGAACTACAGGCGGCCTCTGCTACTCCACGTATTGCCTGGGCAATCAATCTGCAGGGGAAACGGAATCTTTATGTTGCTGAAGGACCGGATTACAAGCCAAGGGCCTTGACGGACTACGAAGAAGATGACGGACAAGAGCTAACCAGCGTGCAGCTTTCTCCGGATGGCCGGCGCGTTATTTACGTAAGGGGTGGTGAGCATGGAGGAAGTGGTGGAGATGTACCCGTCAACCCCTTGTCCCTGACCACGATGCCCAACACAGCAGTGTGGAGCATCCCATTCGAAGGTGGTGAACCGAAGTTACTCGGAGAGGGCGACCTACCGGTGATATCGCCCGATGGGTCCAACGTTGCCTTTCTGCAAAAAGGACGTGTCTACCTGGCTGCTGTCGACGGGAGCGAAAAAGCGTCGGCCTTGTTTGAAGAAAAAGGACGAAGCAGCCAGCTCCGGTGGTCGCCCGACGGAAAGGCGCTCGCTTTTGTATCTCAGCGGGGAACGCATAGCCTGATTGGCATCTACCGGCCGACAGACAGGCGGTTGCAGTGGATAGATCCTGGTTTCGGCCGGGATTCCGACCCGGTGTGGAGTCCTGACGGAAAAAATATTGCCTTCGTCCGGACGCCTGGCAGAGGTGGCAAACCGGACTCTATACTGACCAGCAAGCACCGCCCCTGGGAAATCCGGGTTGCCGATGTGGAAACCGGCAAAGGCGCGCGCCGCTGGAAGGCTCCGGAAACGCTGAGCGGTTCCGTACCCACCACCCATGGCGGGTTCAATCTCCATTGGGGCGCAGGAAACCGGATTGCCTGGTTGTCTTACCACGATGGCTGGCCTCACCTGTATTCCATGGATGCTGTTAAGGGCGAAGCACAATGTCTTACACCCGGCAACTTTATGGTCGAACAAATCCGGCTGACGCCAGATGGAAAACAACTGATCTACAGCGCCAATACTGGCCCGGATCGGGACGACATCGATCGCCGGCATATTTTCCGGGTGCCCCTGAATGGCGGAAAACCCGAAATGCTCAGCGAGGGTAAGGGGATAGAAGCTTATCCGGTCGTCACCGGTGACCATCAGACCGTTGCCTTCTTTTCGGCTGGTCCTAAACAACCGGCTCTCCTAGCTGTGAAAAACCTTGAGAGAAAGGACCGCAGTTTCCGTGTAGTCAGCAAGGCTTTGCTTCCGAAAAATTTTCCGCAAGAGCAGTTGATTGTCCCGAAAGCGGTTCGTTTTAAATCGAGCGACGGACTGCAACTTTATGCGCAGCTTTTCGAGCCCACAGGAGGCGAAAAGAAGAAGCCGGCCATCGTCTTCGTACATGGCGGACCGCAACGACAAATGCTATTGGGGTGGAGTTATATGGATTACTATGCCAACAACTACGCGGTTAATCAATACCTCGCCAGCAAAGGATTTGTAGTCTTGTCTATCAATTATCGTTTGGGCATCGGTTATGGCTACGATTTCCATAAATCGCCGCACAGCGGAAGTACCGGAGCGGACGAATACCTGGATGTTCTGGCCGCCGGAAAATGGCTGGTCGGGCAGGATTTCGTCGATCCGCAGCGCATCGGCATTTACGGAGGTTCTTACGGAGGCTTTTTGACAGCCATGGGGCTAGCAAAGAATTCCGACTTGTTTAAAGCTGGCGTCGACATCCACGGGGTTCACAAGTGGCAGCGGGATATTGCCAGCAGCGGACCCGAACCCGCACCCGATGCACAAGAGGCGGAGAAAGTGCTGATGGAATCTTCGCCTGTACATTATATAGACGGGTGGAAATCGCCCGTATTGCTGATTCATGGGGATGATGACCGAAACGTTCCTTTTGCTCAGACGGTCGACCTCGTTAATCGCCTTATGGACGCCGGGGTCGAATTCGAAGAATTGAGCATCCCCGACGATTCACATCACTGGATGCGCTACGACAATATCAACCGTGTAAACCAGGCAACCGTGGAGTTCCTGGAAAGAAAACTAAAAAACAACCCCTAAAGAATATTATCTGATGTTTTTGATTGAAAAAACTCTTGCTTTTGCAGCTCTGTTTTCCTGCGGTGTTGCCATGGCTCAGCAAAACGACTCCGATGCACCTGAACCTTTTGGTGTATTGCCCACCGAACGTCAGCTTCAATGGCAGGAAACGGAAATGTATTGCCTGATTCACTTCACCCCGACCACCTTCCAGAACAAAGAATGGGGATATGGCGATGCGGATCCGGAAATGTTCAACCCCGCGCATTTTGATGCGGAGCAGATTGTTGCCGCGGCTAAAGCCGGAGGCTTTAAAGGAATCATTTCTGTGGCTAAGCACCACGATGGCTTTGCTTTATGGCCAACCAAAACGGCTGCCTATAACATTAGCGAAAGCCCCTGGAAAAATGGGAAAGGCGATATGGTCCGGGAATTCCAGGAAGCTGCCAAAAAACTCGGCATGAAGTTCGGAGTCTACTGCTCACCTTGGGACCGGAACAATCCGGCTTATGGCACAGAAGAATACGTCAACATTTATCGTCAGCAACTAAGAGAACTTTACAGCAATTACGGAGATTTATTCATGAGCTGGCATGATGGCGCCAACGGGGGCGACGGTTACTACGGCGGTAAAAAAGAAGCGCGAAAAGTAGACCAATCTACCTACTACGATTGGCATAATACCTGGGCAATCACCCGCGAACTGCAGCCAGGGGCCGCCATCTTCAGCGACATCGGCCTGGATGTACGTTGGGTAGGGAACGAAAAAGGGATTGCTCCAGAAACCAGCTGGTCTACGATTACCCTGGCAGGCAAAGGCGATAAAGAGCCTATGCCCGGCTTTATGGAGGACGGCAACCTGGGCAGTGGCACCCGCCTGGGCAAGCAATGGATCCCTACCGAGTGTGATGTCCCGTTGCGACCAGGCTGGTTTTACCATCCTGAACAAGATGATCAGCTGAAAAGCGTGTCGGAGCTTTTTGATCTGTATTGCCGTAGTGTGGGTAGAGGTGGTGCATTCGACCTGGGCCTTTCTCCGAACACAGATGGTCTGCTTCATGAGAACGATGTGAAGGTGTTAGAGTCTTTTGGAAGACTTCTTAAAGCAGTATTTGAGAACGACCTTGCGGAGTCTGCCCGTTTCGAGGCTTCCAATATCCGAAACGGAAACGGAGCAGCCTTTGGCACAGCAAACCTTTCCGACGAGGACCGGTACAGCTATTGGGCAACGGACGACGCCGTAGGGCAGGCGGAGCTAATCATCGAGCTCGAGAAAGAAGAAGCTCTGGATCTGATCCGGCTCCGGGAGAACATTAAACTTGGACAGCGGGTAGAGAAGGTAACGGTATCTTCCTGGGAAGAAGGCACTTGGAAGGAAGTTGGAAAAGCAACAAGCATCGGAGCCAATCGCCTGATCAGGCTGGACAAGCCGGTTAATACCCGGAAGCTACGCCTTCAATTTGAAGCCCCGGTTGCGCTGGCAATCAGCGAAGTGGGTTTATTTAAAATCCCGGAAGACCTGTTGCTTGAAGATGAAGTCACCAACGCCACGGTAAGAAAATCCTTACCTGCGGAAAACTGGACCATCCGGAAAAGTAAAAGTCGGGCGCCGTTTGACAACGACCCTTCCACATTGTGGGAGAGCAAGGGAAACACCATAACTATCGATCTTGGCGGGGCAACCAGTTTTTCTGCATTTGGCTATCTTCCCAGGCAGGATGGCGCTGCAAAGGGTATGATTCAGCAATACGAACTGGATGTGAGTGAAGATGGAAAAAACTGGAGAAAAATACAGGCGGGAGAATTTTCGAACATTAAATCGAACCCGGTATTGCAATATATAAGGCTGGAAGAGCAGGTGATTGCACGATTTGTCCGGCTGCGATCAGTACGACCGGTTACGGAGAAAGATAACAGCATCAGCCTGGCCGAGTGGAAGCTTTTCCCTTAATTACAGATCAGGGCAGTTGCTACAACCTCTCATGTAGTTTCAACCGGGCTTCCAGGTGACGGACTTCCCGGTTGAGCCTTTCGATCTTTCCAACCAGGTAGTGCATGGCGTCAATGCCCTGTACATTGACGTCCATCTCATAATGCCACCTCCGGAAGCGCTCCAGCCGATCCAGCTGTTCTTCATCGATGTATTTCTGAGTCTCCCGGATGGAGACCTGTATAAGACCCTCACTTTCGAGCTCTTCCAGAAAGGCGGGCTCTGTTTCAGACCACCGGCAATATTCCGTTAATAAAATCCATTTTGCTTCCATAATCTTTTCCTATTTCAGTCCGCATTTCCAATACATTAGCCACCCTTTTTCCGCAGATCAGCAAGATCTTCAACTAGCTTCCGCTCTGGCTCGCTAAGTCCTACAGGTAATTTTATTTTATAGGTAACGACAAGATCTCCAGCATGACCTTCCTTTTTATAAATTGGAAATCCTTTTCCCTTAAGCTTCACTTTGGTGTCCGGCTGCGTCTCCGGCTTAACATTAAGCTTAACCTTACCAGTAAGTGTTTCAATGAAAACCTCACCACCAAGCAACGCGGTAAAGAGGTCGATTTCTTTGTCCAGATACAAATCATTACCCAGTCTTCTGAAAATGGGATCTTCTGTAAGCACGAACGTGATGTAAAGGTCGCCCGCCGGGCCGTTATTGCTACCGGGTCCACCCTGTCCCTTTATCCGTATCTCCTGACCGTTTTCCACACCTGCCGGAATGGTAATGCGTAGATTCTTTCCATTAACCGTGAGGGTACGTTTATGGGTTGTGGCGACGTCCCGCAAACTCAGATGCAGTTCGGCACGGTAGTCCCCTCCCTTGAAAGCCGACGCCCTGCTTCTTCCGGATCGGCTGCCGAACATGGAAGAAAAGAAATCTGAAAAATCGTCTTCCGAAAAAGATCCGCTGTAACCACCGGCGAAACCCTCATAAGGATCGCCTCCGGTCTGCCGGCTTTGTTGGGAACGCTGCGCCTGTTCATAGGCCTCGCCATGTTTCCAGTCTTTTCCGTATTTATCATACTTTGCCCTCTTTTCCGGGTCGCTCAGTACTTCATTGGCTTCGTTGATCTGCTGAAATTTCTGATGCGCTTCCTTATCATCGGGGTTCAGGTCCGGGTGATACTTACGCGCCATTTTTCGATAGGCCTTCTTGATCGTATCGGTCGATGCATCCTTTGCGATACCCAGAATGCTGTAATAATCAATAAAATCCATTCTTCGCTTGTATATGCTATATACAAACAAAGCCTTAACTTTGTTGCATGTCGCTCTTCACCGCTTCACTCAATTCGGGCAGCAACGGAAACTGTTATTATGTTGGTAATAAGCAAGATGGTATCCTGGTGGATGCCGGTATTTCCTGTCGGGAGATCGAGCGGCGACTGCTCCGTCTGGGCATTCCGGCAGATCGTTTGCGGGCTGTTTTCATCTCTCATGAACACAGCGATCATATACGGGGACTTGCCCGTTTTTCTGCCCGGCATCGATTGCCGGTGTACATCAGTCCGCTAACCTATGAAGCGATGCGCCACCTGCTACCTCAGGGAGACATCCGCTTTTTCAGGTGCGATCAGCCTGTGGCAATTGGTCAACTCAGCATTTTACCTTTTCCCAAGTTCCACGATGCCGCTGAACCATATAGCTTCGTCGTCCGTCAGGGAGAAGTCCGGATAGGCGTGTTCACGGACATCGGGCGGGTTTGCCAACAAGTTATCCGGCATTTCAGGACTTGCCAGGCGGTTTACCTGGAATCCAACTACGACGAAGAATTGCTGGCCAACGGACGTTACCCTTATTTCCTGAAACAGCGGATACGGGGTGGGAGAGGACACCTCTCCAATCGGGAGGCGCTCAACCTTTTCCTGGAACACCGCACAGAACAACTCAGCCATCTCTTTCTTTCCCATTTGTCCAAAGACAACAATTGTCCACAGCTGGTAGCCGATTTATTCGGACATCATCGGGCTCATACCGAGATCATCGTTGCCTCGCGCGATGAAGAAAGCCTCTTAGTGGAGATCAAGTCCGTCGCCGTATCTGAAGAAAACGTTAATGCCTACGGGTAACTTACCATTCGGAAGCAGCTCATGCGTCAGCAGCCTGGCTCCGGCCTTCTGGATATAAGCATCGTTCTGGTAATGCACCGAAATAGCCCCTGCCCTTTCGATGCCCGGGAAGGAAGCCAGGCTATACGGATTTCCAAACAGACAAAGGACTGTGCTCTCCGTTGATAGTTCACTGACAAATAAGCGAATATCAGATTGATAAGGCAACTTGCTTGCCGGCCTCAGGCGCGGATCATGTAAGGCTACAATGACCTGTTCAAAACCCTCTAATTCTTTGCGTACCTGCTCTATTTCTGCTGGCGAAGATTTGGCACCTAACACAAATATGGTAGCCTTATCGTACGTCGTCTTTAACGCATCCTGAAAGGTGGAAATGCTGTCCTGTCCGATGCTGACGAGAGCAGTGGAGCGGCTTGGATCGAGCCGCTTTATCAGGTCGCCGCCCTTCAATAAGGTTACAGAGGCTTCAGCCAGCTTATCCCGCAGGCGAAATGCTTCCGGCCGGTTAAGGTCTTCATACAAGCCATTTATTTCGACCTTCTGACGGCTATGAACACCCAGCCAGTACTTAGCGGCCAGTATTTTTTTCACTTTCGCATCCAGTTCCTCCTGACTTATGCGTTTCTTTCGCACGGCCCGACGCACCTTCCGGATAGCCACTTTCGTATTTTCGGAGATTTCCAACACATCATTGCCGGCCAGAATGGCCCGAACGTCTGCCTCCCCATCCGTGAAATAGCGGGTTACGCCTTTCATATCCATGGCATCTGTAAAGGTCAGCCCTTTAAATCCAAGCTCTTCTTTGAGTATGCCCGTGATAATCGGGCGTGAAAGCGAAGAGGGCAGCTTTTCTTCATTATCCAGGCTGGGAATACTCATGTGCCCCACCATTACCCCCGGAGCGCCGTCGTTGATCAGTCTTCTGAAAGGATCCATTTCAATGGAGTCCAGCCGGGCCCGGTCAAAGTTCAGCTTAGGTAAGTCGTAATGGGAGTCCACATCCGTATCCCCATGCCCCGGAAAATGTTTCAGCGTGGTAAAGATATGCCCATCGGTCATACCCCTCATATATTGCAGCGCCTTCCGGTAAACGTTGTGTTTATCCTCGCCGAAAGACCGGAAATTGATCACCGGATTATTCGGGTTATTGTTCACATCCACATCCGGCGCAAAATTCACCTGCAGGCCCAGCCTTCTGAAATCCATCGCCACTTCCAGGCCCATCTGATATAAGAGCTGCTCGTCCTGTACCGCGCCAAGCGCCATTTGGTATGGATAGGATACGGTTGAATCGGGCAGTCGCATGCCCAGTCCCCATTCCCCATCCAAAGCCAGCATAAGCGGCACTTCCGCCTCTTCCTGATATTGATTGATCATGTGGGCATGCCTAACCGGGCCGCCCTGGAACAACACTGCACCACCGAGCTTCTCTTTCTTGATCACCTGCGCTACAGAATCGATGTATTTCTGCCCGAGATTGGTATGCGCCCTAACCAGGAATAGCTGAGCGACTTTCTCTTTTTGACTAAGTCGGTTGAATACGGAATCCACCCAAACGTGCTGTTCATTAATAAAGCCTAGAGGATCCTGATGCTGAGCCTGCGTTTTTAAAAAAAACAAAACCAGGGGCAGGATAAGTAAAGAGGAAGCTTTTCGCATAAATTGATCTATAAAATTCAAATATATAGAAACATGCATAAAAAAGCACGCATAAACCCATTATTTACCGTCACCAGCTTTAAAAAACGCATTAACATGCACTGGGAGTTTACCTGTCGGTCTAATTTCTTTAAGAATCACCCGCGCAGCTGCTTGCTGTAGAGTCGCATCGTTCTGGTAAGCCAGCACCAGCGATTTGCTCTGCTCTATTCCCGGAAGGGAGGCCAGAGCGTAAGGATTACCGAACAAACAGATCACATCTGCAGTTGCCGCCAGTTCATTCAAATAAAGGCGGACGGTGCTGTTGAAGTTCAGTCTGGATCTTGGGGTCTTCCTATTATCGTGCAGCGCTACGATGACCTGGTCATAGCGTCTCAGTTCAACCCACACTTTCGCGATATCGTTTGCTGTAGCGTTCGCAGAAATAACGAAATCCAGAGAATTATCTAAGCGCTCGCCAAGAAACTCCTGAAAGGGTGTAATATTCTCTGATCCGATACTTAATACAGCCGTATGCTTTCGGGTGTCCAGCCTGTTGATAGGGTCAATATTGTTCAGCACCGTAATCGCGGCCTCAGCCAGTTGCTGATTAAGCTGAGAATTCCGCCGGCTGTTAAGATCTCTTACCAGACCTGATTCCGTGGCCGGACGAAAGGCATGAAGTCCCATCCAGAACTTGGTTGCCAATATCCGCTTGACACTGGCTTCCAGCTGGGCCTGTGGGATGTTTCCCTGACGGATCTCGCGCGAAACCAGATTGATTGCCCGCGCACTATTCTGAGAAAGCTCGAGTAGATCGTTCCCGGCGGCTACCGCCCGAACGTCCGCCTGGCCGTTCTTAAAATACTTCACTACGCCGTTCATGTCCATCGCATCCGTAAACACAAGTCCTTTAAACCCCAGCTCGTTTCGAAGCAAACCGTTTACAACCTTTGCCGATAATGAACTGGGAAGATTTTTGGTCGCGTCCAGGGCCGGTACATGCATATGACCAACCATGACCCCGCCCGCCCCGGCTCCGATCAGGGCACGAAAGGGAGACAGCTCCACGGCGTTCAAGCGGTTGCGGTCAAAGTTAAGCACCGGCAGGTCGTAATGCGAATCTGTCCCGGTATCGCCGTGACCCGGAAAGTGTTTTAAGACGGCCAGCACTTTACCATCCTGCAAGCCTTCCATATAAGCTCTTCCCTTTGCCATAACCGCCGCAGGACGATCTCCAAATGATCTGAAATTAATGACCGGATTGTTGGGGTTGTTATTGACATCAACCACCGGTGCAAAATTAACGTGAACGCCCAACCTTCTGAGATCTTCAGCAATTGCCGAACCCATACGCCGGATCAGCCGGTTGTCCTGTATCGCGCCGAGTGTCATCTGGAAAGGGTAGACTATCGTTGAGTCCGGAACACGCATGCCCAGACCCCATTCGGCATCCATTGCTACGAGCAGGGGTACCTTCGACGCAGCTTGCAGCCGGTTTACTGTCCGCAGCTGGGCTGTCGGATTCCCCTGAAATAAAACAACTCCTCCCAACTTCTCTGTTCTTACGATCCGCTCGATCGAGTCGATATGCCGCTTGCCAAGGTTGGGGTGAACCCTCACCAGAAACAATTGGGCAACGCGCTCTTCCAGGGATAACTGTCTATAAACAGAATCTACCCATTTATTGGGCGACTGAAGAGCATCGAGATACGCATAGGAATTTTGAGCCCGGACGGGAGTGATTGAAAAAAACGAAAATATAAAAGGTAGAAAAATTAAAAATCTGCCGGAAATTGCCATAGTAATGCTTTCTTGCGGTTATCGCAATGGCCGGCAGATCATTGCTCTTCTACTGCGATGCTTTATCCGCGCGATTGGCCATATCGTGTTTATCTGATACAATAAGCACAATCAATGCCACTAATATCGCCATACTGACCCATAGTGCGGCGTAGGGGTTCAAAACCGTCTGGGCAAGATCCCGAAAAAAAAGTGCCATCAGGATAACCGGCAGCTGCATTAAGCAGGAAAGGCGGACATAACTTCCTGTAAAAAGTGAAAGCGCACCTAAAATGTGTGCAACAATGATGACATGAATCAACAGGCTTAGTAATATGGCTATACCTAAACTACTCTCTGACATCATTTTCGTAAATACATGAATATTGGCGATAAATTCAAGGCCTTTCCAGAAAATAACGGCAGCTACCAAAATACGAATGATTTCCAACCACAGTGGGTGCCGGACAGCCCCCTTCTGTGTAGCTTGATGCGAGATCATAACTTCAAAATTTAGTTATACATTGGACTGTTATAACAATAAAGTTACAAAAAAGATCCTGAAAGCACCAAATTATTTGAGGAGGTTTTTATACCGTCTGAGTGCTTCGATATAATAGTAATCGGTATATGGATGGGCCATATCCATTTCCATACGGACCGGCACGTAGCCGGAACTGTGCTTAAGCAGAAAGCCTCCATTATTTCCGAAATTGGCGGTGTATACCGGGGAACTAAGAGATTTCAGCATATCTTCTGCTGTTCTTAGGTATTTTTTCCCAGCCCCTTTCCCGACGAATTCACTTAGCTCCAGGAGCGCAGATGCCGTAATGGTAGCTGCTCCGGCATCGCGAAAGGTGGAAGGGATAGCCGGATCATTGAAATCCCAGTACGGAATGAGGTCGTTCGGCATTGCCTTTTGTCCTATAATGTAATCGGCTATCTCCTTTGCCTGCTCCAGAAAATCAGCTCTACCGGTTTCCCGATAGGCTACCGTAAATCCATAAAGCCCGTAAGCTTGTCCGCGCGCCCATGCTGAAGATTTGTTGTATCCCTGGGTACTTCGATATTCTTTAACCGCCCCGTTTTTAGGATCGTAATTAACTACGTTATAGGAGCTATGATCGTCTCTGAACTGGTTTTTAAGGGTCGTTTCCGCATGTTTTTCGGCAATCCGGTAATAACTTGAATCGCCCGTTGCGTAGGTTGCCCAGAATAAGAGATCCAGGTTCATCATATGATCAATCAGCACCAGGAAATTGTCTTTTTCGACGTCCCAGGAACGGATAGCTCCCACCTGCTTATCGTACCGTCCGGCCAGTGTTTTTGCGCTGGTAACCAATGTTTGATGACGACCGGTGGTCGGTTCCACTTCCATGGCTCTGAAAAACCCAGGATAGACAATCATGCCGATATCTGCACTGGTTTTATTGTTCTTCTGCTTGTCCAGCAACTGCAGCATCCGCTGACCTTCTTTTAACAGGAGCGGATCTTCCGTTTCCTGATAGAGCGTTAATAAGGTGCCAGCATAATAACCGCTGGTCCACCAGTCCGGTCCGCTGGTTTCCAGTTTTGAAGCGCGGGGGTCGAAATAGCGGGGAAAGCGATTCTTCGGCAGGCTGTCCATCAGCACATGATATTGAAGCGCCGCCTCTTCCAACAGCTGCTCCACACGAGGCGCGAAATCGTTGTCTACCTTGTCGCTCATGACCAGCCTTTTTTCAGAACAGGCGACAGAAACGGACATAGACAATATAAAGAAAAGGGCCAGGTGTTTACTCTTCATTTCGCTCGTATTTGCGCCTAAAATAAAAGCTTTCCGCCGAGAAGCCAAAAAATTACCCTAAGAGGTTGTTCGAAAATTTAATTCTAATACTAGCCTGGAAGGCATCGATGGTTTTGAAAATACTCTTTAGCGAAGCCTTATCCAGGTCGCTGAGCCCTTTGCTTCCGATGAAATTATCTGCTTCACTCGATCCCGATAAAAGTTGATTTGCCTGGTGTTCCAGGCGCATCGACATCAGAAAATAATAGGATTCCTTAAGCTCACGGTGCTGTTTTTCTGAAAATACGTTCATATCCCGCAAGAGGTCGATGCGCTCGCCGGTATTCTGAGTAAACAGGCGATTGCGCAGGGCGTAAACACGCACGAGATCCACGATGAGTGCCATGGTTTTCTTGATATCGAAAACGTCCCGATCTCCAAGCTTAAACGTTTTTATACCTCTGAAGAAATCTTTAGGAGCATTGTACTGAAGCGCATTTCGCGTGATGAAGAAGAAGAATTTCTCCAACGGCTGCTGTAGCTCTTCCTCCAGTAAGTCCCGTACCGATCGCATAAGCGCCGCTTCGCCGTACAACAACCGGGCATCAAAAAAGGTGGAGAATTGTATAGCGGATTCCGGGAGGGCGTCTTCCAGCCACTGACGATAGCGTACCTTCCATTTCGAAAGCGGGGCGTTCCAGGCGGGGTTACTGGCCATGAACCCGCCGGAGCAGTAGGCAAATCCAGCGTGATTCAGGAGCTCGGCAAGGCGCGTCCCAAGTTTCATAAAATAATCGCTGACGGAAGCCTGCGATTCGGGATCGACATCTTCATAGATAATGCCGTTATCCTGATCGGTTTTTAGCGTTTGCTCCTTTCGGCCTTCGCTGCCCAGAACCAGAAAAGCGAACCGGGCAGGTGGTGGCCCGAGCTCCTGCAGGGCAATGTCTACGCAATTCTGAGCTATGGTGTCCGCAATGGCGGTGATGACCTGGTTGACGATTTCCGCCTGTACGCCACGCCTGAGCAGCTGACGTACAATAGCTGGAGCCTGCTGCCATTTGGAAGCCATGGTTTCAATGTTCCTGGTCGATTTGATCGACTGGATAAAGACCAGCGGGGATTCCGCCTGTTCGCCCAGTAAACGGTTGCGGCTCAAAAAACCGGAGTCGCTGTCCTCATCCGTCACGAGCAAATAGCGCGACTTCGTCCGGAACATGGTCAGTAGAGCCTGGTAAACGAAGGCTGTCTTCTTGATTCTTCTGACATCTTTATCCATGAAATAGACAACCGCCTTACCGGTATCCGCCTGTTGGGCGATTACGCGGTCGCGCAGCAGGATATCGGTAAGGTATCCGTCAATGTGACCGGAATTTCCGGTGATGAACAGACAGCTGACACGCTTTTCGGCCATCAGGCCAGCCGCCTGCCAAACGGGCGTATCCCAGCGACAGGTGACTGCTTCCCGGTATTCAATGTCTTGTATTCGCCGGCTGTACTGATCGGTCGATCCCAGATAACTTGCTTCCGGATCGGAGGACAATTGAGAATGGGGCTGATCGTTACTCATTTTATCCAAACATAAATACAAATTACCAGTAATAACGAAACGGCCAGTAATAATAGCCACAGGCGGCTGGCTTGCGGCTGACCTCGCTGATGTTCGATGTGTTTATGCTGAACCGACACCGTTTGCTCTTCAACCTTACCTTCTTCGGTGAGTTGAAAAAAGATCCGGGCAGTAGCGTATGCGTCGGTTAACGCATTATGCAAACCTGTTACTTCTTCCCCGAAGAGCTTGTTATGGAACTCCCCCAGACGCAGGTATTTTTTTCCTGCCAGTGGCAATGCGTAGGGCGCGCTGGCCAGCATGGTACAAAATACGGGCTGCTGATACAGCCTTTCGCCCAGCTCCTCCCGGCAATAGTCCGCTTTCAGCACTTTAAGATCCAGTTCGATAAAATGACCAACGAGTACGGGATCGTATTGGCTGATAACCCGGTTGAGTTCGTCCAGTACGAGCTTCCGAGGAATCCCCTCTTTCCTGAGAAAGCTTTCCGTCAGACCGTGTATTTTAATAGCCGCTTCCGAAATCGGCGGTGTATAATCTGAAATATACTCACTGTAATGCTTTAACTCATTTCCGGCAGGATCATATAAGACCCAGGCAACCTGAATGGCAGATGGCCAATCCTGGTTCCTGGATACGGGAGAGGACCAATGTTTTGGTAATTCCGTTGCCTCCGTATCCAGGATCAGGACGTATCGGTCTCGCAGGCCGGACATAACTTAATCCCTGACCTGGAAGGCGTAAGTGGTCTTGCTTTTGAAGGTCTCACCAGGTTTGATGACCGTGGTAGGAAACTTCGGCTGGTTCGGAGAGTCCGGATAGTGTTGCGTTTCGAGGCAGAAGGCCGTGCGGTGCCCATAATCCTTACCTCCCTTACCGTTGTTCATACCGGCCTTCAGGAAATTGCCGCTGTAAAACTGAACCCCGGGCTGATCGGTATAAACCTTCATTTCGATACCGGTAAGCGGACTATAGACCGTAATCACCGCCTCGTCTGCACCGACTTTATTGAGTACAAAATTATGATCGTACCCTAGTCCGAATTCCAACTGCTCATCCTTTGCTTCTATTTCCTTTCCGATGGCCTTTGCCTTCCGGAAATCAAAGGGCGTGCCTTCAACCGACTTCAGTTCTCCGGTCGGGATGAGGGTTTTATCCACCGGCGTAAACCGGTCGGCTGCAATTTGAAGTTCATGCTGCAGGATGTCCTCCTCGCCTTCACCGTTCAGGTTGAAATAAGCATGATTGGTGAGGTTGGCAACGGTTGGCTGATCGCTTTGCAGGGCATAGCTGATGTCCAGGCCATTGTTATCGTTCAAATGATAGGTCACTTCCGAGGTTAACTTGCCCGGATAGCCGGCTTCTCCGTCCGGCGATACATAAGTCAGTTTCAGGGTGCGGTCGTCAATCTGCTCAGCGGTCCATATTTTGTCCGAAAAACCACTGTTGCCGCCGTGCAGGGTATTCGGGCCGTCGTTCGTTTCCAGTTGATATGCTTTTCCGTCCAGCGTGAACTTCCCTTTGGCTATACGGTTGCCATAACGCCCTACAATGGCTCCGAAATAGCTATCTGCATATTTTTTGTAAGTGGCGCCCTGGTCATAGCCGAGCACGACATCTTTTTTTGTTCCGTTCTTATCCGGCACCCAGATGTTGACGATTCTAGCACCGTAATTAGTGATTGCTACTTTCAGATCTCCCTGACTTAAGGTAAACAATTTGATGCTGTCACCTTCTACCTCAAGATCGAAAGGTGGAGCCATTTCAGTTGTATCGGCTGATGCGTTTTGTTCCTGTTGTTGACCAGATTGCTGACACGCCGTAAATGTGCCAGCCAGAAGAGCCAGTCCAAACCATTTTGCTGTTTTCATTTATCTATAATTGTTGTTGCGTTTTTTCAAAAATCAAGATCGGTGAAAGGTAGGAATAATTCAGCCTTTTTGAAAAATAGATGCTTTAAGGCGAAAAAGTGAAACGGAATGTGGGGGTAATTCCAGTAGCCTTATCTGGGTCATACCTATATCAGATCCGGTCGGTTTACCAATTGGAAACGAAAAAAAACCAATCGTTTACGAGTAAAATTCGTAACCGATTGGTAGTTCCCTGGTAAACTATTCGTTGATGACTCGTATTCAGAGCGAGATGTTATAGGAATGGTCCCTATCTGATTAAGACCTCACAGCCAATCTCCTATCGAGCTTTAAATTTCAACACATGAAACGAGTTTGCTGCGAGCTTCAGCTGACCCTTCCCTCGTTTGAAGGACATGGATTGCTCTTGAGGTGCCACAGCTTCCGGATCCGCAAAACTATTAACTTCGTCAAGATCCGCCGCTTTCAAAACCCAATGCGATGCCTTTTCGCTGAACGTGCCACGGCTTTCAATGCTCAGGGGTATGAACTTCTCCGTTTCCCCGGTATTAACGATCTTAATAATCAGGTTATGATCATCATCCCGCAAGGCACTCGCGTAAATCCCGCTTTCACCCGTCGGTACTTTCCCATTTGCCGTAATGGATACAATCTCCGATCCAGTATTGGTAGCATAAAGTTTCTGCACGTAATAATTCGGTGTGCCGTAAGCCTGAAGATTATCTACCCAAATCAGGTCAGGCGTCCATTGCCAACCCTCTGCATGCGCAAAAAGCGGCGCGTAGGAAGCCATCTCCACCACATCGGCATTGCGTTCGATTCCAGTAAGAAAGGCTGCTTCGGCAATAGCGGCTCTCCAGCTGTTCGGCCGTTTTCCATCATCGCCTGTCCTGGCATGCGCTGCATATTCCCCTGCGAAGATCTTCGGGCCGTTCCGGTCGTAATCGTCGTAACGTGTCGCGTTTTCCAGAAACCACTCCGGGCTGCGGTAGTAATGTTCATCGATAATATCGGCCTTAAGTTCCCGAAACTCCTTGTCCAGAAATTCGAAGAGATCTCCGTCAGAGAAAGGGCCGGCACTCGCAATCAATTCAATCTCCGGATGCCGAGCTTTCAATTTCTCCTGAAACAAAGCAAAGCGTTCGACATACTGCGGACCCCAGTTCTCGTTGCCCACTCCCAGAAGTTTAAGATTGAAGGGCTCCGGGTGACCCATATCCGCACGCAATCTGCCCCAGTTCGTGCTAACTGCTCCATTGGCAAATTCGATCAAATCCAGCGCATCCTGAATATAAGGATCGAGCTCATCCAGGGGAACAAGCTCCCCAGTATTGAACTGGCAGGCCATACCGCAATTCAGGATCGGCAGGGCCTCTGCGCCGACATCTTCCGCGAGCTGAAAATACTCAAAGAAGCCCAGGCCGAAGGTCTGGAAATAATCCGGCGCGGGGCGATGACTGAATTCCGTATTCCAACGGTTTATAATCAGCTGCCGGTCTTCGAGCGGCCCGACGGTTTTTTTCCATTGATACCGGTTTGCCAGGTCGCGCCCTTCAACAATACAGCCCCCCGGGAAGCGTACAAAAGAAGGTTTCATATCTGCGAGTAGTTGTACCATGTCTGCCCTGAAACCTCCGGGGCGCTGCTTCCAGGTGTCGGTCGGAAAAAGAGAAATCATATCAAGGTCGATCTCCCCTTCCCCCTCAAACCAAATTCTGAATTGTGCCTGCTCGCATCCTTCGTTTGCCGTAAAGCGTATTTGCTGCTTTGTCCAGTCCTTCCCACCTGCTTCCGTAGCGAGAAGTCCTTTCCCCAGCACTTTACCTGTTGTATCGACTAGCTCTACCCGTAAAGAAATCCCTGGTTTCATTTGCCGATACATAACCGAAAAGTCGTATGCAAGACCTTTCTTGATCCCCATTCCCCGGAAGCCTTCGTTCTGTAAACCCATGACGTCTGCCGACGCTTTATTTATACGAAGGAAACGGGGATTTGAAGGTTTCTCCGATGATCGGTTAAGCACCAGCAGGCTGCCTTCGGGCAGGTTTTGGCCCAGCTTTTTCCAGCCCATCAACGGCTCTAAAAATTCGAATGACCGGTTCTTGATCAGTTCTGCATAAATGCCACCATCCGCTCCGAAGTTTATGTCTTCGAAAAATACACCCCACAGACGAGGCGACACCTTTCCTTTAACTTCGTCTGCCTTCACGGCTAAAGCAATTTCCTGAGCCGGCGACAATGTCCAGGTGAGTAGTGCAATGCTGCAGGCAATGAGTTTTTTCATCATTTTTATTCCGAAAGCGTTAAGACCACCACGCTGAAAGCTGGCAGATCGACACTGAGCTCATCGTTCACCAATTTTGCATCCTTAAATTCTCCAGGCTGAATTCGGTTGGGCTGTTCAAATGAATTGTAATCGCGCAATTGAGCTGACCGGAGAATGCGCGCGCTGATCTTCTTTTTTGAAGCTTCCGGGAGCTTTACGCGTACTTTTCTCGTCTTTTTATCATCAATATTGACGAGAGAAATATTCATTTTACCGTCTTTCGCAGATGCGGAAGCGGAAATGGCGGGTATTTGTTCATTTCCGAATACGAAATCTTCTACATCGATCTCAAGCGGCAACAGGCGTGCATCCTGATGAACTTTGTACATCTCCATTACGTGATAAGTTGGCGTAGTCAGCATCTTATCTCCTTCAGTCAAAATAACCGCCTGCAATACGTTAACTGTCTGTGCCAGGTTGGCCATACGGACGCGGTCTGCATGGTTGTTGAAAATGTTGAGCGTCATACCGGCAATCATCGCATCCCGCATGGTATTCTGTTGATGAAGAAAACCCGGATTGGTTTCTGGTAACACGTCGTACCATCCGCCCCATTCATCCACAATCAGTGCGACTTTCTTTTCTTTGTCGTACTTATCCATGATGGCGCTGTGTTTGCTAACCAATTCTTCCATCCGCCACGCAGACTTCATTGTTTTGAAATATTGTTCATCAGAAAATTCGATGGACGGGCCTTTCTTATCCCACTGAACGTTAGCGTAATGATGCAGAGCCAGCCCTTGTACCAGGTGTTGCGGAATGTTCTTCATGAGCGTTTCGGTCCAGTTATAGTCGTCTACGTTAGCGCCGGAAGCAATGCGGAATAACCCTCCGGAATTGCTCCAGTCGCTCATAAAAGTGGCGTATTTCCGATAAATATCGGCGTAGTATTCCGGGCGCATGTTCCCGCCGCAACCCCAGGCCTCGTTTCCAACCCCCCAAAACTTTACTTTCCAGGGTTCGTCCCTGCCATTTTTCCGGCGAAGGTCAGACATGGGGCCCGCCCCGGAATGATTTACGTATTGAACCCAATCGGCAAGCTCCTGAACTTCCCCGCTCCCTACATTACCGGCCAGGTAGGGTTCTGTTTCGAGCAGTTCACAAAGATCCAAAAAATCGTGCGTACCAAAACTGTTGTCTTCCGTCACCCCACCCCACCAGTTATTAACAATACTTGGACGCTCACTTTTAGGCCCAATGCCATCTTTCCAATGGTAAGTATCAGCAAAACAGCCTCCCGGCCAGCGCAGGTTAGGGATATCAAGCTTCCGGAGTGCTTCAACCACATCTTTCCGGACACCATTTGTATTGGGGATGGAACTGTTGTTTTCCCCAACGTAAATTCCATCGTAGATACAACGGCCAAGATGCTCAGCAAAATGTCCGTAGATATGACGACTGATGCTGACGGTATCATTACTTTGCTGGATTGTAATGCTGTTCTGAGCATAGGTGCTTATGCTGAAAGCGGCGCTTACAAGCGCTATCATGCCGGTTTTGAATCTGTTGGTCATGGTAATACTATTTTGATCATCATTTTTAGGTTTCTAATCCGGCTCGCAAGATATATTTTTTTATTAAATGTAAAAAGAACATTTAATAAAAACTGGTATTGATCCCGCCCGTAGCAGAGTTGCTTTTACGAAATTTTCACTATATACTTGTAAGCAGACATCTATTCCTATGAATGAATACGCCAAAGAGAGTCGCTTTCTTGTAGCTGTAGACTGTATTGTCTTCGGATTCGATGGTGAACAAATAAAATTGCTGGTTATTCAACGTGGCTTCGAACCGGAAAAGGCTAAGTGGAGCCTGATGGGCGGTTTTGTCCAATCCGATGAGAAGCCTGAAGACGCTGCTATTCGTGTGCTCCACCAGCTAACGGGGTTGAAAGATGTTTACCTGGAGCAAATGGAAGTTTTTGGTGAGCCTGAACGGGATCCGACTGATCGCACACTGAGCATCACTTACTACGCACTAATCGATATCAAAAAATATCAGCAACAATTAAGCAGCCAGTATCGGGCAGACTGGGTACCGGTCAAAGATGTTCCGCACTTAATCTTTGATCATAATGAAATGGTCGAGCATGCCAAAAATAAACTTCGGTATAAGGCGGCTTTACACCCGATATTGTTTGAGCTGCTGCCCGAAAAATTCACCATTCCTCAAATTCTGACTTTATACGAGGGGGTTTACGACACCATTCTGGACAAAAGAAACTTTAGTCGCAAGCTGCTTTCAACCGGTTTACTGATCAGGCAGGATGAAAAGGACAAATTGAACTCAAAAAAAGGTGCCTTTTACTATAAGCTCAATCAGGACACTTACAAAGACAAAATCAGTGCTTTTCTGAATTTCATTCCCCGACCTTAAATTTTATCCTGGAATTGTCAATTAAATTTTTATTTCCAGTCAAATAAATGTTTATTTGACACGAATTAACTAATAACGACTTATTACGAGCGGCATTATGGGGCTGAATAATTTGAACGACGAACAGATAGACTACGTTATCGGTGTCGACTTCGGGACCGACTCGGTAAGGGCGGTGCTGGTCAATGCCCTCAATGGAAATGAGGTAGATTCAGAGGTTTTCAATTATCCGCGCTGGAAGCAAAAGACCTTCTGCGAAGCGGCGAAAAGCCAATTTCGTCAGCATCCGCTGGATTATATAGAAGGACTGAAATCGACCATCGGTACCCTTACGAGGCGGGCGGGCGATTCTGTAGCCGAACGGATCCTGGCCATTTCGATCGACACCACAGGCTCTACGCCCGTAGCCGTAGACCGCGCGGGGACGCCGCTGGCCTTATTACCTGAATTTGAAAATAATCCCAATGCCATGTTTGTGCTGTGGAAGGACCATACGGCAACCAAAGAGGCGGCTGAAATAAATCGCCATGCTGCCGCTTATGAAGGGGATTATCTGAAATATGTTGGCGGCATTTATTCTTCGGAGTGGTTCTGGGCCAAGCTGCTGTACATCCTGAGGGTCGATCCGGCCATTCAGGCTGCTTGCTACTCCTGGGTAGAACACTGCGACTGGATTCCCTTTCTGCTGACAGGCGGTTCGGATGTTACGGAAATGAAGCGTAGTGTGTGCGCAGCAGGACATAAAGCCCTATGGGCGGAAGAATTCGGAGGCCTGCCGCCGGATGATTTTTTCAATGATCTGGACCCTCTGCTATCCGGTTTCACCAAAAGGCTGTATCAAAAAACATATACTTCCGATCAGGCAGCCGGCACACTTTCCTCAACCTGGGCAGAGGCTTTGGGCCTAAATGAAAACGTTGTGGTAGGAGTAGGTGCTTTCGACTGCCATATGGGTGCCGTAGGGGGCGAAATTGAACCTTTTTACCTAAGCAAAGTGATGGGAACCTCTACCTGCGATATGCTGATTGCTCCGCCGGAAGACGTCGGCGGGCGCCTGGTTGCCGGAATTTGCGGACAGGTGCACGGTTCTATTTTGCCTGGGATGATCGGTATGGAAGCAGGGCAATCCGCGTTTGGCGATGCCTATGCCTGGTTCCGGGACAATACACTATGGCCGCTCCGGCATTTTATTCCAAAAGCTTCCTTCCTGAGCGAAGAAAACGCCAATGCGCTGCTGCACGATATCGGACAACAGATTATACCAGAACTTACCCGACTGGCGTCAGAACTTCCGCTGACACTGAACGACCCGATTGCGGTTGACTGGTTAAACGGAAGGCGTACACCGGACGCCAATCAGGAATTGAAAGCCTCATTTATGGGTTTTGATCTTGGTACAGACAGCGCAATGCAATTTCGTACTTTGCTGGAGGCAACCTGTTTTGGGGCCAAGGCCATCGTGGATCGCTTCATCACCCAGGGCATTCCGGTAAAAGGCCTGATTGGACTGGGCGGGGTGGCGCGCAAAGCACCTTTTATCATGCAGATGATGGCCGATGTGCTGGCTATGCCCATAAAAATCCATCGCTCTGAACAAAGCTGTGCGCTTGGGGCGGCCATGTTCGCCGCGACGGCTGCAGGCGTCTACCGTTCTGCCGAAGAAGCTATGAAAGCAATGGGGCAAGGCTTCGATCTGCATTACGAGCCAGACAAGGAACGATCTGAAGTTTATCAGCAACGTTATCAGCGATACCTGCAGCTGGGGGCCTTCACCGAAACCTGGATAGCTAAAACAAAATCATAGATGAAAAGATACTTCGACATCCGTCAGGAAGCATGTGAATGTAATAAACAACTTCCTGTTTTAAACCTGGTATTGTTCACCTTCGGTAATGTTAGCGTCGCCGATCGGGATGCCGGTGTATTTGCTATTAAACCCAGTGGGGTGCCTTACGAATCGCTTTCTCCGGATCAGATGATCATAGTTGACTTCGATGGGAAGGTCGTTGAAGGAACACTACGCCCTTCTTCGGATACGCAGACGCATGCGGTGTTGTATAAAAACTGGCCTGAAATCAACGCTATAGTGCATACGCACTCGCTTTATGCAACAAGTTGGGCACAAAGCCAGCGGGCCATCCCCATATATGGAACGACTCACGCTGATCACTTAACCGCCGATATACCATGTATTCCACCTATGGAAGACGACAGAATTGAAGGAAATTATGAATACGAAACCGGTTTTCAGATCCTGGACTATTTTAAGGGGAAAGGGCTGTCGCCCGCTGAAATAGAAATGGTCCTGGTTGGAAATCATGC
>JBMDWN010000098.1:0-9482 GCA_048595275.1 Olivibacter sp. | reverse complement strand
GCAACCAGGATAAATCTGGTATCATCTATTGCCTGAGCCGAAAGAAAGTTGAGGAGATTGCTGAAGTGCTGAACCTCAATGGGATACAGGCATTGCCTTATCACGCCGGACTGGATGCCAAAAAAAGAGCGGAGACACAGGACCGTTTTCTGATGGAGAATGTGAAGGTCATCGTAGCCACCATTGCTTTTGGAATGGGGATCGATAAACCAGATGTCCGCTATGTGATCCATCACGATGTACCGAAAAGCATGGAAGGCTACTATCAGGAAACCGGCCGTGCCGGAAGAGATGGGGGAGAGGGATTATGCATCGCGTTCTATTCGGAAAAGGATATTGAAAAGCTTACGAAATTTATGAAGGATAAACCGGTTTCCGAAAGGGAGATTGGTACGCAGATCCTGAAAGAAGTAATTGACTATTCTGAATCAGCGGTTTGCAGGAGAAAACAAATCCTGCATTATTTTGGAGAACAGTTTTCAGAAGAACGATGTCATAACATGTGCGACAACTGTCGCAGTCAGCGGGAGCAGTTTGATGCGCAAAAGTCGCTGACGACTGTGCTCAGTTTTATCCGTCAATACCCAGGTAAATTCGATGATTTTTACATCATTAATGTCTTGATGGGGCAAAGCAATCAGCAAATTGTTTCCTATAAGCACGATCAGCAGCCTATTTTCGGGAGCGGAAAAGAGGATGGGATAACGTATTGGAAATCAGTTTTCAGGCAGGCTGTTGTTAATAATTTCCTTTCGAAGGATATTGACAATTATGGCTTACTTAAAGTTGCTCCTAAAGGAGAAGAATTTCTTCTGGAACCGTATCCGATAGAGTTTTATATGAATCATACGATGGAGCATATTGGTACGGAGAACCAGGAGGGAGGTTTGTCAATTGTTTCCGCAGTAGATAGCCAGCTTTTGAGCATGCTGAAGGACTTGCGGCGTAAGATCGCGAAGATGAAAGCTTTGCCTCCCTTTGTGATTTTTCAGGATCCGTCTCTTGAGGAAATGTGTATTCATTACCCGGTTAGCCTGGATGAATTAAAGCAAATTCACGGTGTGGGAGCGGGCAAGGCAAATAAATTCGGCTCCCATTTCGTATCGACTATTCAGCAATATGTAGAGGAGCACGAAATCGACCGTCCGCTCGACCTGATCGTAAAAGGCACAGCCAACAAGTCCGCGCTGAAAATATCAATTATTCAAAACATAGACCGTAAGATCAGGCTTGAAGACATCGCTTCATCGAAAGGGATCAGCTACGAAGATATTTTGAAGGAAGTTGAGTCGATTGTGAATTCCGGTACAAAGCTTAACCTGAGTTATTATATCGATGAAATGATCGACGGAGATCGCCAGGACGAAGTTTTCGATTATTTCAAATCTGCGGAAGTCGATTCCATAGCGGTAGCGCTGGATGATCTGGGAACGGAAGATTATACTTTTGAAGAGATTCAGCTCATGCGCATTAAATTTTTATCTGAACTGGGCAATTAACATGATACTTAAGAATTTCGATTATAAGAGAGCAGGATCTTTCTTTCTGATGGCAGGACCATGCGCTATTGAAGGCGAAGACATGGCTTTTTACACGGCTGAAAAGATCAGGACGATTACGGACCGGCTTAATATTCCATATATATTCAAGGGTTCTTACAAAAAAGCTAACCGTTCCAGGCTGGATTCTTTTACCGGCATCGGTGATCAGAAAGCGCTTAGTATCCTGAGGGGTGTCAGTAAGCGCTTTGATGTACCGGTAGTCACTGATATTCATGAAAGCCACGACGCAGCGATAGCTGCTGAATACGTTGACGTTCTCCAGATTCCCGCTTTTTTAAGTCGACAGACAGATTTGCTGGTAGCAGCAGCTAAAACCGGAAAAGCGGTGAATATAAAAAAAGGACAGTTTTTGTCCGCTGAATCCATGCGTTTCGCCGTTGACAAAGTAAGGGAATCCGGTAATGATCAGATCATGCTGACCGATCGCGGAAATACCTTCGGTTATCAGGATTTAATTGTCGATTTCCGGGGAATTCCTCAGATGCAAACATTCGAGGTACCAGTGATCATGGATTGTACACATTCCTTACAACAGCCGAATCAGAGCAGCGGTGTAACTGGCGGCAAGCCAGCCCTAATTGAAACGATAGCGAAAGCAGCTATCGCTGTCGGTGCTGACGGATTATTTATCGAAACGCATCCAAATCCATCTGAGGCTAAATCCGATGGCGCGAATATGTTACGCCTGGATTTACTTGAACCATTACTTGAAAAACTTCTTCGCATTCGCGAGGCTGTCGTATAATTTGTGTAATTTGGAATTGTTCACCATTCTGCGATAAGCCAGTCCAATCTAACTATTACGAATAATAACAATAATTAATATTATGTTAAGTAGTGTTATTCTAATCCTACTCTAATATAGCTTTGACGTATTTCTTACAAGTTCGAACAATCCTTTCGACCGAGCCGTGTGTTACTTTGATAAAATAACATGAAGTTGAATCTAGACGAGTTTGTAAAGAGAATTGAAGAAAAAAATCCTAATGAGCCAGAATTTGTCCAATCGGTCAAAGCAGTCGCCGCGAATATCATACCCTACGTCAATGAACGAAATGATCTGCTGGAACTGAATATACTTGAGCGCCTGGTTGAGCCTGAAAGAAGTATTTTATTCCAGGTGACCTGGGTCGACGATTCCGGTACTGTTCACGTCAATAAGGGCTATAGAGTTCAGATGAGCAGCTCTTTAGGGCCTTATAAGGGCGGTCTTCGTTTTCACCCCAGCGTTAACCTCAGCATCATGAAATTTCTGGCTTTTGAACAGACGTTCAAGAACAGCCTGACGGGACTTTCCTTAGGTAGCGGAAAAGGCGGCGCTGACTTTGATCCTACCGACCGGTCAGATCTTGAGATCATGCGTTTCTGCCAGGCCTTTGTGTCAGAACTATACCGGCATATCGGCGCGGAGCTGGATGTTCCTGCCGGAGACATTGGGGTTAGCGAGCGTGAAGTTGGCTACATGTTCGGTAAGTACAAGAAATTGCGCAATGAATTCACGGGTGTCATAACCGGTAAAGGTCCCTCCTGGGGCGGCAGTTTAGTTCGTAAAGAAGCTACGGGCTACGGAGTGATTTATTTCCTTGAGCTGATGTTGAAGCGAAATGACGAAGAGCTAAAAGGTCAGCGTATATGCATATCCGGTGCGGGAAATGTGTCGCGTGGAGCGGCTCATAAAGCCATTGAATCCGGAGCAAAAGTGCTGGCGGTTTCCAATATAAACGGAACCTTATACGATTCTGATGGCTTCACCAAAGAAATGATCGATGAACTTGAAGCATTTAAAGCAGCAGGGAAACGTGATTTAAAAGAATTTGCATCAAAACATAATCTTGAATACATCGAAAAAAGTAAGCCCTGGAGTATTGAGTGCGACGTGGCCCTCCCCTGTGCTACTCAAAATGAGCTCGAGGAAAAAGATGCGCAGGAATTGATTAAAAACGGTTGTAGGTATGTAGTGGAAGGTGCTAATATGCCCTCTACCGCCGATGCGATCCGCGTTTTTAGAGATAATTCCATCAACTATGCTCCCGGTAAGGCTGCTAATGCGGGCGGGGTAGCGGTTTCCGGACTTGAAATGGCTCAGAATAAGCTCGGATACAGCTGGACATCGGAAGAAGTTGACGGTCGCCTCAAAGACATTATGCGAACGATACACGATACCTGCGTGCGTTACGGTAAATCAGAAGACAGTAAATCAGAAGGTGGTGAGGTTGATTATGTGAAAGGGGCCGATATTGGTGGTTTCGTAAAAGTAGCGGATGCAATGAAGGCGCAGGGAATCTTATAAAATCCCGGAGATGCGATAAATTCGTAACTTTAGCAGATCAGAAAATCAGATGAGAACAATTGCTGAACTGCCTTTAAAGGATTTTAAAGTATCGCTCTTCGCGATGAATCAGAAATACATTATCAAATGCGAGCAGGGAGTGCTGGAGCAGACCTACAAAATAGCGGAATCTAATGTTCCCGACGGAGTCGACGGTATTTTCCAGCTCCTGGACGAAGCTTTTATTGACTCTATAACAGCCCGTTTTAGCTCGATGCGTGAAGATATGAACCAGGCTTACGGACGCTACGAGATTTCGTAGCGTCTTGTTTTTTTATTTGCGAGGCTAGCTTTATATAATTAGTGTTGTTTCCTGTTTCAAAAGCTGCTAAATTCAGCCAGGAAAATAAATCTATGAAATACGTTCGCCTCCCCTTCTACGTCAAGCTAGCTTGTGTTCTCATCAGTGTCATGATTTTAGGTTATCTGGCGATTGTGGGTTACACCGTGGTAGCTCCATTGGTTTTTGGTTTGCTTTTTTCAATCCTGCTGTTGCCGATGGCCGGTTTTTTTGAACGTAAAATCCGTGCGGGTAGAGCGTTGTCAGCCCTTTTATCTATAATCGTTCTGGTCATTTTCGTTGCGCTTCTGTTCACGCTTTTAGGTGCCCAGATCAGTAACCTGAGTGAAGACTGGCCAGCTTTCAAACAGCAGGTGATTGACTCGGTTGCTAAATTACAAGAATGGATCGCCGCTACATTCCGGGTGGACACCCGGGCACAGCTGGATTACCTCAACGAAACAGCTGCCAAGTCCTGGGCTACGGGAACGACCTTACTGAGTAAGACGTTACTGTCTGTATCCTCCCTCCTTCTGCTGCTGCTGTTTATTTTCCTCTACACGTTTTTCTTACTTCTGCACAGGCGTCTCCTGCTTCGGTTTTTTGTCGGACTGTTTGATGAAAAAGACAGCATGATTGTTTATGATGTTGTTCATCAGGTACAGTACATCATCAAACGCTATATTGTTGGTCTGGTTGTTCAAATGGCTTTGGTCAGCACCCTCGCGTGTTCAGTGTTTTATTTCATGGGCATTAAGTATAGTTTTCTGCTGGGGCTTATTACCGGAATTTTCAATATTATCCCTTATATCGGTATTTTCACCGCTCTTTTGCTTACCGTCCTGATTACGTTTGCAACCTCCACAGCCGCCCATGTTCTTTTTGTAATCATTGCCGTTATTCTCATTCACATGGTAGACAGCAATTACATTATGCCGAAGATTGTCGGCTCGAAAGTGCAAATCAATCCATTGGTGGCCCTGATCGGATTGGTTGTGGGAGAAATGATGTGGGGAATAACCGGAATGTTTCTTTCCATTCCCGTAATCGCTATTTTCAAAGTAGTATTCGACCGGGTGTCCGATTTACAGCCCTGGGGAATACTATTAGGCGAAGAAGAAGAGCCCGAACGGGAAAAGCCGGCCAAAGCTCAGCTGAGGCAGGATCGTCAGCAAAAAAATGACGCGCCACTTGACTAATTAAAGTCCGTTAATGTATTGGTGGAAAAGCCGGATAGCGGATTTTTTTTCTTCGTCAAGCCGATAATCGATAGCGTTGGTCAGGTAATCGTGCAGATCAAAGTCCCTTCTGCGCGGCATGGAGTCGGCTACCAGTCCGCGATTGGCAACCCCGACTGCCAGCGCTTTGTTAAGCTGGTGGGTAAATTCTTCGGAAAGCGTTTTATTGGATGCCCAAACAGCAAAGGCAAAAGCGATCCCGGTAAATTCGTACCAGGTTTGCGCCAGATCGTATACGTATGGATATTGGTCTTTTTTCCCGAAGGTACGATCACCAATCTGCACAAAGGCATCCGCTTCCCCAGTTTGCACAAGGCTTACCTCCTGCTTCCAGTAGTTTCGAAGCAGTACGCGTGCCAGATTATTGGACGTTCTGGACTGATCATCAAGTCTTAAAGAGCGGATCTTATGAACGGGTACATCACTGAAGATAAATACAGAATTCACCGGTCCACGCGCCCCGATGCAAAAATCTGAGACGATCTGATAGCCGGGGATATCTAATAAGGCTGCTACCGGTACAAGTCCGAGATCGACGGTTCCATTAATCAGTTTCTGAGCGCAGACACTTGGAATATCGATTGCCAGATTAATTTGCGAGAGGAGCGCTTTATCCTGCTGCAATCCATAGAGAAAGGGTTTCGTATTGGTATACGATACCGCGGATATATTTATTTTGGTCATTAAAAAGCTGCTAGGGTAAACTTTGAATTTGCTCCAGGTGCTGTACATTGTAAAAATCGACGACCTCAAAATGCCCGTTTTCGTAGTCGATGACGTACAATGCCGTATTGGTATGCGGAAACTCTTCCATCTGGGACAAAGGTTTCCCGGTCAGGATACAAAGTAACAGGCGGAGCACACGACCGTGCATGCAAATCAGGCTGAGATCGTTTGAGTCCTCGTCGTTTACAATATGATCCATTGCCTGACGGAGCCGCGTTTCAACCTGCCGGGGAGATTCGCCTTGCTCAATTGCCAGATCGTATTCTCCCGCCTTCCAGGCATTGGTTATCGCATTGAAGCCAGCAATCAATTCCGGGCTTTGGTCTTTTCCTTCGTAAATTCCCCAGCTGATCTCGTCCAGACCCGAAAGCTGTTCCCATGGGAGACCTTTATCAATAAAGCGCGATACGGTCTGGTGTGTTCTTAATAAAGTAGAGGTATAAATTTTATCAAAGGGAATCTGCTTGAATGCCTGGTAGAAGGCCTCAGCCTGCCGTTGGCCGTGAGCGTTCAGTGGACTATTCACTCCTTTACCCTGTACAATTCCTTTTTTGTTCAGATCCGTTTCTCCGTGTCTGATGATGTAAATCTTTTTCTTCAATACGTTCAGATATGTAAATGGTTATTGATTGATCACTGTTAAAGGATAATATTTTGTTTCTGCCGGAGCATCCGATAGCGGGTTTAGTTTGAAGTCCGTCACTACATTATACAAGGTATCCCGTTCTATGGGGTGTCTGCCCACTGCAGAAATGAGTTCAACCAGCTGATGCGTAGACATGGCCGGATGCTGTTCTTCCGCGCCAGCCATACTATAAATTTTGGTGGTGTCGTCCAGCGTTCCATCGATGTCGTCCACGCCATAACTCAAGGACAGTTGAGCAGTATCCCGACTGATCATGGCCCAGTAGGCTTTAATATGCGGGAAATTATCCAGGTAAATTCTCGATATCGCATAATTGCGAAGGTCTTCCACAATACTAACCTCCGGAACATTCTCCATTTGGTTATCTTTATTCCGAAACTTCAGGGGTATAAATGCCTGAAAACCGCCAGTACGATCCTGCAGTTGTCGCAGTCGCTCCATATGATCCACGCGATGATGATATTCTTCAATATGACCGTACAGCATGGTCGCATTGGTATGCATTCCCAGTTCGTGAGCGATCTCGTGAATTTCCAGCCATTGCTCCGAACTACATTTATCTTTTGCAATCTGAGCACGGATCTCCTCATCAAAAATCTCTGCTCCGCCGCCGGGCATCGAGTCCAGTCCCGCTTCCTTCATAAGTTGCATGCCCGTACGATAGTCGATTTTAGCAAGCTTAAAAATATAGTGATATTCAACAGGAGTCAGCGCTTTAATGTGCAAACCTGGACGATGCTTTTTTATTTCAGAGAACAGCTCACTATAAAAAGCTAAATTATATTGCGGAAGCACGCCCCCCACGATGTGTACTTCGGTCACCGGCTCCGCATCGTATTTGCGTACCACATTGAGCATGTCCTCCATTGACGCCTCCCAACCGTCCGCACGTTCTTTAATCATCCGGGAATAGGAACAAAACTTGCAATCGTAAATACAAAGGTTTGTTGGCTCTATATGAAAATTGCGGTTGAAGTAGGTATAGTCTCCGTGCTTTCGCTCTCTGATGTAGTTCGCCAGCACGCCCAGATAAGCAAGCTCCCCTTTTTCATATAAGATAACACCCTCCTGAGCGGTTAGCCGCATCCCTTCTGCTATTTTATGCGCGATTGATCTAAGAGCAGGATCTAATGTCCTGCTATTTATAAGTAAGTTTAATTGTTCTCCCCCTGTCATAGTAACGCGTGTTGACGATTTTACACCCTGAAATGGTGTCGAAACAAGCTTTGAGCTAAGGTAACCATTTTGCTTTTAAAGCAGAAATAAAGATCTGCTGCCTCTTAATCGTTCTTGGGTTAATTTATTCTCGTTTTAAGAATATAAAGTTTGTCAGGTGGTTAAATTTGTTCCAGCTGAATCGTAGTTTGTCAAACAAAACTTCAAGATTAGAATCGGATTAGACTTTTTTGTCAAATCACCAGACGAAATTTCAGAATAAATAATAAGGAAAATTGTAAACAAAGACTGCTCCAGTGCTGTTTATATTTTACAGTCAGATGAGACTGCCTTGCGTTCGTCCGAGCTTGCGTTCGTCCGAGAGTAACAAATTTCAAACAATATAAAGAAAATATTATGACCGCGCTTTCAAGCAATGCGATTTTATTAAGGAAGCTGAGTATTGAAGATGCCCAGGTTTTCGACAATATTTATACCCGCCCGGAGTTATCCGGTAAGATCAACGACGATACGCAGCACACTCATGATGACGACGCTGAAGGATTCACCCGGAGGATGTTGTGGCTGTGTAAGTTTATCTATACGTTACGGCTTAAGGATAAGCCGAGCGAGGTGGTGGGTTCCTGCGTTTTATACAACTGGAATAAGAAACGAAAAGAGATTTATTTTGGTGGATCCCTTCTCCCGCAGTACTGGGGAAAAGGCATGATGTCGGTAGCTATCGGGCATATGGTAGAGATGGCGAAGTATTGCCTGGGTGCAGAAAAGTTGAATATAGCGCTGAAGAAGAATAACGCAAACGGAATACGTATGGCTGAAAAATTGGGTTTCACAAGAAGCGAAACGAATAACGACCTGTTCATCTACAGCAGACCGATCCGCGTAAATCCGACTGTTTCAAAACTTGATAACAACCAGAAGAGCTGGCAGCAGATTGCCTGAACCTATGGAAAAAATTTTTGAATGCCGGAAGATGGATACCACGAGAAAAATACCTTACATGAATTTCAGAACCTCCTTTCTAATTATAAGTACCCTCCTGCTCATCAACACCAGCCTTTTACGAGCTCAGGAAAGCGTTGCTGAAGGTGAATCGCTTTTCAAACAAAAATGTACGGCTTGCCATGCCATTGATCGTGATATGATTGGCCCACGGCTGGAGCGGGTAAATCAGCGTCATGACGAAGAATGGCTGATTTCCTGGATCAGGAATTCTCAGGCTATGGTGGCGGCTGGCGATGAAACCGCTGTTGGGTTATTTGAAGGCCATAACCGCGTTGTGATGACAGCATTTCCGGAATTATCAGACGAGAACATTAAGAACATACTTGCCTACATTGAGCAGGCTGAGAATCAAAAAGAAACTCCAGCTTCACAAAACGCTTCTGTAGCTGCGGGAAGCGGTTCTGCTGGCAATAACAGCATTATGAATTTGCTTATTGCAGGACTTGGAATTCTGATGCTTTTTGCGCTGCTTGCTATCTGGATACTTAGTAAAGTCATCAAAACCTTGGAGCGGCATATT
>JBMDWN010000097.1:0-2432 GCA_048595275.1 Olivibacter sp. | reverse complement strand
GGGAAGGTGGAGTATCAGGAAGCCTGGGATCGCCAGGAATCGATTTTTCAGCAAATTGTCCATCAGAAAACGGAAAACCGTAGGCAAAACCAGACAGTTCCGACTGACAACTACCTGGTTTTCGTCGAACATCCCCACGTTTATACGATCGGTAAAAGTGGCAAAACGGAAAATCTGTTGCTTAATGAAGCTGAGCTGCAGGAAAAGCATGCACAATATTATAAGATCAACCGGGGTGGTGATATAACCTATCATGGACCTGGCCAACTTGTGGGTTATCCAATCCTTGATCTGGATAATTTTTTCACAGATATCCATCGCTATATGCGTACGCTCGAAGAAGCCGTCATCCGGACCATGGCGGATTACGGATTGAAAGGAGAACGGTATCCCGGCTATACCGGGGTTTGGCTGGACGCTGATGCCGGGAATGCGAGAAAAATATGCGCGATCGGTGTCCGTGCCAGTCGTTGGGTGACCATGCATGGCTTTGCGTTTAACGTGAACAGTGATCTCAGCTATTTCGGACACATCGTTCCCTGTGGGATTGATGATAAAGATGTCACCTCTCTGCAGCGCGAGCTGGGAAGAGCAGTAGATTTGCAGGAGGTTAAAGACAGGATGCTTATCCATTTAGGCTTTCTGTTTGAAGCCGATATTATCCGTTAGTCTCGTTGCGGTAACGTCATTCTTCTATCTCCCTTACCGCAACGGCTGCATAAAACGTATCAATGGCATTTTCTTCCGGTTTGAAAAGCGTTCTGTAGCTTATGGTACTGCCTCTTAGCAGTCCGGGAAGGCTTGTTGTATTTTCCTGTGATGAAGTGAATACCTGAACTGAGTCTGTATTTGAAGCGCTCGCATAGGTTACTATTGTTCCTAATAAAGTGGGGTTTCCTGTTTCCGGAAACCAATTTACGACACCTTTATCATCTTCAAAATCGATCTCCTGGATGACCCTGTTGTTGAGACTGGAGATGTACGCATCCCCGTAAACCCGACCGACGATCTCGGTTCGCATCGAACGGTTTCCATCGGCGTCGAAGGTGCGAATATCGAATGTATAGCTTCCTTCCTGCATACCATCCAATTGAATGCTTTTTCTGGCCGCAATTTCATCAGGGTTGACCACCTCATCCGCGCTATTGCCATCTCCCCAGTTGATCTGTACCCGTACCACCCTCGGATCAGTGCTTAATAACCCATTCAACACAGCCCGTTGGTATCCCGGGAAAAAACGAACCGAATCTACTCTTCCGGGATAAGCCTTTTCGGCTTCATCCAAAAAGTCCTTATAATGTTCATCAATTGAAGAACAGGCAGTTAATGTTAACACGCTCGACACAACAAATAAAATTGCTTTTTTGAAGATCATATCATAACTATTCTAATACTATCACTCGATTATTTCTCCGAAAAATGAGAGCTCAGCTATTGCAACATCGCTGTTGCCTCCCCAAGTATCCATCGTCCTCCACCGCCAGTAACGGAAAGATTGATTTTGAGCATCAACTTCAAATTCTTCTCCTGCCCGGGCGTAAGTGAGATCGTCGGCAGACTGCTGCCCCAAGGGTAATCCGGAGGGCTTAATAGACTCATAAGTTCCGACCAGCGTCCAGCTATCCCAGCCACCGTCGCTTCCTGGCGCATTAGAACCGTATAACTCAAATCTTCTTGGGTGGTTAAACCGATATTCATGATCATACCTGGCGAACATCACAAAGCGGTTTAAGCTGGCCGCAACGCCCATATCGAAAGTGAAATGCTGCGGAATACCGGTCCCGGGACGTGTGTGGAATAGATTACTTGATCCGCCTTGAATGACGTTATCCCACAGAGCACGTACAGATCCAAAGTTCGAGTGTCCTGTATATTCATCGGTTGCCAGGTTATATTCTCTAAAAAGCGCCTTATTCATCATTTGCTCAAAAAGCGGCGTCACCGTTGCAACCACTGTATCCGATCGGTTATTCCAGCGATCGGTGATGTAGATGCCAAAGTCCCGTTGCTCTGATTCAAATCCCCTGATATTGAGTATACCATTTGGTGCACGGGTATAGTGAGTGGTTGTACTTTGCCATTGTTCCCCATCTCTTCTGCTGACGATATGCATCGCGATAGCTGCCTCCGTTTCATTAGCGAACTCCAAACGCAGCCCGCCGAAGGTCGCGGAGAGGTTATCTTCTTCCCGCAAGGTATTCAACACCTGTAGATAGGGAGGAGTCTGCACTTCAATCGTTATTGGTCGTGGTTCAGATTCAACTTCTCCAACGCCTACAGCTATCAAGTTTACATTATAGTCTCCTGCTGCGGGAAAGCCTTCTACTAAAACAAAGTTTTTATAAAGAGAAGAGCGGCTTTCTCTTACCGAGCCATCGGCCAGCTGGTATACAGCCTTTACGTACCTCAAGTCTCTACCTGCTGGGAGATCG
>JBMDWN010000096.1:0-4025 GCA_048595275.1 Olivibacter sp. | reverse complement strand
TTTTCTTCGGCTCCCAATACGAAAAAACCGGAAGAGCTGGTGCCGAACCCGGAAGAAGCCCAAAAGAAACTGAAATTACTCTGGATTTCCTGCGGGGATAAAGACAACCTCATTACGTTCAGCAAACGCACGCACGATTATCTGTTTGAAAAAAGAGTCCCGCACGTGTACTACGTGGAGCCGGGCGTGCATGATTTCAAAGTCTGGAAAAATGGCCTGTACATGTTTTCGCAGTTTCTGTTCAAACCCGTTGATGTATCTTCTCTTTCTAAGTATACGGTTCTGGGAACGTCGGCCACAACCAACATCCGCTCGGCTTCGTATCCCCAGATTTTGCCGGATAACCGGGTCGTTTTTAGAATGAAGGCTCCTGAAGCTAAGAAAGTTCAGATCGATTTGGGGAAGAAATACGATCTGGCTAAGGATACCAGCGGGTTCTGGACGGTTACTACCGATTCTCTGAGTCGGGGATTTCATTACTATTCCCTGTTGCTGGACGGGGTGGCCGTCGCCGATCCGGCCAGTGAATCGTTCTATGGCATGAGCCGCATGGCCAGTGGCATTGAGATTCCGGATCCGGATGGAAGTTACTTTGCTCTGAAGGACGTACCGCACGGCGATATCCGCATGAAGCGGTATTATTCGCCCGTAACGAATGGCTGGCGTAAAACCTACGTGTATACCCCACCGGGATACGATCAGAACACCGCCGAAAAATATCCGGTGCTCTACCTGCTCCACGGCGGTGGCGAAGACGAACGGGGCTGGGCCACCCAGGGAAAAACCGATCTGATTCTGGATAACCTGATTGCTGCAGGAAAAGCGGAACCGATGATTGTGGTGATGACGAATGGCCATACCAGTAATAATGCCGCTCCGGGAGAGTCCAGCAAAGGTCTTTACAAACCAATAATGATGACGCCGGATGTTGGCTCCGGCGAAATGGAACGAACTTTTCCCGATGTCATAAAATTCGTTGAGAAAACCTACCGGGTGAAGGCCGAAAAAGCGTCCCGGTCTATAGCCGGCTTATCCATGGGGGGCTCCCATACTCTCTTTATTTCCGCACTGCTTAACGACAGTTTTGACTATGTCGGGCTTTTCTCAGCTGCTTTTCGCCTGGACCGGGACAAAGGCAAGCCGACCCCGGCCGTCTATGCTGATTACGAGAAGAACCTCGAAAAACAAAAACAAAATGGATTCAAACTTTATTGGATCGGCATGGGGAAAGATGATTTTCTTTACAAGAGCGGCGTAGAATTTCGTGAATTGCTTGACCGGAAAGGGCTTCGTTACACCTACCGGGAATCTGCAGGTGGACATACCTGGTCAAACTGGAGACTCTATCTTTCCGAATTCGTTCCTCTGTTGTTCAAATAATTCCATCATGGCCTGATAACAATAGTTTAAGTCTTGTTCCGAAATGCAGTATGGAGGCAACAGGTAAAGGGTATTTCCCATCGGACGCAAAAGAATTCCCTTAGTAAGGAAAAAATCGTACAAACGCTGCTGCCCGGTATTAAAATAACCAGTGTCTCCGTAACCCGGAATATCGACGGCCAGTATCGTACCGCATTGCCGTACCGGAATGTTCTCGTCGTAGTCCGAAAGCGTCATCGCGAAGCGTGTATGTTGGTCGGTAATCCGCCGGATGGCGTATTGAGTTTCCTCCTTCAAAAGTAGATCAAGGCTCGTTAAAGCCGCCCGGCAGGCCAATGGATTTGCCGTGAAGGAATGTCCATGGAAGAAGGCTTTCCGCTTATCGTCGGCGTAAAAAGCGTCGTAAAGTTTATTCGTGCAGGTTGTCATTCCCAGCGGCATGGTACCCCCTGTAAGACCTTTGGAGAAGCACATAACATCCGGTGAGAACGTGAGGTGGTCTGCTGCAAAAAGTTTACCGGTTCTGCCAAAGCCCGTGAAGACTTCATCCTGAATGAGCATTATTCCGGACTGCCGGCAATGGTTCATGAGCTCATTCAGGGCTTCCGCTTCGTGCATCAGCATTCCTCCCGCTCCCTGTACCAGGGGCTCGTAGATGAAGCAAAGAGCGTCAGCCGCCCGCTGATCAACAAGCTGCTTCAACCGCTCCAGGTTTTGCTTGCAGGGTACCTCCATAAATTCCACATCGAACAGAAAATCCGCGAAAGGAGATGTCCAGGAATTACGGCTGCTGACCGACATGGCGCCAAAGGTATCGCCATGGTAGCCGTTGCTGAAGGTCAGGATGGTCTGACGCTTTTTATTCCGGTTAGCGTGGTATTGGATGCACATCTTCAAGGCGACTTCTACCGCTGTAGAGCCATTATCCGAATAAAAAGCTTTCTCCTGGTTTTCCGGCAATAACGCAAGCAAGCGCTCAGACAATTCAATTGCCCAGGGGTGGGTAAAGCCGGCAAAGATGACCTGTTCCAGGGTTCCGGCCTGATCGGCTAATGCCTGGGCGATATCCGGATGGGCATGCCCATGCAGGGTAACCCACCAGGAGGAGACCGCGTCGATATAACGGTTACCGGCGGCATCGAACAGGGAGGCTCCCGAGCCGCGTACGATGGGTATTTGGCGGCTGGTTTTCATCTGACTGTAAGGATGCCAGTTAACCTTTTTATCTCGTTCGATCAGTTCGTGCTGCACCACTTCTCCTTTCTCTCCATTGGCTTCAGACCAAGTTTTTCCAGTAACTGTAAATCTTCGGACATCCCCGGGTTTGGCGTCACCAGTAAGGTTTCCCGTTCTCCGGTGAATATGGAATTTGCTCCGGCCATAAAACACCAGGCTTGTTCAAATTCTGACATTTCTATCCTGCCAGCGCTTAGTCTGACCATAGAGGCCGGCATCGCAAGGCGTGCAGTGGCGACCATACGGACCATATCCCAGCTGTCTACTTTTGGCAGGTGTTCAAGCGGCGTGCCCTTCACCCGGGCCAGCGCGTTGATGGGGACAGATTCCGGATGCTTTTCCATATTCGAGAGGGTTGCCAGCATCGAGATCCGGTCTTCTTTCGATTCCCCTAGTCCGATGATGCCACCCGAGCAAACCGTCATTCCGGCTTTACGAACGTTTTGAATGGTATCGAGCCGCTGGTCGAAGCGGCGGGTGGAAATAATCTCGTCGTAGTACGCTTCAGAGGTATCCAGGTTGTGGTTGTAAGCATACAGACCTGCTTCCTGTAATCGCACGGCTTGTTGTTCCGATAGCATCCCTAAGGTGCAGCAAACCTCAAGGTCTAATTCATTCACTGCCTGCACCATCTCCAGGATCCGGTCAAAGTCCCGGTTATCCCGTACTTCGCGCCAGGCAGCTGCCATACAGAAGCGACTTGATCCGCCTTCTTTGGCTTTGCGTGCCTGCTCGACCACCTTATTCAGAGGAAGAAGCGCCTGGACCTGAATACCGGTGTGATAGCGGGCTGCCTGCCCGCAATAGGCGCAGTCTTCCGGACAGCCACCTGTTTTTACCGAAAGTAAGGTAGACAGTTGAACCTCATCTGCCTGGTGCCATAATCGATGGGTTGCTGCGGCTTCCAGGACCAGTTCCAACAGCGGCCGGTTGTAGATTTCGAGTAATTATTCTTTCGTCCAGTCGTGACGTAATTTTTTTTCCATTTTATATGCGGATTGGTTTCATGTTTTTTGCTGCCTTCGCTACCGACCTGAGATCGGGTTCGGCCATCTCTGGCAAATCAGCGACCTCAATGTTCTTAGGCAGATGCTTTACAATAATTGACCGGGTGGCCGGTTTGAAGTGGCCATTGAATATGACCAAGGCCAAGGCTATATCGCGCTCAGCTAAAAGGCGGATGGATAACAGGCTGTGATTGATGCAACCGAGGTAATCCCTGATGACCAGAATCACCGGTGTTTTCAGGTGTTGAATAAGATCGACCATCAAATCCTGTTGATTTAAGGGGACCATCAACCCTCCCGCTCCTTCCACCAAAAGCCTGTTTTCGGTTTCAGGAAGCTGAAAGTCGTGCAGCCTGATGTCGATGCCCTCAACATCTGCCGCTTCATGGGGAGAGGCAGCCA
>JBMDWN010000095.1:0-5904 GCA_048595275.1 Olivibacter sp. | reverse complement strand
TACGCAGACACGGGGCTGTCCGCTGACGGGTTCGTACTACCAGTTGGTCAAAGGAGATTATCACGTACTGCATTCGGCGGTGGCTTATCGTAAGGCCTACACGGAGCTCCTGAAGCTGGTGGATTCGGACGCGTTGGGAATTGAGGTGCGGAACCTGGAGCATCTGCTGGAAAGCGAGGACTGATATGGACTGGGCGAATATGGAATGGAGTGTCTTGATGGGCGGCTGGATCAGCCTGCTGCTGTTGGTGATTGCCTATTTCCTGCGGCAGCTGCTGGGCACTTTCGCGCGCGTGCAGCGGGAGCTGGAGGAGACGAAGACGATGGTGGCAGTGCTGACGGCAAGGCTTGGGTTTATTGAACGGTATTTTAATTCGAAATGGAGAAAGGAGTAAACAGGATGAAAGATGTAATTTATGAAGAAAGGAGGAAGTATGTTAAAGACTAGAAAGGAAGCGGAATTGCTGGAACGGGTGAAAGCCCCGACACCGAAGTTTTTCAAGAAGGTACGGACGATCGGTTTGACGCTGGGTGCAATAGGTGCGGCGTTGCTGGCGGCCCCGGTGGCGTTGCCACCGCTGGTGGTCACGCTGGCGGGGTACCTGGCTACGGCAGGATTAGTGGCTGGTGCAGTTTCGGCAACGGCTAAAGAGGAGGCAAGGAAATAACTGATTAGGCGGAGAGGTCAACTCAATGATTAAGCCCCGACGCTGTAACCAGTGTCGGGGTTTTAATAATGAAAATTAGAACGTTAAAATATTCGCTCGTTCAAAATATAAGGACGAAATTTACCCTCGTTCGTTCTTCTGCATGCCCCGGGATGGTAAATGAAATCAAATTATTGGTACCTTTACAGAATGGTTACACCACCTTGATCGGTCATGCCCCAGCTCTTTGAAACTACATTGAGGAAACCGTTTTACACACACACACAATCCAACTTATTTAGATAAATCTGAATGTTCGTTATATGAAGGCTTACTTCAATTTATTTGACTTTTCACAGAAAGTCAATTATAAGACCGAGGTGCTGGCAGGTCTGACCGTGGCCATGACCATGATCCCGGAATCTTTATCCTTTGCCATCCTTGCAGGATTTTCACCACTTACCGGTTTATACGCGGCTTTCCTTATGGGGTTAATTACGGCCATTCTTGGCGGCAGACCCGGCATGGTGTCCGGCGGGGCTGGTGCTACGGCAGTCGTATTGATTGCCCTCATGCAATCTCACGGTATAGAATATGTTTTTGCCGCAGTTGCACTCGCCGGTATTATACAACTGCTTGTCGGCTTTTTTCGCTTAGGTAAATTTATCCGACTGGTTCCTCAACCGGTGATGTACGGCTTTGTTAATGGCTTGGCGGTCATTATCTTTATGTCGCAAATTGAACAGTTCAAAGTGGTTAACGGGAGTGGTGCAGGCTGGCTTACAGGGCCTGCCCTCTGGACCATGCTTAGTTTGGTGCTGTTAACCATTGCCATAGTTGTAGTGTTTCCCAGGTTGACCAAATCCGTTCCTGCATCCTTAGTGGCAATTATTGTCGTGTTCTTAATCGTACTCGGATTCGATATAGATACCAAAACGGTAAAAGATATTGCCTCCATAAGCGGAGGGTTTCCACCATTTCATATTCCCAAAGTGCCGTTCAACCTGGAGATGATAAAAGTCATCTTTCCCTATTCTCTCGTAATGGCTGGAGTCGGACTGGTTGAAAGCCTGCTCACATTGAACGTTGTGGATGAAATAACGGGTACAAAAGGTCGTAGCAACAGGGAAGCAATAGCGCAGGGGACGGCAAATATCACCAATGGCTTTTTTAATGGAATGGGTGGTTGTGCTATGATTGCACAATCGTTCGTAAACTTATCCTCCGGTTCCAGAGCTAGATTGTCAGGTATTGTAGCGGCACTCACGATATTGTTGATTATACTTTTCGGTGCTCCCGTAATTGAAAACCTGCCCATGGCTGCGCTGACAGGTGTTATGATCATGGTAGCTATGGGGACTTTCGAGTGGATCAGCCTGCGAATCATCAATAAGATGCCCCGGCATGATATAGTAGTTGGTGTGTTGGTCGCGGCCATTACCGTTTGGCTGCATAACCTGGCGTTAGCCGTACTTATCGGTGTGATTATATCGGCACTGGTATTTGCCTGGGAAAGCGCTAAACGTATTCGGGCAAGAAAATACACCGATGATGGGGGACTCAAACACTATGAAATATATGGTCCCCTTTTCTTTGGCTCCACGACAACATTCCTTGAAAAATTTGATGTTCAGGGCGATCCTCAAGAGGTGATTGTTGACTTTAAGGAAAGTCGTGTGATGGACATGAGCGCCATAGAAGCATTGGGGAAACTGACTGTTCGTTATCGTAAAGCCGGTAAAAAACTTCACCTGCGGCATTTAAGTCAGGATTGTCGGTTACTCCTGAAAAATGCGGAACCTGTCATTGAAGTAAATATCCTGGAAGATCCGGATTACAGAGTGGCTACTGAAAAATAGAACGATAACTTGAACTTGGCGGTTGCGTTGACCTGGCACATATATTGAATATACAGCCAGATACGATTTTAAGGAATTGCTTATGAAAATTTATGCCGGTGGTTTCGCCATCCTGTTGTTTTCAATGTTTGTCTTGACGGCCTGTTCCAAAGAGGAAGTCGTGGAAACGGAGGAGGGGTGGATCGGAAAAAGATTAACGCTAAGCCACGTTATGGAGGAGGAAATACAGGGAGGGGAAGTGGTGGGGACAGAGCGAATCGATTATGCTGCCGACGCCGAAAATTTTATTGAATTTAAGGAGGATCGGACTTATTATTTTCAATTTAGCAAGAATGGTTCCGAAGAATTGATAGGAGAGTCAGGAACCTATGATTTGCAAAGTGGAACGATGACTATAGAAGGCCTGCCGAATGATGGTTTCACCTTCGATTATGTTGACGGTTACTTGATCGTGTATGCAGAGAGCAGCTCGTCAGCGTTTAGGGAGAGCTTACACTGGAGGTGAAATTGATTCCTGCAAGATCTTCACGGTTAGGTAGCCATTCCGAAGTTTACCGGTTTAAAGAAGCCTCCAGCCGCTGTACGGTTGTTTGATGTAAAAAAATTAAACCACAGAACAAGCATACGATGAAAGCGGATATATAAGGCATTGCCTAGAACAACCCTGCTATGATAGTTTATAGGGTTTAAGAATAGGGCTGTCGTCCGGGAGCTCTGTAAGGAGGTAATCAACATCATTGGCGTTACAAATCTTGAGTCGGCGGTTCGAGTTCAGTTTTTCGCTGATGCAGACGACTGCCGTCTTTTTAGACGACTGGATGATGCCTTTTTTCACTTGTACCACTTCCCAGTCAATATCCGTCAGGCCATGTTCTACCGAAAAACCATTGGCGCCCAGCAGGCAGAGGTCAGCCCGGATTTCCGCTAATTGGTTGATGACATGGGCCCCCGTATGCAGATTAGAATCTTTTTGGAGCCGCCCCCCGATGGTGATTACTTCCAGGTTTTCGTGCTGGGCGAGGGTAATGGCTACTTGGGGGCTGATGGTGAATAAGGTAGCTCTTATGCCTGATGGGATCGCCTTTGCTACCTCGATAATGGTCGTTCCGCCTTCCGTCAATACGATCATGTTTTGTTTGATCAATTTCGCTGCTTTCTCCGCGATGACTTTTTTCTCTTCCAGCGCATAGGTGTCACTGTTGCTGTGAAAGGGAGAAACCAGGGATTTACTAACCGCTCCTCCGTGCACTTTAAGAATAAGGCCAGCATCCACCAAATCTTTCAGGTCCCGCCGAACGGTGTCTTCTGAGACATTGAGCATAACGCTCAGGTCATTCGATAGCACTTTATTGTGCAGGTTTATTTCCCGAATAATTAAGCGATGCCGCTCTTCCTTGATCATGGTTGCCGAATTTGACTATCCTTTCAAAGATAAACAATTCGACGTATAAGCGCAGATACAAGTCGGCAATTCAGCATTATTTTGCGGATATGTGCTTTTATGAAATTTTTCCTGTCTTGCATTCGTTTCCACTTCAAATCCTGTTATACTTATGTTAACGCAATGTTTACCTGCGTTTATGTGCATATTAAATTTTATTAAAAACGCATAAATATTTGTTTTTGCGTTTTTTAGCATATACATTTACGAAAATAAACGCAAAAAACATTTTTATGCTTAGTCAACCGCTTAAACCAATCTCATGGAAACAATCCAGCGCTTTCTCAAACTGACCCTGTTCCTGACCATTCTTTTCTCTTGTTACCGGACGCTTGCCCAGACGCCGGAAAGGGAAAAGCCATTACAAATTACCGGAAGAGTAACGGATTCGGCAACGGCAGAACCGGTGCCGGGAGCGAAGGTCGAAATTAAAGGTTCGCGATCGGCTACTTCGGTCGACGATGAGGGCTATTATCGGTTATCAGTTCCTGCGGAGGGGGCGGTCTTGGTGGTCAGTTCGATTGGCTATCAGATCGAACAAACTGAAATCAATAATCGATCAGTGATCAATGTTGCTTTACGAGCTGCCGGCGCTCAGGAGCTTGATGACGTGGTGATTGTTGGCTATGGTACGCAGCAACGCGCGAAAGTCACTGGGGCAGTAGCTCAGGTTGGTTCGGAAGTTTTCCAGAACCGACCGATCGTTAGTGTAGCCCAGGGCCTCCAGGGCGCTATACCGAACCTCAACATCAGCTTTGGCGACGGACAGCTGAATCGTGGGGGCACATTCAACGTGAGAGGATTCACTTCGATCAACGGCGGAACCCCCCTGATCCTGATCGACGGAACTCCCGGGGACATCAATCTCCTGAATCCTGAAGATATTGAGAACGTGACGGTCTTGAAGGATGCCTCTTCCGCGGCGATTTATGGAGCGCGTGCCGCCTTCGGAGTCGTCCTGGTGACCACCAAAAAGGGGAAGAGCGGGCGTCCGCAGATCCGCTATACCAATAACTTCGGTTCTGCCTCGCCCATAAGGATACCGCAGGTTTTAAAAAATTCGCTCCAGGCAGCAACGATCCAAAACGAGGCCTACAAGGGCTACGCCGGAACAGACGCGCCCGGGATGGAAGCTGTCATCGACTACCTGAGACTTCGGGAAGCCGACCCCTCGCTCCCGGAATTGGGGGTAGACGCTTCCGGTAATTTTATTCGGGGCGCCACCACGGATTGGTATGGAGCGTTTTATAACGACAACGCCCCCTTCTCAAAAAATTACCTCAGCATTTCGGGAGCATCGGAGAAAACGAGCTATTTTCTTTCGCTCGGACATGAAAAGCGGTCAGGGATCTTTCGAACGGCTACGGACGATTATAAAAAATACAGCCTGCGGTTGAAGCTTGATCAGCAACTGGCCGATTGGATTACGGTGTTCAACAACCTGGAGCTTAACCAGGGGGTGTACGACACGCCCAATAAATTTGTGAGCGACGGGGGCTACAATGTTTACCGTTTCCTATCGCTCTATGCTAATCCTTATGAAGCGATCCGCACGGCCAACGGCAATTATACGATTGCCGGTATGTCGGTCTTCGGCCAGCTTGAGGATGCTGGCAGGACGCTGGAAAGACAGCAGCTGCTGAAGAATACGGCGGGCTTTCGGACCAATTTCTTTAACAACCGACTGAAAGTGAACGCCGACTACACCTACTTTCTGACGCAGGCGAGAAATGATATCCAATATTTTAGGATGCAGTATGAGAACCGAAACAACAGCGTGGTCGATTTTACGAATCCGGATTATTTCTCGTCCGCTTTCGGAGAAAATACGCATCACATTGTCAATCTGTTCTCGGAGTACGAACAGCGCTTTGGTGATCATAACCTCAAAGCGCTGGTGGGATTTAACCAGGAGCTTTTCCTGGTGGACCGTTTCAGCGCGCGACGGGATGAAAAC
>JBMDWN010000094.1:0-10209 GCA_048595275.1 Olivibacter sp. | reverse complement strand
TTGACGGATAACAAACGTTTGAAAGAGGGAGAACGTTGTTGCATCAATTTTACAAAATGTGCCCGTTCAGGTCGGGGTCCTACAATAGACATATCGCCCTTCAACACATTCCAAAACTGAGGAAGCTCATCCAGCCTGGTTTTGCGCATGAACTTTCCCCAGCGCGTAATGCGCGGGTCGTCATCTGAAGCCAACTGAGGTCCTTCCGCTTCCGAGTCCGTTTTCATACTCCTGAACTTGACGATATTAAAAGGCTTACCGTCTTTTCCAAGGCGTTCCTGCTGATAAAAAACAGGACCTTTGGAAGTCAGTTTAGTAATGAGCGTCAAAGCGAGATAAATTGGAGCGCCCAGTAACAAGGCTGTAGTAGAAAACAAAACATCAAAGCCTCTCTTGAGGTATTCTGTCTCAAGCCTTTGCTGACCGACTTTCAGTAACTCAGCCAATTCGTGATAGTGAATAGTCGAGATCATCGGTGCACCTAAACCATAGTTATATATCATAGCGCCCTGTTCGTTAGAATGCTGGCGTGCGTGTTCTATTTTGTCATTTCTCATGGCGCGAATACTTAAAATTATGTAACCTTACTAAATGTTGACCTTGGATCAACTACCTCTATATGCCAAAAAGCACGCCACGAGCAACAATAGCCCTCAGCGCAATCCTGGGGGCACTTTGTGGAAAATGAAAGTGTGGAATCAGCGTTTTTCAGGGGGAAATTTGTGGAAGTTTTGCAGCACTTTCCAGTAGCCGGGTTGCATGGTGATCTGGCGAATCCACCTCTTGGGCAAGCGTCTGTAGCGCAGACCGGCCTTGTAGCCAAGCCATTTTGCGAAGTTTGAGAGCAAGGCTTTAAAGATCACTGTTGGCTTACGTTTTAGCAGGTAACGGAATTCAGATTTTACATAGCGTAAACCCTCGCTGTCCGCTTTCCCGAAGTGGTCAAAGATGAATGGCGTGTCAGCATGAAATACACCGATATCAAAATAGCGTTTGAATTCCTCTTTTACGCTGTAATCATGCGAATGCCTGACCTGTGCCGCCGCCGAGTAGGCCATTGTCCAGCCTTTTAAAAACATCTTTCCGGCAATGACTACATCCTCACCCAAAATGATGCGTCGGGGAAATCCACCGGCCTGTTCATAAGCCTCCTTTCTGTACGCGGCAAAAGAGTTTGAGCAGCTGATGGTTTTAATACCCAGTTCAGGGATATCAGCCATGGACTTTAATCGGCTTTGTTCCGGGTAATTGAACAGACGGGCATGCGAACCCAGTACACCCGCATTCCGGTGGGGGAGCTGGCGACCGTAGGCAATCCCCACATCAGTCCGGTCGAAAGCCGAAAGCAGCATCGAAAAGGCTTGGACGTCATGCAAGATGGCATCATGGGTCATAAATACGTAGACATCAGCATCCGGGAAAAGTTGTATCCCGTAATCCCGTGTTCCCCCATGATCAAAATGTTCTTTTTCAATGGTGACGACTTTGAAGCCCGCTTCTATGGAAAGCCGGACGGTTTCGTCGGTTGATCCGGAATCGAGGACGACAATATTTCGCGCCTGGCAATCCTGTCTCTGTATGGATTGTAAAACTTCTATCCAACGGTCTCCGGCGTTATAGGTAGGAATGAAAAGATTAAAGGTTCTCATTTAAGCAATTTAAAGCGGTTAGCCCGTTCAATGACTTGTTGCCCTCCGTCATCCCGCAGCAATTGCTCAACTGACCTTATTTCATTCTCTTCGATCAGAACATCCTGAGCCATCGCGCCGATGCGAATGGCAGGAGCTTGTGTAGCACTGATATGGTTGCCACGTACTTCTGCGCGTTGTACTTTGGTGAGTAATATGGCGCCATCGGCTGCAGGACTTGTTAGCTGGTTGTTGTGGAATACCAGCGCACCATCCATATTGATGTTGATAACGCCTTTAAGTTTATTTCCCGACAGCACCAGGCTGTCTACGGCTATGTCGTTTGAAAAAGAAAGATCTCTGATATCACAATCGATAATGTGCAGCTTATTAGCTTTTACTCCTTTCAACAAGCGGATACCGTCCAGCCGGTTGTTTTCTACCGTAATGTGGTTGTTCAGGCTTACCAGTTCCATAACGTTATCCGCGTCGTTAGCTACGGCATATACACTATCGCACCGTTCCAGGTAAATTGCCGGGCGGTTGCTTCTTGACGAGCGGTTTCCGTTAAGGACAACATCGGAAACCCCTACCAGCGTAACGATTCCGGACCCGTCGACTGTTTTTTCTCCGGAAACAAAACCGTTGTGATCGCTTGTATTGTCGTGGATTTTCGCCCGTATAGGTACTGTCAGGGATTTTTCCGGCTGATTGATATCGATGGCGTCAGCAGCATTGTAATTGAACTTGTTGTCACCGATATCATAACCTCGTTCCACAGCTTCCCTTCCGAAAGCTACCTGCAGACCGCTCATGCCGTTATAGGAACTATTGTTTTTCTGGACGGATACATCAGCACAGCCATGAAAGAACATTCCATTTTCGCCATTATGGTGCACAGAGGAATTTTCGACCAGAATCGCTGAGCTTTGCAGAAAGCGCAGGCCGGTGCCAGGCTGATACCGTTTGGCATGTGCCCTCGGCGCACCGTAATAGGCTATTTCACTATTTTGAATGCGGATATTCTTAGATCCGTAAAAAAGCAAACCTGAAAAGGACTGGACTTTGGTGGAATCGCCGATGGCCAGGGTATTTGCGATGGTGATGTCGCGGGACCTGGTAATATGGACAGCCTCCTGCCGGGTCTCGGCCTTAAATTCGAGATGGATATCGCTTACTTTATCGCCGCGAAAGAGCGGTCGGCCGGAGTGCTGCCGGTCTGCCCTATAATCCAATTCCTCCTCTTGCGGAAGTTGCACTAACAATCCCCTGGAAACAATGTTTACACCACTTTTCAGGCGCAAGGTACGAACGTAGTGCGTGCCGATAGGTAGGAACACCGTATCACCTGCTGCAGCGCTGTCAATCCGGTATTGGAAAACAGCGCTCTCATCTTCTCCATAAAATCTGGGCTCTTTGGATTGATCCGTATCTTTCTTTGCTGTACCGGTGCAGGAAAGGTTTAACCCGATGAATATCAGTAAATAAATACCTGGTATCTTCATGTTCTAAATATGTCTTTTAATCGTTTTCCACGTTTCTCTTCGCGTATTTTCCCAACTGAACATCCCGGCGCGCTGAATGCCGGAAGCGATAAGCTTGTCCCTCAAAATCGGGTCATCCACCATCTGTCGCATGGCTGATGCTATGGCTTCTGTCGACTCAGGGTTTACGGTAAGTGCTGCTCCGCCGGCAACCTCAGGTAGCGAACTTGTGTCGCTGGTGATGACCGGCGTACCAACCGCCATCGATTCCAATAACGGCAAGCCAAACCCTTCCATCAGCGATACATAACAAGTTGCCCACGCACCTCGGTACAACGCGGGAAGCCGTTCTTCTTCTATAAAACCCAGAAATCTTATCCGTTCGGTTATTCCCAGTGTATTGCATAGCGCAAGGACTTCCGCATCCGGCGAACCGCTAAGGGCGAAAAGAAAATCTTCCGGAACACCTGATGCAGCAAAGGCCCGAAGCATATTGGGAAGATTCTTGTTCGGTCGACGGTTGCCGACATACAGGAAGTACGGACGTCCCTCCAGCGAATGTTGTTCGGCCCCGGAGAAAAAGCGTTGGTCTACACCGTTATAGATCACCTGGATACGATCTTCGCGAACATTCAGCAAGTCCATCAACTGCCCTTTGCTGAACCGGGAGACGGTGATAACCGTTGCAGCCTTTCTCGCCAGGGGTGCAATCAGGCTTTTGTAGTACAAGCGGTGGGCATAGCTATAGTAAAATAAATGCATCAGGTCGTGTATCGTAATGATATACGGAATCCTGCTCCACAGCGGCGGCATAAAGGACGGACTGTAGAATAAGCGGCAGTCCGGCTTTTTACTAATCGCCTTCGCCAGTCGCACAGGGCTCCAGAAACTGCCCAACGGGAAATTATCGTTTAAGGATTCCAGCTGTATGCCTGAAGGTTTACCGTGCATAATTTCTGAATACATTCGCCCGATGCCGGTATCGCCCTGCCAGCGACTATCAACCAATATCCTTGAGTTTTTATTATCCATCTTACATGCTCAGCCTGATGGTTCTCGTTTTTTTGTATTGACTGGTCAATAAACCTGCCAGAGCAAAGTAAATGACCAGGTCGTTATCATAGCCTGAGTATAAGATCATGAGGATTGCCAGGACGGGAAATAGTAAAACAAGCGTCCACCTGTGGTCATCGCTTAGACGATCCACGTCCCGAAAAAAGAAAAAAAGAAAAGACCCGTAGCTCAGCAAACCAATCCATCCGAAATCAAGATAGCAGGTCATCAGCGTATTGTGAATATGCGGTTCACCGTGGTAATAGGCGGCGTACGTATCCAGAAATCGCCCACCCGAGTTCAGCCCCCCACCAAGGGGTGGAAGGTCCTTCCAGTAGTCAGCAAAAGCCCGCCAATAGGTGAGTCGCACGCCCATGCCGTCATTGGAAGCGGTTATTTGTTCCAGACGAAGCGCCTTGTGTAGGACGATGGGTATGGCGATTGCTGAAGCGACTAATACGGCTATTTTTCCACGCTTTGGGAAATAGCATACGCATAGCCATACGATACCGATCAGCAGGGCTACAACCGGTGTTCTGGAAAGAGACAGAAAAGCCAGTAGTGCTACCGCTACTACGCGCCAGAGGCTTAGCCTACGCTCTTTAACTACAGGGATCAGCAGATAAATCAGGCCGAGCAAGGCTACCCGGGCACCGAACATGTTCTTATCGGGAAGAGACCAGAAAAATAAGCGTTCCCGATACAGGCGGCTGCTTTCGCCTGAGGATGAACTGCCGTTGAGAAGTTGATAATCCCACGCATGATGGTAAACCAGCAATTGCAGCAGCGATAGAAACAAGACAATGTGGAGTGTGTAATCCGTCCACCGCAGCAGGCGTTTATTCTCCCTTCCTCCCAACCATTGGACCGCTGCTATCAGGAAGAAAAGGTTAACCAGCAGCTTGATTTCCAGATCCGGCAGGGCTGTCCCTTCGGTAAAAGAAAAGGCAAAATGCAGCAGGCTGTATAGCATGAAGATTCCAAGAGCCAGCATCCACGGCCGGCGGGGAACAGCTTTCCTTTCCCAGATGAAATAACAGGCAGTTAACAGGAAGGTCAGGGGGTATATCTTCAAGGCGAAGAAGATCGAAAGAAGGCTCAAGCAAAAGAGCGCTTCCCCGGCAATCGTCTTCCTAACGTCTTCCTTATTTCCCATTGGAAACCTGGTTTTGTGTGTCCCTGTTCTGTGCCTTCAGCACCTTCTTCAGCACCGTTTCGTATTCTCCAACCATTCTGGGTATACTTAAATAAGAGGCTACCGATGCTCTTGCCTGAGCAGAAAGTTCGGAATACAACTTATGGTCTTCCGCAAGACGCCTCAACGCCACGCCGAGAGAATCCGGATCCGCGGCATCAACGAGCAACCCATTCCGCTCATGTTGCACCGTTTCAGCCAATCCGCCTGATGCGTTAGCGATGACAGGTATGTGGTTGGCCAGGGCCTCAATAGCCACCATGCCCAACGGTTCTTCCCAAAGTGAAGGAACTACCAGCAGATCGATGGAGTTGTAAAAAGCCTCCGGCTGCTGATGCCCCATAAAGTGGACAGCTGTTGAATCTTCAGCAAGTAGTTTCAATTCCGATACATAGCTTGCCGAACCCTGGCCACCGATGAATAGCTCGATATTAAAATGGGCTTCCACATACTTCCTGAATTGTTCTATAAGCCAGTGAACTCCTTTCTTGGATGCCAATGTGCCCAGGTAGCCGATCCGAAAGGTCGCCTGTTCCGTTTTGGAAGAACGATCGGGGATAACCCGGGCATTGTAGATAAGGGAAGTGTTCACGCCTTCAAAATAACCGAATTTTTGGAATCGGTTTAGAATTGTCCTGCTGATCCCGACCACCGCGTCCAATTGAGCAGATTTCCGGCGATGCGCAAGTCGAAGTACCTGACAACTGGCACACCGGGCTTTGCAGGATCTTCCATGCTTAAACATATCGCTGTTTGCGCACAGCAGGTACAGATCATGCAGCACCTGAACGCAGGGAACGTTATGTTCCCTGGCTGCATCCCAAACCGAAATGGACCAGCCTGCAAGGTTATGAAAGGAGATCACATCCGGGCGCTCCATACGAATGATATCACCCACTTGATCTTTCATCTTCGCATTGTAACGGTCCTGCCAGTGCCAGCGAAGCCGGCTGAGTGTGGCCGGACGCCCATCTCCGTAAGGCCAGTAATGATTTTCAAGTTTGCATCGATACACCTGAACACCTTCCACGGTGTCAGGGTTAGCTTTTACAGCTGGCTGTAAAGCCGCTACGACAACTTCATGACCCTGTTTTTGCATGCTTTCCACCAGCAGCTTAAGGCTCAATTCAGCACCGCCTTTTATATCCGGACTGTATAACGTGTTTACGTAGAGTATTTTCATGGCCTTCAGGTCAACTTAATAGACGATCGTAAAGCCGGTCCAGTGCTGATGCACTTTGGTAGGGATCATGTTTTTCAAGCATTTCGGCGTAAAGAAACAAACCCATTTCTTCCAGGTAAAGCGGATTCCGCTGTTTCAGGGTTACGGCAGTTTCTATGCGTTGCCTGAGCTTCCTGGCATGAGAAAATTCGTCTGTATAGGTGTATGCAAATACTTTTTCCTGTGCTTCTTTGCTTAAATCGCTGATCGAGCCGATAGCGGGGCAAATGACCGTTCGTTGGTAAGAAAAGGCCAGGTAAACGGAGCCGGAGTTCAGGCTGCTCTTGATATCATAAGGGAAGACCAATACATCAGCATCTCCAATCAGAGCAGGAATCTCCCCGTCGGGAATAAATCGGAGGTTGAGCTCAACATTGCGCTGCATTGCGGCAAGTTTTTGGAGCTTCCCGGCATAAGCCGCAGAACTTGCACTTCCGCAGATACTCAGGCTTACCGATGGCCCGATACCCGCACAAACCCGGATCAGCAATTCTATGTTTTTATAGGGCTTGACAGCGCCTATGAATAAAAGCTTCAAGGGGGCGGCCGACCGATGTTCGGACGATACCACTTCTCCGTAAGCGTTGACAAAATTTGGATGGGGAACGTAATAAGTTTTGCTAACTAACGCTTTATTTTTTCCAGAAAGAATATCCTTTGACGATTTGCTGTGGATCACAATGGCGTCCGACCAGCTTAATAGTAAATTGCTGAGTCTGACCGACCATTTACCCGTCTCGCCTTCATGGGACTGCCGGTTGTGCATCGTCCAGACCAGCTTTTTCCCGGTCAGCTTAAGGAGGCTTAAGACCAATAGTTTTCTAAAAAGGCTCTTGTATAGTTTGTCGGCATGGAGATTTTCAAACCAGTTCAGGTGAGCCAGGCGGATGGACCAAAAATGCTTCCAGCTCATAAACAGCTGGTCAAGAGAACTAATGTTGTAGCCCTTCTCAACCAGTGGTCCGATAAGCTGATCGATGTACTTGTTTTCAGCATTCTGATCCGGATTGAACAGGATTTTTTTGTCGTTTCGCATCCTTATTGTCTTCGCTTGATGGAAGTTAACGCAGCAGCAAGCACGTCTTTCCATGATAATCCGAATCGCTGTCTAACGCTTAGCCAGAACAGCATTTTACGCCACAGCTGTTTTTGCATTGAAACGGTCATTGTATATATTTTACGTTGCCGCATATAGACATGCTGATTTTTTCGCAAGTGCTGATGGATAATCTTATCCGTCTCGTTTGCAGGCGGATGCTGCAGAAACTTATCAAACCAATCCGCGTAAAGGCCCTGAGCCTCCATTTTCTTTGAATCGTTTCCGGTTGATGTTATGGACCACTCATTACTTCGGTAAAGAAAGACCGGCCTGTTGCTGTGCGCAATGCCTTTTTCCTGGCTGGCGATGAAAGCCGTAATGTCATCAGATCCCCAGGCCAGCGGAAGATTATAAAAAGCTCCTTGTCGCCGCAATGCCTCAGTACGGTACACGTAATCAGAGATGTAATTCGATCTTAACTGATGCAGACGATGCCAAATGCTGTCATATACCTGCTCATAAGCAGGCAGTGCGGGTGTCAGCATTGTCGTTTTTCCCTCCGCGTTAATGATTGCGCTGCGGCAATGGTAGACATTCAGTTCCGGGTACTGTTCGATGAGTCGGTTGAATTCCTCTAGATATTCTGGCGCCAGGAGATCATCATCCCCCATAATCATGCTGTATTCACCTTCGGCCAGGTCAAGGCACTTATTCCAGTTTTCTACCAGGCGCTCCGCCCCAACGTTCTTTTCGTTTTCAAAATATCTTATACGCGGATCGCTAAATCCGGAAACAATATCCGCCACGGCTTCTGGCGAGCAGTCGTTCAGGATAATGAGTTCAAAACGCTCGTAATGCTGATTCAGAATACTCTGGATGCAATCCTTCAAAAACCGGCTCTTATAGGCTGGAATGCAGATGGAATAGACCGGTCCGTCGTTTAACATAATAATTCTTTGTTGGCAGAGCATAAATGAAGCCAAAGTAAAAATAGGAAATAATATAATTTGATGTAGTTTTGGCCATGACTCCAGCGAACCGGGTTTTATTAAACACCATTATCCTCTACGCGCGGATGTTGCTGACGGTGGGCATAGCGCTTTACGCTACGCGAATCACGTTAAAGGCTTTAGGTAGCGTAGACTACGGAATATTTAACCTCATCGCCGGAATTATCCTAATGCTTTCCTTCGTGAATGCTACTATGGCTACCTCGACCCAGCGCTTTCTATCTTTTTACAGGGGTAAAGACGATCTGCCTATGCAGAAAAAAGTCTTTCAGAACAGCCTATGGTTGCATTTGGCCATCGGTATTGGGTTATGCCTGCTGCTGGAGATAGCCGGGCTGTTTCTTTTCGATGGGCTGCTTAATATACCCGGCGACCGGGTAGAAGCGGCAAGATTTGTTTATCATTTTATGGTGGTCGCGGTTTTCTTTAATGTATTATCCGCTCCGTTCAACGGAACACTTATCGCCCATGAAAATATGCTTTGGGTGGCCATCGTGGGAATACTGGAAGTATTAATGAGGTTAGCCATTGCACTCATTTTACTGACCTCCGCACAAGACAAACTCATCTTGTTCGGGAGCTTATCCTCATTAATAGCCTTAGCGACCCTGGTGCTGTTCGCCATTTACTGTTACTTGAAATACCCGGAATGTGGCAGAATTTCGACGAAAGGGATTGATCGTGGAATGATGAAGGAACTCACCGGTTTCGCGGGATGGAATGTTTTTGGTACCTTGTGTTTTCTGGGAAGAACCCAGGGTCTGGCGCTCTTACTGAACCTTTTTTTTGGCGCCATTGTGAATGCTGCCTATGCATTGGCTAACCAGGTGGCGTCTCAGCTAAATTTTTTTTCTGCAACGCTGCTTCGCGCTCTTAATCCGCAGATCATGAAGAGTGAAGGTGGGGGCGACCGTGAACGAATGCTCCGACTTTCTATGATGGCGAGTAAATTCGGGTTCTTTTTGCTGGCCATGTTTGCCGTGCCCTGCATGTTTGAAATGGAAGAAATTCTTTCCGTATGGCTGGATGATGTACCGCCGTATACCGTTGTGTTTTGCCAATACATACTGATTGCCACGCTGGCCAATCAATTGACCATTGGCGTGCAGTCGGCTGTGCAGGCTATTGGGGAAATTAAACTTTATCAACTTGTTGTGGGTGGCTTGCTCTTGCTTAATCTGCCTTTCGCGTATCTTATTTTAAAATTCAGTTACCCACCAAATTATGTGCTGGCTAGTTATGTTATTATGGAACTAATCGCTTGTGGAGCAAGGTTGATATTTCTGCGAAAACTCGGCGGCTTGTCCATTCGGGTATATGTGAAGCGCGTATTCATACGGGAGGCGATTCCACTGATTTCATCAATTTTTGTGGCTTACCTGGTTTCCCGTTTGCCGGATGTACCTTTTCGGTTTTTACTAACTGCTGTCTCAAGTGGATTGGTTTTTGTCTTCACGGCTTATGTTTTTGGCTTGTGCCAGGACGAAAAAATATTGGTACAGGATGCCTTCGCAAAGATTAAAAGCAAATTGAAAGGAAGCAAAACCCTCGACCCTGAACGTCAGCAAACATGAAAGA
>JBMDWN010000093.1:0-3077 GCA_048595275.1 Olivibacter sp. | reverse complement strand
CGGCGGTGGAAAGATGGCCACACAACTTGCCGCGAGGCTAGATATTAAGGTCACCATGGTGGAAGGCAGACGAGTGACTGACGAAGAAAGCTTAAAAGTGGTTACGATGGTTTACGCCGGTCTGGCGAATAAGGACATCATCGCGCAGCTTCAGTCTTTTCAGTGCAATGCCCTTGGATTGTCAGGCGCGGATGCAACCCTGATCCGTGCCCGGAAGCGACCGGTTCAGGAGGTGGATTACGGCTTTGCGGGTGACTTATCAGCCGATTCCATCAATTCCCAACAATTGCAGGCTTTCCTGGAGCAGGGACTCGTACCGGTTTTTTCCGCGATTACCCATAACGGAGAAGGACAACTCCTGAATACGAATGCCGATACGGTTGCTGCAGAGCTGGCAATTGCTTTGTCGGGTGATTACGACACGGACTTAATTTATTGCTTTGAGAAACGAGGCGTGCTGAGCGATGTGAATGATGAGAACAGCGTTATTCCCGCGATAGACAGAACCGGTTACCAACGTTATAAAGAGGATGGGGTAATTGCTGCCGGCATGGTTCCGAAGCTGGATAATGCCTTCAGTGCCGTTGACCGTGGCGTGAAGCGCGTCATCATCAAACATGCGGAAGAAATTCTTTCGGAGCAAAATGGAACGATCATCAGCTAAGAATATGAAAAAGATCAGCATCATCGGATCCGGGAATATCGGATTTGCCCTGGCGAAAGGCTTGGTAGATAAGCAGTACACCACTGCGGAAAACATTACGCTGACCCGCAGAAACATCCGCTCCATGGAGGCCGAAAAGCAGGCCGGTTTTACGGTGAGCGACAATAACACCGAAGCGGTTAAGGATGCTGGTTTGATTGTTCTGGCAGTGCTTCCGCAACAGCTGAATGTAGTATTGAAGGAATTAGCGCCTCACCTGAATGACGGGCAGTTAATGGTATCGGTTGTATCAGGCGTAAGCTGTGAGGCTGTACGGAACGGCTTGGGAAGACCGGATCTAAGTGTTATTCGCGCCATGCCGAATACCGCTATTGCTATTGGACAGTCGATGACTTGCATTGCGAGTGATCAGGCTTCAGAAGCGCAGATTAACGAGGTTAGCCGGCTTTTCGAAACCGTAGGAGACGTCGTTATCATCAACGAAGAACTCATGACTTCCGCTACGGCTTTATGCGCCTGCGGAATTGCCTTTTTCTTAAGGAGCATCCGGGCTGCTTCTCAGGGCGGCGTCGAAATCGGTTTTCATGCGCATGACGCCCTGAAAATGGCGGTCCAGACCGCTAAGGGAGCTGCCGATCTTCTGCTGCACACCCATAGCCACCCGGAAAGTGAGATCGACAAGGTCACCTCTCCGAAAGGCTGCACTATTGCCGGCCTGAATGAAATGGAACATAATGGTTTCAGCTCAGCTTTTATTAAGGGCATTAAGCTTTCAGCGTCGAGGGCCGGCGGCCTTTATAATGAATAGAGGATGTTTCAAGCCTATATCGACTTACTTAAAACACTTATTCAAACCCCTTCCTTTAGCAGGGAGGAGGACAAAACGGCTGATGTTTTAGCCGGTTTTTTCCAACAACGAAATGTCCCTTTCAAGCGGAAGGACAACAATATATGGGCGTACAACAAGTATTATTCGCCGGATAAACCGACGATCTTATTAAACTCACATCACGACACCGTAAAGGTGAACCCCGGCTACAGCCGGGATCCTTTTTCACCGGATATCGAAGATGGTAAGCTATACGGCTTAGGGAGCAACGATGCCGGGGCCAGCCTGGTTTCTCTGATGGCTGCCTTTCTGCACTATTACGAGTCGGATAGCCTCCCTTTTAATCTTTGCTTTGCCGCCAGTGCGGAGGAGGAGATCAGCGGTCGTGCCGGCATCGAATCCATCGTTCCTGAACTCGGTCCGCTAAGCTTTGCCCTTGTCGGCGAGCCTACTTTGCTTGATCTCGCCATTTCCGAAAAGGGTTTGATGGTGCTGGACTGCACCGTGGAAGGGATATCCGGACATGCGGCCAGAGAGGAAGGCGTCAATGCGCTATATAAAGCTTTGCCGGATATTGAGTGGTTCCGGACTTACCAATTCCCGAAATCGTCAGAATTATGCGGACCGGTAAAAATGAGTGTTACCGTCATTCATGCCGGATCACAGCATAACGTCGTACCTGCCCTGTGCGAATTTGTTGTTGATGTACGGGTTACGGATGCTTACACGAACCAGGAGGTCCTGGATATCATCCGCGAGCAGGTAGACTGCCGGGTCGAACCCCGTTCCACCCGACTGAACCCTTCTTCCATTCCGGCATCTCATCCCGTTGTACAAGCAGGGATCCGGCTGGGTAAGAAGACTTACGGTTCACCGACAATGAGCGATCAGGCTTTACTCCCGATCCCATCGTTGAAGGTTGGGCCCGGCGATTCCGCCCGTTCGCATAGTGCAGACGAATTCATTTATGTGAACGAAATTGAGGCAGGAATCCAATTTTATATTGATTTATTAAACGGTCTTTTATAAAAGAGGCCTAAAAAGAATTAGCTATATGAAACTTTGGCAGAAAGATACAGACGTAGAACAAAAGGTGGATCAGTTTACGGTAGGACAGGACCGTACCTTGGATCTTGCATTGGCTCCCTTCGATGTCCTTGGGTCTTTAGCGCATACCCGCATGCTTGAAAGTATTGATTTGCTCAGTAAAGATGACCTCAAATCGATCCAGAACGAGCTAAAAAGCATCTATAAAGAAATTGAAGCCGGCGATTTTCGTATTGAAGATTCTGTAGAAGATATCCACTCTCAGGTTGAATTGCTGCTTACCCAGCGCATCGGCGAGGCCGGTAAAAAGATCCACAGCGGCCGTTCCAGGAACGATCAGGTTCTAGTCGACCTGAAGCTGTTTTTCCGGCAGGAAATTAAAGAACTGGTACAGCTCAGCCGCACGCTCTTTGAACTACTGATCAAACTGAGCAATCAACACAAAAAGGTGCTCCTGCCCGGTTACACGCTCCTTCAGGTAGCGATGCCTTCTTCCTTCGGACTTTGGTTTGGCGCCTACGCAGAAAGCCTTGCCGA
>JBMDWN010000092.1:0-2057 GCA_048595275.1 Olivibacter sp. | reverse complement strand
TCTACGACCTCATCCAGGGCATTGACACGCTTTACCCGCCCGTCGGCAAAACAAAGCTTTCCAAAATTCTGCGCGGCAGCCATGCCGCCGATATGGACAAGTTCGTCAAAAGCTCCATCTTCGGCGCTTGCAGCGGCGTTTCGGTGACACGTATCGCCGAGTTTTTGGACGAACTCATTGCCCGTGCGCTGACCAAGGGAGAAACCATGAGCACCCTCATTAACGGCTTCCTGGATACTTCGCGTCTGAAAGCCGGTAAGATCTACCTGAATCCGGAAAGTTTCGATCTGGGCAACCTTGTCGAGGAAATACTGGCTGATCGTACGCCCGGAGCAGCAGAAAATCATCCAATCAGCACTTCGATGAACAATTGCGCCACGATTTACGGCGATCGGCAGAAAATCGGCCAGGTCATTCAAAACCTGCTGGGCAATGCCGTCAAGTACTCCCCCGCAGGAGGCAACATAACCATAAACTGTCTCCAGGAAGACGATTTCGTTGAAGTCGGCGTTGCTGACCAGGGGATGGGCATCTCGGAACAGAATAGAGACCTTGTTTTCAGCCGGTTCTTTCGGGTAAAAAATCAGGCCACTCAGAACATCAGTGGTTTCGGGCTAGGGCTTTATCTTTGCGCGGAAATCATCAAACGCCACCAGGGCCGCATCTGGGTAGAAAACAGCCCCGGTGGCGGATCCACTTTTCGTTTCCGTCTTCCATCCGGTGTCCGGGAGCTTGAGCTGGTTCCGGAAGACTAGTTCGAAAGCGCTTTCAAGATTCGCTTCCCGATATCGCTGTTCTGCATAAAGCCGTTAAAGTATTGGGCACCTGCACCATAGCTGTACACCGGTATTGGCGCTCCCGTATGATCGTTGGTGATAAACTCCCCCAGAACGAAACCCTTCCGGTAATCGCCATCCACCAGCACCAGGCCGCCCGTCTCATGGTCGGAAGTGACCACTACCAGCGTTCCTTCGTGCGCATCGGCATATTGAAGCGCCTTACCCAACAGGCGGTCAAAACTCAGGTATTCTTCGATGCATTGCTCAATTTTGTTACCGTGCCCGCCACCGTCGACCTTTGCGCCTTCCATCATCATAAAAAAGCGGTCGCCCGTAGCGTCCATACGATCCAGTGCCAGCTCGAAAGCATCTTCCAGCATATGGTAATCCTTTGCCGCATCGTCCTGCGCAAAGCAGATTAGGGGCTTGTCCAGGGGGGCACCTGAAATCTTGTTCAACCCTTCCTGAATCAAGGTTCCTCGCTCCTGCAATTGCTGCTTCAGTTTCGAAGTATCAGCAGCTAAAGCCGGGTGACTACCGCCGATCAGCAACTTCACCGGACTGTTTAACAGGTCGTACGCGATAGCGACCGAAGCATCCCTTTCGCTCTGGTGTGCAAAGAAGGAAGATGGCGTAGCTCCCGTGATCCTGTCGTTCGTCAGAATAGCGCTAGGAATCTTGTTCTCCGCCAGCTTCTCCGGTAAATTTGGAAGCGGTCTTCCCAGGCTGTCGTTCCCGATGTAGCGGTTTCGCGTTTTAGATCCCGTCGCAAAAGCCGTAGCCCCGCCAGCTGAGTCTGTATTGTAATCGTCGGCCGGAGCGGTATTTTGAAAACCGATGTGCCGGAACTGCGTCATATTCAAATGGCCACCATTAATGGTCGCTGCGGCCCATTGCTGGTTGAAGCCTGCGCCATCACTGATGAGCAGGATCACCCGCTTCACCTGATCCTCCGAGCCATCCTGCCGGTAGGTCGGGCGGTACACCTCATGCTGACGCTTCCGCGTATAGCTGTTCGCTTCGTATTTATTCAGGAAAGTTGCCAGTTCGTTGGGCGAATCCGTATTCAGGTAATCCACGCCCAGCTTGATAAAAGCCTGCCAGGTTGTCTTCGTATCCGGGCAGCCCCAGAAACGTACCGGCTTACCCAGCGTATGGATCGAGTCGACATAATGCTTCACCTTCACGCGTTCCGGCTCCGTAATCCGGCCCAGACCGTTCCAGACACTAAAGGCCTGAAAAGGTGCACTGTAAAAAGCCACCCGCTCCAGCTGTGCC
>JBMDWN010000091.1:0-5309 GCA_048595275.1 Olivibacter sp. | reverse complement strand
AGCGGCATATTGAAAAAACAGCGGCAGCTACCGAATTACCCGCCGTCCGACCATCGAATCGTGATGATATCCAACCATATCATACGTCTTGACTTAATTAAGGCAACCATTGCCTGAAAAGGCTCCTGGAAGAACTTTGATAACACAATTTGTACATCCGTATCAAAAATGTATATTTGCAAGGCTTTTGAAAAGAAGCCTTAATCAAATCTTCCTCATTTCTGAGCGAACTTGATTTATAAAGAAGTGGCGAGAGACAGGCTCTTTGACCCACTGGCAACCATCCTCCTGATGGATAAGGTGCCAATTCCTGTCCCAAGAATCCGGGAAAATATAAATGAATAGCGAAAATGAAAAAACTCTTTAGAAACACACGCTTTAGTCAACGATTCTTTTACAAGAACCGATTAAAATGAATTTTAAGATGCTGCAGCCTTTAGCTCCAGTTTCAATTCATGACGTGGATATTTTAGAGTAAGATACAGAAATGACTAAACAATCCTTAGAGGAGCAACTTATGAAAACCCATATCTATCAGCACAACGACGTGCTGGAACTGGAGCGTGGTGATAAAATTCAGGGATTTACTATCGCTTATCATACCTATGGTGTAATTAATGCGGATAAGAGTAACGTTGTTTGGGTTTGCCATGCCTTAACAGCCAATTCCGATGTATCGGACTGGTGGAATGGGCTATTCGGAGAACAGGACTATTTCAATCCGGATGAGCATTATGTTGTCTGCGCGAATGTACTGGGATCGCCCTATGGGAGTACGAACCCGACCAGCACAGACCCGGCAAGCGGAAATCCTTACCTGCTTAACTTTCCTTCTTTTACTATCCGGGATCTGGCACATTGCCATGAATTACTTGCCCGCCATTTAGACATTGATCGGATTAATGTGTTAATCGGAGGTTCTTTGGGAGGACAGCAAGCTATGGAGTGGGCAATAACCAGCCCCGATAGAATAGAACACCTCGTATTACTGGCCACCAATGCACAACATTCGCCCTGGGGAATTGCTTTCAATGAAAGCCAGCGGTTGACTATAGCCGCTGATCCAACCTTTTACGCAGGTAAACCTTCCGGAGGCGCCGCCGGTCTGAAAGCGGCCAGGAGTATCGCTTTATTATCTTACCGAAGTTATCATACCTATTCGTCGACACAACGCGAAGAGAAGCAAGAGGTCTTCGATGATTTTCGTGCCTCTTCCTATCAAAACTACCAGGGAGAAAAGCTGGTCAGGCGCTTTAACGCCTACAGTTACTGGTATCTGAGCAAAGCGATGGATTCGCACCACGTAGGGCGCTACCGGGAAAGCAATGAAAAGGCCCTTTCCGGAATCAAGGCGAACACCCTTGTCATCGGCATTACGTCCGATCTTTTATTTCCGATTGAAGAGCAACGATTTCTGGCGCGCCATATCCCTGAAGCAGAACTATCCGAGATCGATTCCTTTTACGGTCACGATGGCTTCCTGATTGAGACAGCCGCCATAGCGCTGGCCATCGACGGCTTTTTAAAGCGCTGCGCCCGGAAGAAAGAACCAAAAGAACCTAAACATTCTATTTTGTAAAACAATTATACATGAGTAAAAAATTAACGATCGGACTTTTTGGATTCGGTGTGGTTGGTCAGGGATTGTACGATATTATCAAGACGAAGGCATTAAACCTCGAAATCAAACGTTTTGTCATTAAAAATCCCGATAAAGAGCGATCCTTACCAAAGCACTTGTTTTCGACCAATGCGGACGATATCCTCGAAGATCCGGAAATCAATACCGTAATTGAATTGATCGATGATGCCGATGCTGCCTTTAATATTGTATCTCGTGCGTTGGCTAGCGGAAAGCAAGTGGTGTCTGCGAATAAGAAAATGATCGCTTGTCATCTTGAAGAATTGGTAGCCCTGCAGCAAGAACATGGTACCTCGCTTTTATATGAAGGAGCCGTTTGTGGGAGTATACCCATCATCCGCAATCTCGAAGAGTATTACGATAACGAATTACTCCACGCAGTAAGTGGTATTTTCAACGGTTCCTCGAACTACATTCTATCGAAAATTTTTAATGAAAATTGTAGCTATCCACAGGCTTTAAAAGAAGCTCAGGACCTTGGTTTTGCAGAAAGCAATCCCTCGCTGGACGTCGACGGCTACGACTCTAAGTTTAAGCTGGCTATCGTGGCTTCACACGCCTACGGGATTAACATCCCGCCGGATAAGATCTTTAATTTCGGTATTTCCAGTCTGAGCGCTGACGACATCAGGTTGGCTAAAGAGCGGAATTACAAGATTAAGCTAATACCGGCGGCCAGGGAGATCAACAATGAAGAACTCATGCTGTATGTGCTACCGAAATTTGTTCACGAAAAGAACATACTCTTCTCCGTAGAGAACGAAAACAACGGGGTGGTCGTACAAGCCGCTTTTGCTGATCAACAGTTCTTTTACGGGAAAGGTGCGGGAGGACATCCGACGGGATCCGCCGTCTTGTCAGACATCGCTGCATTGCGCTATAGCTACCGCTATGAGTACAAAAAACACTTGGCAAACACGGAGCTCAGGTATCATCGGAATCACGACATCCGGGTTTATTTACGTTACTCCGATGAAGACCTTGTACAGCGTATCGGGTTTAAGGAAATTGAGGAGCGATACTACGCCCGCGATTTTAAATACGTCACCGGTACCATATCGCTGGAACAGCTGTTCCTTTTTAAGGAAGACATTTTGAAAGACGGGGGCTTCGTGGCCGAACTCCCCTGAGCGGATTAAGGATTAAAGCGACTGCTATGGGCGTAAATATGCGTTTTCAGCATCTCCGCCTCGTCCGTTGAGAACCTACTTGAATTCTTCGCCAGTTTGTAAATGGCATCCAGCAGGCATTGATCGTGTTTGCTGGATGCTATCGGAGCCAGGTTCAGCAATTTCTTTTTATCCTCGTTAAGATGACTGCTCATCTGTAAAAAGGCAGGAATATTTTCTTCGATTGAGATTCTGAAAAAGCGGAGCGATAAATCTTCAGGTGCTTTTTCTATAGCCCCGGACAGTTCGGTCAATCCATTCTTCACATAACGGTATTTGTTAAAAGGATTGAACGCATGCTTACCTTTCAAGGTCAGCAATACCCCCATCTGTCCTTTCTGAACAGCTGATTTATCCCTGACATTCTCCAGTCGAGTTAAAACGGAGTCGGTATAATGGCTGTTGTCGAAAGCGTTTTGCATAGTCATCAAAAACCGGCAGGTTATGCTCTTATCCTGAGCCCACGAGTTGGTGGCAAAAAAAGAAAAAAGGAACAGGCCAATCAGTCTTAACTTCACGGGAGCAAACATATCAAATTTGCTGAGCTTTGACAACTTTGTGCTCAGAGATTTCGGGCAATAAGGGTTCCGCTTGCCCATGCCCACTGAAAGTTGTAGCCACCGAGCCAGCCTGTAACATCCACACATTCTCCCCCAAAAAATAAGCCTGGAACACGTTTAGATTCCAAGGTAAAGGCGTTAAGTTCCCGGGTATCTACTCCCCCACGCATTACTTCCGCTTTCTGGTAACCCTTATCGCCCGCGGGAACCAGGGTGAAGCGATGCAGGAGCTGGTCAATTGCCGTAGCCTCTTTTTTGCCCAGCGAAGCGATCTTGCGTTCTATCGGGATATGGTCCGCGAGTGCGTCGATAAACTTTTTGGAAAAAAATGGTTGAATCAGTTGACCGACTTCTTTCCTGCCACCGTTATCGCGCTCCTTTTGAAGGATTTCTTTCCATGACTGATCAGGAAGCAAGTTTATCCTCAATTCTTTACCTGGTCTCCAGTAAGAGGAGGCCTGCAGAACTGCCGGCCCGCTCAATCCCCAGTGCGTTAATAGCACGTTTTCGCTAAAGTGTGCACCCCCTGCTGACACAGTGGAATGAACAGAGGTGCCGCTCAGCCTGGCGAACCAGGGTTGTTCTCTAGCGTGAACGGTTAAGGGAACTAAGGCCGGAGCAGTTGGGACGAGCGGCATGTCAAACTCGGTGGCTGTCTTCAAGGCAAAGTCGGTTGCTCCCAGTTTCGGGATGGGTAACCCGCCACTAGCGATAACTACCCGCCTGGAGGAAGTGGTATGTTCCTGTCCGTTGCTCCGGTAACTAACGATAAAAACACCCTCCTCATCTCTACGAATGGAGTGAACCAGGCTCCCCGTCGCCAATCGTTGGCCAAGATGCTCAAGCTGACTGGTAAAGGCCCGGACAATGTCGGCTGCCTTGTTGCTTCCCGGAAAAAGCTGGCCCAGTTTCTTCTCTTCCGCTTTGATTCCGTAAGCTTCAAAAAATTGTATGGTGTCCTCGACAGACCACTGCTCAAGTGCTGTTTCACAGAAATCCGGATCTTCTGAAATAAAATTCTTTTTCGATGTATAAAGATTCGTGAAATTACAGCGACCTCCACCAGATATCAGAATTTTGGCTCCGGCTTTCTGATTCGCCTCAAGAAGCAGCACCTTTTTACCCAGCCTGCCGGCTTGTACTGCACACATCAAACCGCATGCGCCTGCTCCGACAATAATCGCGTCCCACTGCATGAATCAGGAAAAAAGAATTACTTTTTGTTCATGGGAACTCTTCTCTGCCATTTCGATCAGTTCAATGACCTGGAGAGCTTGTTCCGCTGGTACTGCCAAAGGCGTATTGTTCAATAGGGCATCGTAAAGATTGTTGTAAAATGCCATATAGTTGCCAGGTTCGCTTGGGTATTTTATTTTCGTTTCGCTGTCGTCCAGGTTCAGTATTCCGTAATGCTCCCGATCTTCAATGCCGTATCCTGTTGCATCTGGCGGCACTCCAGACCTTAAGGCTGCTTCCTGCGGATCTGAACCGTATTTTACGTAGGCGCCCTGAGTGCCGAACAAAGCGTAACGGGCAACGGGCTCTTTAACGAGCATACTGGCTTTCAGGGATACCTTTAAGCGATCGTAATAGAAAAGCAACTCAAAATCATCCACCGCTTTTGCTCCCGGACGGGCCATTCGCAGGTTGGCAAAGAGCGCTTTGGGCTTGCCGAATAATACGAGAGCCTGGTCGATCAGATGCGCGCCCAGGTCATAAAGGATGCCGGAACCCGGTAAATCCGCTTCTCGCCAGGCACCTGGTCTGAAATAGTTCCGGAAACGGTCATAACGCGCCTCGAACGTGACCAGTTCTCCGAGCTTCCCTTCCAGAAGGATTTTACGAATCGTCAGGAAATCGCCGTTCCACCGGGCGTTTTGATACACGGTCAAGGTGCGGTTTAATTGTTGCGCCAGTTGTATCAATTTTCGGCCAGCT
>JBMDWN010000090.1:0-5713 GCA_048595275.1 Olivibacter sp. | reverse complement strand
ACTAGCGGAAATCGCAATCCCGGCTAGGCAAACCTGCTGCGCCCCAGCTTCCGGTACACAACGGATCAGCTATGGGCATCCTTTGACCATTGTTCGGAAGTTTCTCACGCGATAGTCCTGTCTGAGTCGGGGCTGAGTCAGTACTGGGGTGCACCAGGTACCCCCCAGATGTCCGCCAGTCTTCTAATTTTTTGCTTTTTTCTTGCGTTGGCTGAAGCCGATAATTATTTGTCGAAACTCATACTTGAAGGTGTTAAAACTCCAAAGAGGCTGCCTTGTCGGGACAGCCTCTTTGCTATTGTTTTACAAATCAATAAGGCGTTTTAAGGGTCCGTACACCTCAATCCTGCTGGCTGTATTTGTATTCATAACGCTCGAACAGTTGCTTATGCAGGTTGTTTAAGTCGATGGTTCTGCCCATGATAAAGGCATGCTCCAGCTGATTGCCCTTCATATCCAGCGCATCTCCGGCGGACACAAATAAATTCGCATCCTTGCCGACCTCCAGGCTTCCTGTACGCTCGCTGATGCCAAGTATTTTAGCCGTGTTTAACGTTATCGTAGATAAAGCTTGCTCCCGATCCATCCCATGTGCGGCAGCTGTTCCCGCCATAAAAGGCAGGTTCCGCTGCTGCCAGAAACCATCCATACCGTAGCCGACCAGAATACCGGCATCGCTAAGCATCTTTGCCTGCTGATAAGGCTGGTTCACAGCTTCATCCTCGAGGGCAGGTAGTGAATGAGACTGATGTATGATGACGGGTATCGTCTCGCTTTTCAGCAGATCTGCCACCAGATGTGCCTCAGCACCGCCAACGATAACGGGTTAGATATTGTATTTTTTCAGCGTCTGAATGGCCTGAATAATGTCCTTCGCCCGATCGGCATGCACCAGCACTTTCTTTCTGCCGTCAAAAACACCTTTCATAGCGCCCAGCCGCGCGTTGAACACCTGACCACTATTGCCACCATCTTTAGAATAGGCCCTCGCATCGGCAATGAACTGCTCCAGATCCATAATCTGTTTCTGCACGCGCTGCTCCTGCTCCTTTACGTTTGTCGGTGCTCCATAACGGGACTGTCTTACGGCTGGCCAGTTGATGTGCAAGGCATCGTCTGTATGATAAGCGGCATCTTCCCAGTTCCAGGCGTCCAGCTGGACAATAGAAGACTGCCCGGAAATAAGTCCCGATTCGGGTGTGATTTGTGCCAGCAAAACGCCATTAGAGCGTAGCGTATTGATCACCTTAGAATCCGTGTTGTAAGCTACGAGGGACCGTACATGCGCGTTATTATCTCCAACCTCTGCATTATCGAGCGTCGCCCTGACCGACTCCACTTCTACCAGACCCAGGTTTGTGCCTGGTGCAATGAAACCCGGGTAAATATGTTTGCCGCCTGCATTTATGGTCTTGGAAGCCGCCGGCGCACCGCTGGTGCCGACAAAGGTGATCTTCCCCTGATCAAATACAACCGTACCGTTTTCCAGTACCTGTCCGTTGCCGATGTGAATCATGGCGCCCGTCAAGGCAATGCTTTCCTCCTGCGCCTTAGCCGGGTAAATGGTTGCCTGTCCTTTTGCCGATCCGACGCCTGCACAGGCCAGCAGCGCCATTCCATATATCAATTTCTTCATGATGTTCTTCGTTAATCTTGTTCAACAGCTCCTTCTTCCAGGGTTTCGCAGTGATAAATGAAGCTCGGCTTTGCCGAAGCCCGTTGCGTACTGCCTCCGGCAGATTTAGCATCGATCGATTTGTTGACCAGTCTCGCTTTCTCCGACAGCAAGGCTTTTTGCTTTTGCTGATCTTCTTCAATATCCCAGTACTTAACACCATCCACAAAAGTCTTTTCTGCCTTGGCATAAATCGACAATGGGTTTCCGGACCAAACCACCACATCGGCGTCTTTACCAACTTTAAGGCTTCCGACGCGATCATCAACATGGAGCATTTTTGCTGGATTCAAGGTTACGAGTTTCATGGCTTCCTCCTCGCCGATGCCGCCATACTTCATCACCTTTGCAGCCTCCTGATTCAGGCGGCGCGCCATTTCTGCATCATCGGAGTTGATGGCCGTAACCACGCCCTCTTTCTGCATGAGGTAAGCATTGTAAGGAATCGCTTCCTGAACTTCCATTTTATAAGCCCACCAGTCGGCAAACGTTGCGCCGGCAATGCTTCTTGCGGCCATGCGGTCTGCCAGCTTATAACCTTCCAGAATGTGGGTAAAAGTATTAACCTTGAAACCCATGCTGTCTGCGAGGTGCATAAGCATATTGATTTCTGACTGTACATAGGAGTGGCAGGTGATGAAGCGCTTATCGTTCAGAATTTCCACCAGCGCATCCAGTTCCAGATCACGTCGTACCGTACTGCCCTTCACGCCCATTGCTTTCTCGTATTCCTTCGCACGGGTAAAGGCATCGACGTAGACTTGCTCGACGCCCATACGCGTCTGTGGAAAGCGTTCACGGGCTACATCGCCCCAGTTACTTTGCTTAACGTTCTCGCCCAGCGCAAATTTGATGAAACCATCCGATCCGGCGAACTTCATTTCCTCCGGAGAAAGCCCCCAGCGCAACTTGATCAACTGGGATTGTCCGCCGATCGCATTTGCCGAACCGTGAAGGATGTGCGAGCTGGTTACCCCGCCGGCAAGCTGGCGGTAAATGTTGACGTCTTCGGAATTGATTATATCGGCAATACGGACTTCGGAAGTGACCGACTGCGTACCTTCGTTTATGCCGCGGGAGATGGCGATGTGCGAGTGCTCATCGATAATACCAGGGGTAATGTGTTTGCCGGTAGCGTCAATGACCTCCGCACCACCTGCCGAAAGGTTCTTACCCACCGCTTTGATTTTACCGTCGGCCAGGAGGACGTCAGCGCCTTCTAATACACCTTCCTGTTCATTCGTCCATACGGTAGCGTTTTTAAGCAGCACGTTACGACGCACGGGCAACTGTTCGTTTCCGTAAGCAACGAACGGAAAAATAACTTTTCCTTCTGCCAAAACAGCTGTCGACTTTTTCTTTTGATTCTCTGTGAAAGGCTCCTTGTAAGTTGCTTCGAAAGGTTGCCTGGTGCCGTCCGGTTTCGTCAATTCACCTTTGAGGGTAACCGGCGTTCCTGAAACAACGTAAGCGTTTGCCCGGTAGCTCTGCGGGGCGCCTTTGGGTTTGAAACTTAGACTCAACAGCGAGCCTGAACGGCTCAGGTTTACTTTGGTCTTGGTGGTATCGCCCGCCTTGGATATCTTGGCGTCATAGCTGGAAGGATTACCTTCGATCAGGAGCGTTGCCTGCCCGTAATCTGGCAGGTTAACGGCATAAGAGCCCCGTATGTCCTGCAGCTGGACGTCATTGATAACAAATTGCTTGCCCTGTATCCAGTTTTCGTAGATCAGGCTGTTCTCCTTGAAAAGACTGTCCGACGTGATTACAAAATTAGCGATTTTTCCTGCGGCAAGCGAGCCAATCCGGTCCTGCATCCCGATGAACTGTGCGGGCACCTCAGTTAGTGCCTTAAGTGCATAATCCGGGCTGAGACCATTGCTAATGGCCATACGGAGGTTTTTCCAGAAATCGGATTTATTCTCCAGGCCAGCCGTTGTGAGGGCGAAGGCTATTCCTTCTTTCTGAAGAAATGCCGGGTTCGCCGGGGCCATTTCCCAATGTTTAAGCTGGGATAAAGAAATGCGGCTGGCATCGAGCGGATCTTCTACGTCGTAAGCCTTCGGGAAGTCCAGGGGCACTACCAACCGGGATCCGGTGGCTTTAACCTCCTTTAGTCTCTGATATTCGTTTCCGCCGGTTTTAATGATGTATTGTTTATCGAATTCTTTAGCAATCTTATCTGCACGCAGAATATCCAATACGTCTCCTACCTCGAAGAACTGGGGCAATGCCTGCTGGCGCCCGAATTCTTTCAGGGAGATGTTGTATTCTTTTTTTTGTCCGCCGTACCATTCTGAATCGTAATAGGTTTGTCTGAGCAGGGCAATGCTGCCCATCAGCGAAGAAGGGTAAGAAGTTTTGGCGGTTCCTGTCTCAAATGAATAATGTGCAGCGACTTCCGGCACCAGAACCGACTCGTTCGGGCGTTCTGCCGCGAGCGTTGTAAACAAAGCGGTTCCTCTGGCAATACCATCTCTTGAAACCGATTGTACCGCTCCGAATCCTAGTTTTTTAAGTTCTTCTGCTTCTTTCCCGTTTGCTTCAAACTGCTCAAAGGCATGGGTTTCAGGACGAATTGCTTCATTCCAGGCATAAGCACCGCCTTTAGTGGAAGTCATGACCTGGGCTTGCCGACCGAAAGCACGAGGGCTTTCTTTTGCCGACTCCAGTCCGTAAGAGCTAAACAGGTCGATCAGGGAGGGATAGATAAATTTCCCCTTAACGTCGATTACGACATAATTTTCCGGTATGGATAGATTCTTACCCACGCGCTCAATCTGGTCGCCTTTCACCAGGAGTACACCGTCTTCAATCATCTGTCCCGCAGCCGGCACAATGGTTGCGTGTACAAAGGCGAAACGCTGGGGCCTTTTGTCTACCGATCCGTTTACCGGATACGTTTCCTGCGCCTGCACCTGACCAAAAAGTAAAAATGCAGCACAATAAAGTATTCGTTTTATCATGTTAGATTGATTTTTTGCCCTAATGTAAGGAAATCCTCTATTTTTACGAGTTATTGCGAGGATCTATTATAAATGTTACGAAAATATTAAGCAGCGAGCCTTAAATTAACGAAATGACGACAGGAATTTTAAAATCCATTCACCATATCGCGATTATAGTCGACGACTACGAGCGATCCAAAGACTTTTATACACGTGTTCTCGGATTAGAGATCCTCAGCGAACATTATCGTGCCGGGCGTTCGTCCTGGAAACTCGATCTGGCACTGAACGGTCACTACATTTTAGAACTCTTTTCCTTCCCAGGCGCTCCTGCTCGTCCAAGCCGGCCCGAAGCTCAGGGCCTGAGACACCTGGCTTTTGCGGTTGGCGATCTAGAGGCGGCTGTTGGGGCACTGGAGAAACAAGGGGTAAGCTGTGAACCCATACGGGTTGATGAACTGACGGGAAAAAAGTTCACCTTCTTTTCCGATCCGGATGGCTTACCATTAGAGTTTTATGAAACGTCTGCTTAAGATTAACAGCCGGAAGCTAAAGCGTATTTTGAATCCACTCCTCTGAACCTTCCAGCCAATAGAAAGTGTTGAAGGCAGCGGTAACGCTGACCGTCGTATCGGCCGGGAGCGTGCGGAAAAGCATGGCCTTCGTATCCGGAGCGAAGTAGAGGGGCGTTTCCGATACCACCTTTATCGTTCTGGATATCCCGGGAGATCGGCTTAGCTGGTTTTGTCTCAATTGCAGTTTTGTTCCATCCGGCAGCACCACCCGATAGTTTTGCTGATAAGCGGACTCGACCTCCACGGGCACCATTCCTTCCGCTGTCTTTCGATAATAGTAGCCCCCCAGGCGGGTAGTGTCTGCCCGCACCGGTGCGGGACGCTCTTTCCCGGGCCGTAGAAAAGGTAAAGGATCTACCGCTCCGTCGGCACCATAGATGCCGAAATGGAGATGTGGAGGCGTCGTTCTGGCGTTACCCGTATTCCCTACCAAACCCAGCGTGTCTCCGATGCTAACCGCCGTACCGGCCTGCACCAGCTGGGAGTCCAGGTGGGCATAGTATAAGCGGTAAGGG